>CAZGWG010000064.1:0-17418 GCA_964529165.1 uncultured Sphingobacterium sp.
GCATATTTTAAATTCTCTGAAATTTAATCCTACCTTATCCCGAGCTCACGTTAATGTATTGATTTTCGAATAATAATCAATCAGAATACCTCAAAATTACCGGCATGATATTTTTTATGCTTAATTCGCAAATTTATATACCAGTCCGAAAGCCATGGCCTGACTCGCCTGAATCTTATTGGCAGTATCATCATCATAAAGAATTATCCCTGCCAGGGATACATTGATCAGACGGTTAACATTTGCAGTTAAAGTCAGATCCAATCTATTATCGATACTGGATAGTTTTTCATAGTTGGCAAACATACTGTAACGACTTTTGAGGTTAAGGTTTTTAGCAACATCCTTATCATAGGAGCTTACTAACTGAAATGCAAGCTCATTTCTGAAAGTTTTACCGGGCACAACCCCAAAATTCTTCGGGTTGGTCAGATGGAGATCGGTATCAAGGACAAAAGTCTGACGGGCAGTTCCGGTACCTATCCGCAAGTAAAAGTGCTTGACAGGTTTATACTCAAATCCAAAAGATTCTGTCAGATATCCGGGTGCCATGAATTTAGATAGAAGCGTACGCTTCTCATTTCCAACGTCATCTTTTGAAAAGGAAAAGCCCATATCGAATTGTGATTCAAAGTTAATTGATCCGAAAAAATACCAACTTTTAGACAATTTCAAAGCTACTTTATTATCCCAAAAAATTCTGTCAACTGTCTTTCGAGAGAGTTGCCCCTTATTGTTCAGTTTACCGTATTGAAGTATGAGCTCTGAGGCAAAGTTTTTGTCCTCTTTGGTATAATCTGCTTTATAGGAAAATTGCCCGCCCAATGCAAGAGAGTTCACACCGCCGGCTCCCCAATTGCCACTGAAAGCAGCCTGATTGACATTTAATCCAAATGAGGTATAGTTGCGCCAATAATTTACTTTTAAATCAAGGGCCGAAGCGGCACTTAAAGCTACAGTTTCCGGGAAAAGAACCGGCCTTCGCACCGGCAGAGTATTTCTTCGAGGATATTGTTTTAACTCCTTTAAAATAAGTGTATCAGGCTCATTACTAGTGTTTTGTGAGTAAGCTAATGAGGAAAATCCCAATACCAAAAAAGCAATTGTAAAAAATCTGATAAGCATACAGCAAATAAAAACAAAAAAGCCCTCTTTTTGATATGTTTTTTGCTTTTCGCTATTTTCTTGCAAGATAGGCTGTCCATGAGGCAAACCTGCGTGATGATAAATAATTGAGATCGGAATCATTTTCATAGGCTTCTCTTTCAAATACGATATTTCTATATGCTTTTGTGTGTTTGCGATATAGGATAAGGTTTATCAGGTAGTTTAACAGGTATAAAATGTAGAAAGGTACGATCAGTAATTCCTTTTGCTGTTTGAAATGAATGAATTCATGATTCATAAGCTGTTTGTTCTCTGCCGTTTTTTTATCTTTTAATATCAAAAATGGAAACAATGCTATTCCACTAACCGGAAGGTTTTGCAGATATATGATTCGAAAATTGGTCAAATTAATTTCCTTTCAAAGGCTCCAGCCTGTAAGCTGCGGGGTTTTCAAGATAACTGCGATAAGATTTTTTGATAAATTCAATCAAATCATAATCATTGGCTTCCAGAATAAAATAATATCCGGGCTTATATTGCTGTTTAAAATCTTTCAACTTCTCACCGCTTAATCCGGTTACCCGGTTAATCAGGGTATTGGTAAAACGGTAATCAATCATCGCGTCGCGGTAATCGCGTTCTATAATTTTCTGAAGCAGTCTGGCATTTCTTCCTTCCCGGCTTAAAAGAGTATATAATGCATTGATGCTCAATCCTGCACCGCCCCCTCCGTTACTTCCACCGGTGGTCAGAACATCTTTGACAGTACCTTTACTGTAAGCGGTATTAAATTCTTCCTTCCGCTCTTTTAGCTGGTCGGCCGGAGTTTTTAATGAATCTTTGACCACAACTTCCTGCAATTGTATACTGTTTCTTTTGAGATAGAAAAGTACGGTATTTTCTGATCGAATACTGATAGTATCTACTCCATAGCCCTGTAATGCGGCAACAAGCACATCCCCCTCCCGGGCAGTGGTTTTAAATTCTCCTTTGGTTGTATTGTAGAATCCCTCCCCGGTACGGGTATTGTAAATGTATACCCGTGTTAAACGTTGTTTGCTGTTCGAATCAAAAACGATTCCCTGCACTGTTTTATCCTGTGCATTGAGGCCGCTTAGGGTAATGAATAGTAACAGAAAGAGAGTTGTTATTTTTTTCAAGCAGATAAAACTAAGTGTTTCAGCGAAAAGAAAAGTGAATTTTAACAATTTTAACTTATTTAGATACAACAAGTAGCTGTCCGGGTTTCAAATTGGTATCTTCCAGGCCATTGAGTAGTTTGACCTCGTCAACACTTAACCCGAATAATTTTGAAATTGAAGATATTGTATCTCCGGATCTTACTTCATGAATCTTCATCGTTACCCTTATTTGGGAAGCCTCTTCTTTTTTTTCCAGCGGAATATTTTTGGCAATTTCTGTCAGAACTTTATCCTCCCGTATTATTTTCTCTGTTTGGGTTTCGATGCGGTCAAAACGGTTTAGATTATGGCGTTCAATCAGGTTGATCAGCAGCTCGGCATAACGTGGGTTTGTCGCATAGCCTGCAGCTTTCAAACCTGTAGCCCAACCACGATAATCGTTTTTATCGAGTTCGAAAAGCGGAGCATATCTTTTCCTTTTCAGAAATTCAGTATGGTCTTTAAATGATTCTTCAGGAGTTTTATAGACCCTGAAACAATCATCTTTCTGATCATCGTCCTTGAGCATTGTTCTTCCTTTCCATTCCGGTGTGCACTTAATTCCGAAATGATTATTTCCTTCAAGGGCGAGCTGACTATTACCATTGCCTGATTCTAAAATTCCTTGTGCAAGGGTAATGCTGGCGGGAATTCCGGAACTATTCATTTCGCGAATCGCGATATGTTTAAATCTCTCAATATAAGTATCAGTTGTATGATTTTTAATTTCAGGAACCTGGTTTTCTGCGGCTTTCACCGTCTCAGCCTGTTTGGTTTTCTGTTGAACGGGTGCCGGTACCTGAACTCTTGGTATTGGGGGCTGTTTTCTTATAATTCCGCAAGAATCCATCAATAAAATAATGAAGGGACAAAGAAACAGTAAAGACTTATTTAATTTAAAGTTTAGCATCTGGAGGTTACTTTTTTCTGATAATATATAATCCGTCGCGTACCGGAAGGATTAATTTCTCTACTCGGTGATCAGAACTTACCATATCATTAAAATTACTGATTAACTGGGTGCCTGAATCTGCTTTTTTCTCCCCGATTACTTTTCCGCTCCAAAGCACATTATCTACAATGATCAGGCCACCGCTTCTCAGTTTATCAATTGTTAAGTTATAATAGGTTTCATTATTTTTTTTATCTGCATCAATGAAAACAAGATCAAATAACTCGTTCAGGTTTGGGATGATGTCAACGGCATTACCAATGTGATACTTAATTTTAACTCCCAGATCTGATTTATTGAAACTTGCCCGAACCATGTCTTCCAGCTCGGCGTTAATATCTATAGTATGCAAAATACCATCATTAACCAAACCTTCAGCAAGACATAAGGTAGCGTATCCGGTAAAGGTGCCAACTTCCAGAATTCTTTTCGGACTGATCATTTTACTGAGCATACTAAGTACCCGCCCCTGATAGTGCCCTGAAAGCATTCTTGGCATAGAAACTTTTATATGGGTTTCCCGGTCTATCTTTTTGAGCAGATCGCTTTCCGGATCGCAGCAGCTTTCCAGATAGCTTTTAAGTTCATCGCTGAGTAAATCCATGATGTAAAGATATGAAATTGGTTTAAGCCGAATGAAGGGTTGGATTAGCCCAGGCTTTTCTTTTCAAGGTAAGTCTGTAAGATAATTGTTGCTGAGATCGTGTCCAGACGTTCCTTATTCTGACGGTCTGTTTTTTTAAATCCACTTTGAGCCACCACTGCGGAGGCCATTTTGGATGTAAAGCGCTCATCGATGCGTTCAACAGGAATTCCAGGAAAGTTTTTATTCAGCGTGGTGATAAATCCTTTAATATGAGGGGCAGATTGTGAGGCTGTTCCATCCATTTGCTTCGGTTCACCTACCACAAAAAGTTCTACCCGCTCTGTTGAGATATATTTCTTCAGATATTCAACGATGTCTTTTGGATGAATGGTATCAAGCCCGGTTGCAATAATCTGCAAGGGATCGGTTACCGCAATACCTATACGTTTGGTACCATAATCAAAAGCAAGGATGCGCATAATCAGTTTAATTTGAAATAAATATATGAGATTTAAGCTATTCTCTGCTCTAATGCAAATTTTTCACATAATGCCAGCGTACTTTTCACATCTCCGAGTGTAGTCCTTGGATTAATCAGGCACATCCTTAAAACAACTTGTTCGAGCAGGATTGTGGTAACTAATAACGCTTCTCCTGAAGCCATCATTTTTTCGGATATTTTTTGATTGATCAGATCTATTTTCTTTTGAGATAAATTCTCTTTGACAGGATTGTATCTGAAATTGATTATAGAAAGTGTAGCCGGAGAAACTACTTCCCATTTATCACTCTTTCTGAGCTCAGCTTCTACATTTTCAGCAAGATTCAGATTATAATCAATTGCTTCTCTGAAGGCTTTGAGTCCGAAGGTTTTTATTGACATATAAAACTTTAATGCTCTGAAATGCCGGGTCAGTTCAATACCATGATCATAAAAGTTGATCTCAGATTCATTACCCTCAATATCTCTCAGGTAAACCGGCTTTTCGGTAAAAGTACCGCTTAAATATTTATGATTACGAACCAGCAGGCAGCCAATTTCATATGGCTGAAACAACCATTTATGAGGATCTATTGTTATTGAATCGGCCTTTTCAATACCCTTAAGTAGTTTTTTGCCATTTTTTGATAAAATAGCTGCAGCACCAAAAGCACCATCCACATGAAGCCAAATATTTTCCTTTCTGCAGATAATAGCGAGTTCCTTCAGAGGGTCTATTGTTCCGGTATTGGTTGTACCAGAAGAGGCGATCAGGCAAAATGGTTTTAATCCTTCAATTTTATCCCGGGCTATTGCATTTTTTAATTTGTTAATGGAAAACTTAAACTCCATATCGGTTGGAATTATCCTGATTTGTTCTTTTTTAAACCCCAGAATATAAATTGCCTTAATATTTGAAGAATGTGCCTGATCGGATAAATAGATAATAGCTTTCGAGAAATCCTCGCCACACTTCACTTTTCTTGCAGTTGCAAGGGCAGTTAAATTTGCCATTGAACCTCCGCTGGTAAAGATACCGCCCCCCTTTTTTACCGGGAAACTGAAAAGCTTCAACATCCAGTTCAGTGTGGTGATTTCAATTCCTGCAGCAGCTGCAGAACCTACCCAACCACCTGCAAAAATGTTAAAACCTGTTGCCAGCGCATCAGACATCACACTGATGTAATTACTCGGACCAGGAACAAATGCATAAGTTTTGGGATGACTCATTACATTGCTTTGCGCCATGACATTTTCCAGGACAAAGTTTAAAACCTCTGTTGCAGGCATTGGTTTTTCGGGAATATCTTCAGAGAAAAGTTTGTCTATCTCTCTTCTGGTGGCATTTGATACAGGCAGCTTTTGGTCCTGGGTTTCAAAATGATCAATAATGGCATCTACAACCTTGTAGCCAAAGTCCTGCATAGCCTCCTTAGAAAGCCTTAGGCCCTGATTCTTATTAGATTTCAACGAGATATTATAATTAGTTAGGAGCAAAATTATGTATTTTGAACTACGTTCGGCACATAATATTAAGGACCACATCAGTATTCTGATCATTTTAAAAGCAAGCTTCCCTAATTACCTGTGTTCTGAAAAGTAATTTTTCTTAATTTGCACCATGCTGTTTCAGGAAATTATTGGTCAGAGCGCGATAAAGGAACAACTGATTCGATCAGTTTTTAAGAACCGTGTAAGTCATGCACAATTGTTTCTTGGTCCAGAAGGTTCCGGCAGTTTTGCTCTTGCTTTGGCTTATGCGCAGTTCATTTCATGTACTGAAAAAACTGAAACTGATAGCTGTGGTAATTGTTCTTCCTGCAGAAAATATGCTAAGCTGATACATCCTGATTTGCATTTTTCTTATCCATTTTTCAGAGGAGGCGAAAAGGAAGATTCAATGGCCGATCTTGGAGAGTGGCGTGATCTGGTATTAAGTAATCCCTATTTTAATCTGGATGAATGGAGGCTTAGGCTGGATGCTCAGAATAAACAGCCTAATATCAATAAAGCCGAATGTCTGAATATTTTACACCGTCTTTCATTAAAGGCATTTGAGTCGGAGTATAAAACTATGATTATCTGGCTTCCTGAATATCTTAAGAATGAGGGAAACCGGCTTTTAAAGACACTGGAAGAACCGGCCAGCAAAACACTGATTATTTTAGTGGCCCAAAATCAGGATCAGATCTTAAATACCATAATCTCAAGAACTCAACTGGTTAAAATCCCGGCATTGAAAAATGAAGATATTGTTCAGTACCTTGTAAATAATAAGGATATTCCTGATGCTCAAGCCTCCCGGATAGCTTATTTGAGTGATGGAAATCTGCAAACGGCCTTGAATTTATTGAAAGAGGATGATCATGATGATTTCAGGAATTTTACGAACTGGATGAGGATGACATTTGCAGATAAGGGTGCTCAGATTATAGATTTTGTGGATGAGATTTCCAAACTTGGGCGTGAGAATCAGAAAAATATGTTGCGATATGGAGTTCAGCTTATACGTGAATGTATTATGATGATGTCGGGTGCAGAATCATTAGTACATTTACAATCAGTCGAACTGGATTTCGTTAAAAATTTCAGTAAACATCTGGATCTTGCTAAGTGCGAGGCTCTGGTAAACGAGCTTGAAAAGGCCCATTATCATATAGAGCGTAATGCGAATCCGAAAATTTTATTTTTAGATGTATCTTTACAGTTGGTTAAAATTTTGAAGTTTAATACGCTCCCTGCGGGGACTCAATATATATTGAATTAGATATGGGATGTGGTAGTTGTTCAACGGGTGGCTGTGCCCCTGCCGGATGCAAGAGTAATGGTTCATGCCTTACTAACGGTTGCAGTAAATTAGATGTTTATGATTGGTTGTCGCATATGGATATGCCTTCTAATTTTAAGCCATTTAATATTATAGAAGTAAAATTTAAGGGCTCACGGAAGGAGTTCTTTCTGAATAGCGCGAATTTATACCTCGAAGCCGGCGAGCTGGTAGCTGTTGAAACTACTTCGGGAGGCTTTGATATTGGTCATGTTTCCCTGACCGGCGAGTTAGTTCGTATGCAGCTTAAAAAGAGGCATGTACGTATTGATGATGTTCAAAAAAAAATCTATCGTAAAGCCAGCCCTGCAGATGTAGATAAATGGAAAATTTCAAAAGATCTGGAATTTGAAACCATGCATAAGGCAAGGGTCCTTGCGAAGGAGCTCGGCCTGGCTATGAAACTGAGTGATGTAGACTACCAGGGCGACCGGACTAAAGCTACCTTTTATTATACCGCTGAAGGTCGGGTTGATTTCAGGGAACTCATAAAAAAAATGGCTGAGACTTTCCGTATCCGTATTGAGATGCGGCAGATTGGAATGCGTCAGGAAGCCAGTCGTTTGGGTGGAATAGGTTCCTGTGGCCGTGAACTTTGCTGCTCAACCTGGTTAACAGATTTCAAAACAGTATCTACATCGGCAGCAAGGTATCAGAATCTTTCTCTCAACACATTGAAACTGGCCGGTCAGTGCGGTAAATTGAAATGCTGCCTGAATTATGAGTTGGATACCTATATGGACGCATTAAAGGATATTCCGGATAATGTGGAACGTCTGGAGACTATGACCGGGACTGTCAGACATCAGAAAACAGATATATTCAAGAAGCTGATGTGGTTTAGTTATCCCAATGATGAAAACTGGATTGCAGTAGATATCGCAAGAGTAAAAGAAGTTCAGAAATTAAATAAAGAGGGAATAAAACCGGAGTATTTAAAAGTAGAGCTGGCTGAAGAAGATAAACCTGTTGTTGCTAAGGTGTTTGATTATGAAAACGTAGTTGGACAGGATAGCCTGACTCGTCTTGATAATAAGGGCGGAAGGAACAGGAAGAATAACCGCAAGAATCGTAATAAACCAAAAGGTCCGGGTAGCCCTCAGACTGCTGCAACGGGAGGTCAGGAGAATGTACAAAGGGCTCCAAAACCTCAGAATCCTAATCAGCAGCCAAAACCCGCAGGTCCGCAATCCGAAAGAGCGGAGGGGCCGAATAGAAATAATAAAAGAAGGAAAAATTTCAGGAATAATAACAACCGTGAAAGACCTGCAGGAGATAAACCTTCGGGAGGGAAACCCACTGAATAATCGAATGAAGTTAGATAGACTATCGTTTTTATTGCTTGTTTTAGTACTAACGGTTTTAAGTTCCTGTCAAGACCAGTTAGCAATTGTTGACAGCAATATTGAACTGGATAAGCATAACTGGTCTTATTCAGAGAAAGTTAAAGTTCCATTGACTATTGAACAAACAGATATACCCTGTAATTTGTATCTTAATCTTCGCCATACCTCAGATTATAAGTATTCAAATATTTTTCTGCTGATTCGTATCATCGGGCCTGATGGTAAAAAAACTACAGAAAGACGAGAATTTAAGTTGGCCCTTCCTGATGGAGAATGGCTTGGCAGCGGGTCAGGAAATATGTATAGCTATCAGATATTATTTAAAGAGAACTACAAATTTCCTTTGAAAGGTAAATATATAATTGAACTGGAGCAGAATATGAGGGATAATCCATTAGATTATATTACTGATGCAGGAATCAGGGTCGAGAAAGTTAGATAAGATGAATGCATTTAAAAAATTTCTTGCCAGCTCCTCATATAGCTATTTTACAATATTTCTTATTGTTTTCTGCCTTTTTTCAGTATTAATATTAGATCCCGGGCATCCTCTTTATGTGTTTTCTTTTCTATGTGCGCCTGTAATTCTTATTCTTCAGCAATACCGAAAAAATATAAAAAGAAAATCCTGAGGAAATATTGAATTATAATAGCGGTAATAATAATTCGAGTTTCATGCCTCTCGATCCTTTGAGTAGAACAGTAGCATCTTTGATGGGGTTCTTTTCCATGGCTTGTTTTGCTTCCTGAACTGTTCTGAAAAATTCAGCAGCTTGATTTTCTTTAAGTTTGAAAAATTCTTCACCAATAAAAATCTTTCTTCGGGCGTTTCCTGCTATTGCTTTATCTAATATCAATTGATGTTCAGCTCTGGCTTCATTTCCAAGCTCAAACATATCACCCAGAATCATTACTTTGGAATTTGCTTTAATTGACTGCAGATTATCTAAAGCAACAATCATGCTGCTGGGATTAGCATTATAATAATCACAGATCAGGGTATTATATTCAGTTTTCAATATCTGAGACCTGTTATTGAGCGGGAGGTATGAATTGATACCAGAATTTATTTGTTTCGGATTTAGTTTAAAATAGCTACCGACGCAAATTGCACAAACAATATTATCAAAATTGTAAATTCCTGGTAAATTTGATTTTGCAGTAAAACCAGATTCAGGGGGTATTCCGATTTTAGTTTTCCATTCTATTTCAATGAAAGGAGAAGAGGTTTTGAGTGTCGCACTAATAAAATTATCTTTTCCTGAACCATAAGTAATTATCTTTTCAACACCACGTTCAGCACTCATTGATTTTAAAACGGCATCATCAGCATTGATGAATATTATTCCTCCATTTTTGGCGATAAATTCATAGAGCTCACCTTTCCCTATCCTGACTCCTTCAATTCCGCCAAATCCTTCCAAGTGTGCTTTTCCAACATTGGTGATAAGTCCGTAAGTAGGTTGTGCAATTCCGCAAAGAAATTCTATCTCTTTTTGATGATTGGCTCCCATTTCAATGATTGCAATCTCGCAGGCATCATTAATGGATAGAATACTTAAAGGAACACCAATATGGTTATTCAAATTTCCTTCGGTGGCAAAGGTTTTGAACTGTTGTGACAATACGGATCTGATCAGTTCTTTGGTAGTAGTTTTTCCATTTGTTCCGGTGATTCCTATTACCGGGATGCCAAGTTGTTTCCGATGAAATCTGGCTAGGCTCTGCAGTGTTTCCAATACATTTGAAACAAGTATAAAATGTTCACTTACAGCATATTTTGGGTCGTCAATTATTGCATAAGCTGCGCCACTTTGAATTGCCTGTTTCGCAAATTCATTTCCATTGAAATGATCTCCCTTCAAAGCAAAGAATAAGCATGATTTGCTGATTTTTCTTGTATCTGTACAAATTACAGGATGATTCCTGTATACCTCGTATAATTGTTCAATATTCATTTTGAATAGCTTACTACAATAATAATACATTTGTTCCTTCTCAGGCGAAGAATTTGGTAATTATGCGATTGTCTCGTACATTAGAAGGATAGTCTTTAGGCATTAAATATGGTTGAATAGCAAATTGATATAGGAATAAATATTCCCTTTATGCTATTAAATCAAAGTTATTTTAAGCCTGTCAGATATCCAATTTAAATTCCGGATGAAACCTGCATCAGCATCCCCTCACTGAACAATATGTATAAGCTTATGAATGCTTCATCACTATTTAAAAAACCATTTATAAACTGATGAAAAGATATTTTATTCTTATGCTCCTTTTAACAGGAATGCAATTGAATGGGTTTACACAAAAAATTCAATCTCCTTCTGAATTTCTGGGTTATAAGCTGGGAGATCAGTTTACTCCGCATTACAAAGTAGTTGAATATTATAAATATCTCGCTTCGGTTTCTAAGAATATCCAATTACAGGATTATGGTAAAACAAATGAGGGCCGGCCTTTATTTCTAGCTTTTGTAGGTTCGGATTTTAATATTTCCCGTATTGATGAGATCAGGAAAAGTAATATGAATCTTACCGATATAAAGGATGGTTTAAATTCTTCAAAACCCGTGGAGGTTTTAAAGGACCAGCCTGTACTGGTATGGTTTAGTTATAATGTTCATGGTAATGAATCTGTATCAACCGAAGCCTCGCTGCAAACTGTTTTTGATCTTCTTGATCCTGCAAATACAAGAGCGAAAGACTGGCTAAAAAATACACTGGTCATTCTAGATCCCTGTTTAAATCCAGATGGAAGGGAACGCTATGTTAATTTTTATAATTCCATAAAAAATTTAGTTCCTGATGCGCTTCCTTTCGCCCGCGAGCATATGGAACCCTGGCCCGGAGGCAGAGCTAATCATTACTACTTTGATTTGAATCGGGACTGGGTGTGGCAAAGTCAGGTTGAATCACATCAGCGGCTCGCAGTTTATAATAAATGGCTTCCACAGGTTCATGTTGATTTCCATGAACAGGGAATAAATAATCCGTACTATTTTGCTCCCGCAGCAGAACCCTATCATCAGGATATCAGCAAATGGCAACGGGAGTTTCAAACAATCATTGGTAAGAATAATGCACGCTATTTTGATCAGAATGGATGGATGTATTTTACCAGGGAAAATTTTGATTTGCTTTATCCCTCCTATGGCGATACTTATCCGGTTTATAACGGCTCTATAGGTATGACCTATGAGCAGGGAGGTTCGGGCAGGGCCGGACTTGCAGTTATTAATGCAGAGGGTGATACTCTGACCCTCAAGGATCGGATTGATCATCATTATACTTCTGGTCTTTCAACTATAGAGGCTGCTTCTCAGCACGCTGAGCAGGCTATAACAGAATTCAGAAATTATTTTACCCAGAGTAAGTCAAATCCTCCGGGTGATTACAAATCCTATATTATTAAAGGAGATAACATAGAAAAGATAAAATCTCTTGCTTTATTGCTTCAAAGAAATGGAATTGAATTTGGTTTTGGGATTTCGAAGGGAGCTCAGGGTTATAATTATTTTAATGGGAAAACCGAAAGCTTCAGAGTTGATAAAACGGATATGGTGCTGAGTGCTCATCAGCCTAAATCTGTTCTTCTGAAAGTTTTGTTTGAGCCAAGTACTTTTGTATCTGATTCGGCCACTTATGATATTACGGCCTGGTCATTACCTTATGCTTATGGAATACAGGCTTATGGTACTAAAGAATCCATCAGACCTGAAACCACAACTATTCCAGAAATAAATTCATCAGGTTTGGTCGTTTCAAATCCTGTAGCTTATATCGCGAACTGGAATTCCATTGCTGATGTGAAGTTTCTTGCAGAATTGCTAAACAAAAATATTAAGGTACGGTATTCTGAAATTCCGTTTGAAACATCAGGAAGGCGATTCAACGCGGGCTCTCTGATTATTACCAGAAATGGAAATGTGACAATTGCAGGTGGATTTGAAAAGACAGTGAATGAAATTGCAAAGAAATCGGGTATCAGTCTTTTCGCTATACCTACTGCATTTGTGGATAAGGGTGCAGATCTTGGCTCGAGTAAAGTACGATTTATACGGAAACCTAAGGTTGTAGTCGTGGGTGGAGAAACTGTCTCTTCACTGTCTTTGGGTGAAATTTGGCATTTTTTTGAAAGGGAAATCGGGTATCCTTTAACGATTGTCAGACCTCAGGATTTGAATACGATCAACTGGAACGAGTTTGATATTCTGATTTATCCCGATGGTAATTATGCTGATATAGGGAATGAGAAAATGTTGCAGTGGATTCGTGGCGGGGGTAAACTTATTGCAATGAAAAATGCCGTTTCTGAACTGGTTGGCAAGAAAGGTTTTGATCTTAAAAATAAAGAGGAAGTCAAAAAGGGGGATAAAGATATCTATGAAGATCTTAAAGCGTACGAATTAAGGGAAAGAGAGAATGTCAGTACTAATATTCCAGGAGCTATTTATAAGGTAGATTTGGATAATACTCATCCTTTGGGATTTGGCTTTCCAAACTTCTATTATACTTTAAAGCTTGACGATAAAGTATATAAGTACCTTACTGGTGGATGGAATGTTGGTATTTTTAAAAAAGAGAACTATGTTACTGGTTTTGTAGGTATTCAGGCGAAGCAAAAATTAACTGATGGTCTTATTTTTGGCGTTCAGGAAATGGGCAATGGTTCAGTTGTTTATTTAGCTGATGATCCTTTGTTCAGAGGATTTTGGGAAAATGGCAAACTGCTGTTCAGTAATGCTGTATTTATGGTAGGACATTAAAAGAATCAACCCCGGATAGAATACGGGGTTGATTCTTTTAAAACTGTTCTTCCGATTGAGGAGAATTTCTTTTTTGATTATATAAGGTATCGTTTTTGCATTTTAAACCGTTAGCAGTCATTACCCATTCTGATAGAAAATCACTTTTGGCGTTTTGTGGCTGACAGTCCCAAAGGCTATAATCTTCAAGATAACGATTTAAAGTTCCCTCAATAAAAAGCGTAGTATTTTCGGGAATTCGGAGAACCAAATGAACATTCTGGTCACGCCATAATTCACCTTTTTGCAAATGAGTATTGCCGTCGAAAAGCAACAGAGAGTCAGTTTGGATATAGCGATGTTTTGCCCGCTGTGCATTAGCTAATGCAGTCTGAAAATCTGGCCCCTTTGAACTGAATTCCTGGATCAGAATTGGGGTGCTTATATCCGATTTCACAATTTTTAGACTAACATTTCTTGGTAAATTAAACTGACCTCTTCTGGAACTCAGAATAATACGGCCTTTAAAATCGTTGGGATCTATATTATAATCCATACTATCTTCCTTTGTGAGATATTGTACCGGATTTAATTTCAGATAAAAGCTTTTAGATGGTTTTAAATTAGATTTTATCGAATATTGTGCTTCTTCACTGAATTCAGAACCTATTTTCGATATATGGTAAATTCCAATCCCTAATCCGGCGAGCCAGATAATCAGCATGCCGAAATAAACTGTTTTTGAAACTTCGAAATGGGCAAATAATACTCTGATCGCAAATACAACGAGTGCTGTAACAGGAATAAACAATACGATAAATGCAGAGAGTGTAAGGACAGATTTAAATCCCGGATTTACAATATTAAAAGGGAATGTATTTAGCTGGTTAGCATTCCAATATCCTAAAAATGTGACCAGACCTAAAGCAAGAACGAATAAACCACTTACGCCTGCTAAAATAATAATTGCTCCGATAATCTTTATGAATATCATCCCGGCTTTACCAATGAATTTTGCCAATTGATTAATGGCCGGTTTAGCTTCTTTCCGCACAGTTTTAAGTCCGCTTTTCAGACTTTCAATCTCCTCATCAAAGTTCTTTTTGAAACTCTGAATATTAATAGGTTCGCCCTTCATGGCCATTTTATCAACCCTGCTTTTGGCCTTCGGAATAATCAGCCATAAAATAATATATACAGGGATACCAATTCCCATAAACAGGGCGATGATAGCAATCAGCCTGATCCACCTTGGTCCGACACCGAAATAATGCCCAATGCCAGAACAAATACCTCCGATTATACTGTCTTCAGGATCTCTGAATAATTTTTTCTCTGTTTCATAAATACCGGTTGAGAATCGGATGGTCTGATCCTCTTCATCAATATCGAAATCACCAACACTCCCCATTTTTTCGGTTACATATTGAACATCTTCGATTACAACTACCTGTTTGTGATCATGTTTAAGCCTTTCGCTAAACATTTCTGCCAGGCGGTTTTCAATATCTGTAACTATCTCATCACTATCTGAAGAATAAGCAAAATGCCTTTTTACACCAGTCATATAGGTCTTCAGCAATTCATACGCATCTTCCTCGATGTGGAAAACAATCCCATTAATATTGATTATAATAGTTTTATTCATGGCTTTAATTTTAGCAATTTTTTATGATTTTTCATTAATGGGTTCGATAATTCTTTCTTGGATAGATACCTCCACTGCATAAGCTAACTCAGCCCAGGTAGCATCTAATCGTTTTAATACTTCAAGCCCTTCAGCCGACAAAACATAATACTTTCTGGGAGGACCTGAGGTTGACTCCTGCCAATTATAGGTCAAAAGTCCATTATTTTTTAATCGTGTTAATAATGGATAAATAGTACCCTCTACTACAATTAATTTTGCTTTTGTAAGTTCTGCTATAATGTCTGAAGTGTAAATCTCCCCCCGGGAGATTATAGAAAGAATACAATATTCAAGTATTCCTTTCCTCATCTGTGTTTGGGTATTCTCTACTATCATAAAACAAAGATATGTGTATAGTTAAGTAATATGCAATACATAGTATTAAAATAATACATAACGTATATTAAATTGTTACAATTTAGGCGGGATACTTAAGAACTTATATGGGAAATATCTTCTGGTATTTTGATGATATAACAAGTTTTTTGAATCAGGATACAAATTTTTTGTTTAGATAGATGAAGGTCTATAATTTATTCCCTACTATTTAATGTTTAACTCATGAAAGTAATCTGCCGTTGGATTTACCAGAAGAAAGGTTAATCTTGGCTCCGGTCAACTAAGAGAAAACAGCTTGTCAGCTCTCTGGGTAAACCTTATTGTTCGAATTTATACTTCTGAAATCTATTTCTTATCTACACTGTATTTTCCTGGTCCAATAAAAATCAAACCTAAAAACATGAATCCTGTTTCGATAGCCTGAGATGCAGCCATAAAATCTTCTTCGCTTTTCAGGTGCATTAAAGCAGCAACTAACAGGGTAAATGTCAGTAATATACATACAGGCCTGAATGCAAGGCCTAATAAAATCAGAAATCCTCCAAACGTTTCTGTAACCCCAGCTAAAAGCCCCCAAATTACTGGTGTAAATGTAATCCCAAGATTCTTCATTGCTCCACCAAGTGCCTCCCATTGTTCGGGTCCGCCTAAAAGTTTGGGATAGCCATGAAGCATAAACATGGTTCCCAGGCCAATTCTAATAATTAATAATCCGGTATTTCTGTATTTACCTAATGAATCCAATAATGCCATTCTGATTTATTTTTTAAGTGTGATTACAAAGATTTTTTGGGATCAGTAGAGGAATAAGTCAGGCTGACTTTTTGCCCCTCGACTTTCAATTTGCTCATCCTGCCAAATATTAATGCGCGATTATCCTGAATATGTCCTGCCGGGAAATTGAAACATACCGGAAAGTCATACTCTTTAACATGTTCCATAATTATCTGTTCGGCCGTTTGGCCAAATGGAATATCATTATCCTTAATTTCAGTAAATCCTCCGATAATCAATCCTTTAAGATTATCCAATTTACCCGCTCGTTTAAGGTTCCACATCATACGGTCTATAGAGTAAAGAAATTCTCCAACATCTTCCAGAAAGAGGATCTTACCTGAGAAATCCTGTTCAGAAACAGATCCTGCCATCATTACAAGCAGACTCAGGTTTCCTCCAATTAATAATCCTTCGGCCTCACCGCTTCGGTTAGGATCCTGACTGTTATAATGGTAATTAATTTCTTCATTGAATAGTGCCATTCTTAAGGTTTCCAAAGAAATTTCTGAACCTTCCCTGATGGTTAGGGGCATTTGTCCGTGAATGGTTTCAGTTTTGTAAAGCGATTGAATATGGCTGTGAAGTACGGTTATATCGCTGAAACCAATAATCCATTTGGGATGATTTCTGAACGAGGAAAAATCGAGACGGTCAATGATGCGGATTGTTCCATAGCCCCCCCTTGCTGCAAAAATAGCTTTAATTGATGAATCATTGAGGAAACGCTGAAAATCAGAAGTACGAAGGTCGTCGCTTCCGGCAAACTGGTGCCATGAGGCATGAACAGTTTCCCCGAGAATGACATTTAAACCCCATGATTTCAGGAGATTGACTGCATCTTCAATGTCGCGAGGGAGTTTTTTTGCCGGACATGTGATGGCCACGGTGTCTCCTTGTTGCAGATAGGCAGGAGATATATAGCGATGAATTTCTTTTGTCAATTTTACAGGTTCTAATTCAAATCGTTTCTTTTATATTTTTTCCGGAATGTTACCGAGGGTTTTGAAGAGTAACCGCGGTCAAATTTACAAATTACATCCACAACAAATTGACCGGACTTGTCATTAGTAATTTAGCTCATTAGCCTTTATCTTTGCAAAAAGATACACATATAAATATTCTGATTTTGGGAAACGAGAAATTTAAGAGATATACAGTTACTGCAGCACTTCCTTATACGAATGGACCTGTACATATCGGGCATTTGGCAGGGGTATATATTCCCGCAGATATTTATGTCAGGTTTCTAAGGTCTAAAGGAAAGGATGTTATTTTCGTTTGTGGATCTGATGAACATGGAGTTCCTATTACGCTTAAAGCACGTAAAGAAGGTATTGAGCCACAACAGGTGGTAGATAAATATCATAAGATAATAGGTGATT
>CAZGWG010000065.1:0-17209 GCA_964529165.1 uncultured Sphingobacterium sp.
CTGTTCGCGGCGACGGTCTACGCAAGCTTCGCAATAGCATTTGGCTGATGACCAAACATTGAGGGGATGAAAATGCGAATTGGATACTCGGGACTTGGATTGATGGCGGGCATGGTAGCCGCTTCTTTGAGCGCGTCGTCGAGTCTGAAAATCCCGGCCCCGGTCAATCAGGGTAGCAATTGGAATTTTATCTCCTACTTCGGTTATGCCTGTCAATCGGTAAGCACCATTAGATGCTAATGGCCTGTCTGGATCCCATTCCCCAAAATGATCATCATGATAATGAGTCAGCATAGCAAAATCAAGAGCTGGCTTTTTGTTGCCGGGCATAAATTGTGTGATGTAATCGGCTATCCAGGCACCGGCAGAGCGAGATCCATCGGGTTTTCTCTGGCTGTTGCGCGGAGATAAAGTCCGGGGATGTGTATCCGAAATATCTCCGGCATCTATCAGCAGGGTTGTACTGTCAGGAAAAATCAGGAAGGCAGCATTCCCTCGGCCGGTACTGATATGGTGAATGTCCATAAAGCCTTGCTGCCATACAGGCAGGCCTTTATTGTGCTGTGCATGAACGGAACAGACCGAGAGGCACAATAATCCGGATACAATTTGTTTAAACATTTTATAGATTTTAGAGGAAAGGTATCTGGGGCTTGTTAAACAGGAGTTAAGAAGACTTTAATTATTGATTATCTTTCCAGGGGGCCTTAGGTTTAATAATTCTGGACACAAGAAGGGCTGCATCTGTTTTGTAACATCCGGCAAGTTATGACATCTAAACATTGTACGCTTAAGCTAGTAATATGAAATTAACCCGCAGATCAAACAAAGTGGCTGAACAGGCAGAACCTATCGAAAAGCATGTCAAGAGCAAAGTGCGCGAATGGCTTGATGCAATAATTTTTGCAGTAATTGCGGCTACGATTATCCGTGGACTTCTTTTTTCTGCCTATGCGATACCTTCCGGCTCAATGGAGGGAACTCTCCTTACCGGCGACTACCTGTTTGTAAGTAAGCTGGCCTATGGCCCAAGAATGCCGATTACACCGGTTTCAGTTCCTTTCCTGGAAGCAAGGATCGGAAAGGAAAAGTTTAAAACATATTGGGATGGTATTCAGCTTCCATATTTCAGGCTTCCGGGTTTAGGAGAAGTGAAGAGGGGAGATGTAGTAGTTTTTAACTATGCGCCTGATGCGGGTAATAATCCGGTGGATATGAGGGTTCACTATATTAAGCGTTGCCTGGGTATTGCTGGTGATACGGTATCGATTATTGACTCAAAGGTTTATATTAACGATAAGCTGTTTAAGAATGCACCTCAAACCCAGACATCCTATCTGGTGAAAACTGACGGAAACGGGATGAATCCTGAACTACTGAAAGATCTTAAGATTGAGGTTTATCATCAGTTGAGTCTTAATGATTATATATTGATCATACCTCCGGATAGTTATGACGATTTTAAGGGCCGCCAGAATATCAGATCAATTACCGAGATCATCTCGCCAAAAGGCCTCTATGATGAAAGCATATTCCCGCACAATCCTGCATTTAGGTGGAACCAGGATAATTTCGGGCCACTTAAGATCCCGGCAAAGGGATGGACGGTTAAATTAAACGATTCTACAATGGCTTTGTATGGACAAGCCATTGAGAAATATGAGAATAATAAAATCAGCCGCTCAGGGAATAATATTTTCATCAACGGGAAAAAAGCAGATCGTTATACCTTTAAAATGGACTATTACTGGATGATGGGCGACAATCGTCATAATTCTGAAGATTCACGTTTTTGGGGATTTGTTCCCGAAGATCATATAGTAGGAGAGGCTATGATTACCTGGATGAGCACTGACAGCACAGCATTGTTCCCAAATAAGATCCGCTGGAATCGGATCTTACGATCAATTAACTAAAATTTTCCTGTCCATAGAGTTTCCAGCGATTACGAAAATTGATTTTTAAGCACAACATTAATTGTCAAACTCATCTGATGACTCCAAGTCATCTGATGAGTTTAGTAGCTGTTGCACAGTTTATACCATCACACTGACCCGGTTGCTCAATAGACTCCAGCTTTAGCTGGGGCTAATATTTTGCCTGTTTTCGGG
The DNA here is from genome assembly GCA_964529165.1 of uncultured Sphingobacterium sp. Classification (GTDB taxonomy): domain Bacteria; phylum Bacteroidota; class Bacteroidia; order Sphingobacteriales; family Sphingobacteriaceae; genus Daejeonella. Next base: position 2,112 of record CAZGWG010000065.1, read on the forward strand.
CCTTGCCGAACGAAGTTCATCCGGGTGGGCTTCAGCCCAACATACGCAAGCTATGGGAAAAATTCCCCTCTGGTCGGTGTTGTCACCTTACCAACACCTACCTATCCGGAGAGTTTCTCATCGATTACCAAAATTATTTTTTACAAAAAAATCACTGTTGTACAGTTTTGATGAAAGTTGATTTTTCAATGACCAGGCGTTCGCCATTCTGAAACTTATACGGAAAAAGCTTTACAGAAAGCGAATCGGTTTACGGAATAGTGTTTACTAAAATAAAAGTCATACGGCATAAAGTTTACAATAAATGTAAATGCCTAAACGAGATCATTTTAATAATAAACGAATTTGAATACTTGGCGGTTCGGATAGTTATTATTGATTACCAAAATGATATTTAGCTCAACAGTAATTAGCTGTAGTACAGTTATACGAAACGTGTCATAAGTCTTGTTGCTTTAAAATATTCAGGTAAAAAGCGTGATACATTCCAAGGCATTGAACAGGAAGCTTTTGCCTAATTTCTAAAAACTATTTGCCTCTTCGCAAAATTACCTTAATTTAATCCTAAGATTTTGATGCTAAGGATATTGATAATTTTAAATAGCTTAAATAAGGTACGATGCAAAGAAGAATGATGTTAAAAATGCTATCTGCACTTCCGGTGGCGGGCATGTTACCTCAGGGACTTGTAGCTATGGACCCTGCAGATTCAGCCAATCCAGCTCCTGTTATAACGGATTTTTCAGGTAAAAGTAGTAGTTCAGTTCAAAAAGCACCAATCATCAATGCTTCTGAGCATGTCTGGTTAATGAATGATCCCCGCTTCCCGATTGATCCGGAGATCTCTACCTGTCCGGGAAGTAAACCTCCCCGCGATTATTCGGGTGAACACCTGATTGAAGAAATGAATACTTATGGTATTGATAAAACTGTCATTTCACATGTCTGTTATTACGGCAGAAATAATGATTATACGATCTATTGTGTAAAAACATGGCCTGATCGTTTTGCCGGCTTTGGTCTGCTCTTCGGGAACCGACTATTTGCGCCCAATGATCCTAAAAATCCGGAGCGACTTGAAAAACTGGTTAAAGTGGATGGTCTTACTGGTTTACGTCTGAGCCCGATACAGGATCCGCAAAGGGTCTGGATGAATGATCCGGGTTCATATCCCTGGTGGAAGAAAGCAGAGGAAATAGGAGCTACCTTTAATATCTTTCTTGCGCCCCAGCAAATCGGGCAAGTTGCTGATATGGCCGAACGTTATCCGGGAGTGAAAATCGTGATCGACCATCTGGCAATGATGGATATTACCAAACCTGATTCAGAAGGGATTATTCCATTATGTAATCTTGTGAAATTCCCGAATGTGTATATCCGTACTTCCATGCACAATCCTTCCAAACAAAAACCACCTTACCGTGATGTTTGGCCTTACCTTAAACGGGTGTATGATATTTTTGGTCCTCAGCGAATGCTCTTTGCCAACTTTTTTGAATACCTGATCATAAAAGATATTATTCCATTCTTCAGCGAAGAGGATAAGACCTGGATTTTAGGTAAAACAGCAGAAGGGATTTATTTTAATCGCTCTTAGCGGCTTTCTGCTTTAAGAGTGCTTATCTTTTTTCTGAGAAAGAGTACTCAGTATTACGTTGCCGATCTTTTGCCGGCTTTCTACATATTGATAAGCCGCTATTATTTCTTCCAGCGGGTAAATCCGGTCGATGAGAGGTTTAAATTTACCTCTTTCAGCCAGTTCTTTCAGAAAGATTACATCCTCTTTTTTAATGTATGGTATAGGGAAGAGAACCCTTTTTCCTCCCAATAAGAGGCCGTAAAGTGCCATCCAGATGTTTTCACCATTTTTACCCAGCTCAGTAGAAATATAAACGCCATTTTTCTTAAGCAACTTTTTACAAATTCCGAAGGAGCTTTTTCCGACAGCATCAAAGATGAAATCGTACTGCTTTCCGGTCTTTGTAAAATCTTCCCGGGTATAATCAATTACATAATCAGCACCTAATGAACGAATCAGATCCAGATTAGGGGTATTGCAAACGGCCGTTACTTCCACATCGAAGAATTTTAAAAGCTGTACCGCTGCCGAACCAATTGCACCGGTAGCACCATAGACCATAATGTTTTGTCCGGCCTCCACCTTAGCCGCCCGGATATTGCATAAGGCATAATGTGCGCCCTCTGTCAGCGCAGCAGCTTCTTCAAAACTTAGATTTTGGGGGATCAAAGCCATTGCATCCTGCTCATTCCTGATCAGGTACTCTGCATGTCCACCAAAAAGGGTGTCGTTATAGCCGAATACCCGGTCTCCGACTTTATAGGTAAGCACCGATGCCCCGACCGACTCTACCGTGCCTGAAAATTCACAACCCAATATTTGTTGTTTGGGTTTGAATAGTCCACTGAAAAATCGGCTGACGAAGTATTCTGCACTTCTGAAACCGCAATCGGTACGGTTTACTGTGCTGGCATGAACCCTCACTAAGATTTCATTAGCCCCGGGAGCAGGTTTTTCGATTTCCCGGATATGAACAACCTCTGGCGGGCCGTATTGGGTATGAATTGCTGCTTTCATTGTTTGAACCAGGATTAATTAGCCTGACAATAATGATGTTTAAGATATTGTAAAGATACGCAATCAAACTGATTATCAATAGATAACACTGATCGAGTTATAGGCTGGGTAATTATTGAGATTACTTTTATAGTATAAAGTTTTGCCTAAACATTATTGTCTTTGGATCATTCCTAGCAGCAGAAGTTTCCAGTCTAACGGGATCGAAGTGGCAGCTTTTGCCTCCATAGATTGCATTTTATCTTATGAATCAGAGGCAAAAACTATAGCGAAAGGGCGACTGAAGGTGTCGACTAGAGGAGCATCTGCTTTTCAAATACTCATATACTTCCTCATTCTGGCTTAATCATATATTCTAATCCTACTTTTCCAATTAGAACGACTAGTCTTCTTCCTCTAAACCAATACTGTCAGGCTTGTTTCAGGAGCCTGTCGGCGCTTATTTAAAATAATTCTAAATAATGTTTGCTTATTTAAAATGACTTCTTACTTTTGGCACTAATTATAATCAGTCTAAATAACAATAGTATTAAATATGAAAACATTTTCCCTATGCATAGTGGGTGTTTTACTCGGGTTCAATGCCTACACGCAGGAAGTTAAAAGTCAGGATACTTTAAACAGAAAGGTTCTTGAAGAAGTAATCATTCAGGATTTTAAAAACCGCTACAAAGTTGACAGCAGTGGCACAGTTTCTAAATTACCTTTAAAGTATATTGAAAACCCACAGGTATACCAGTCCATTTCAAAGAATCTCTTCAAGGATCAGGTAGTTACAAATTTGAATAATGCGCTGATGAACGCTACCGGGATAACCCGATTATGGGAATCAACAGGCAGAGGTGGTGATGGCGCAGAATTTTATTCTATGCGTGGTTTTGCAGTACAACCTACAATGGTGAATGGAATGGCAAGTATTACGAATGCCGGACTTGATCCGATTAATATTGAAACCATTGAAGTTGTAAAAGGTCCTTCAGGTACATTATTTGGCGGGAATGTTATTTCCTATGGCGGATTAATCAATGTAGTGACCAAACAGCCGCACGATCAGGCAAGGGGAGAGATTAATTTTACGAATGGGGGCTTTGGCTTAAGACGTATTACCGCCGATTACAATTTGCCATTGAGCAAGCAATTAGCCATAAGGGTGAATGCGGCGAATAACTCTGAAGATAGTTTTCAGGACGCCGGTTTTAGCAAATCTACCTTTATTGCTCCCTCATTATTATTCAAAGCTTCTGATAAGCTTCAATTTTTGATTAACTCAGAAATGCGTTTTGCGGAATCTGCGAATGTTCCGATGATATTTCTGAGCAGGTATTCACCCCTTTCTTTTCAGTCGATGGATCTGTTCGAGAAGAGTTACCGTAAATCATATACCGCAAACAGCCTGTCAATTTCAAATCCTTCATTTGGCTTCCAGGGACAAATGCTTTATACCTTAAGCAAACAATGGAAGTCACAGACCATTTTATCAAGCAGCAATACGAACAGCAACGGCTATTATCATTATTTATGGGATAGTGCCAATGGCTCTGACTTTACTCGTTTTATCTCTAAACGCGATGGCAAGACCAGAACAAGTGGAATTCAACAGAACTTTAACGGTGATTTCTATTTAGGAAAGCTCAGAAATCGTCTGGTGATTGGATTGGATTACCTCGAAAAGACCATAGATAACAGTAGCTCAGGCTGGGTAGCCCATGGCCTTGTATCTCTGAAAAATCAAACTGACGATGGAATCTTAACTCCTCAGGCAGTTGATCAGTCTTTGCTTGGTGCGTTTGAGGGAGTTTCATCTGTTAAAACCAAGATTAGCAGTGTTTATGCTTCCAATGTGATCAATTTGTCGAAGAATTTATCAGCGATGCTAAGCTTAAGGCTTGATCATTTCGAGGGACAGCCAAATTATTATTCCACAGAAAAGATCAAAAGTCAGTATAATCTCTCACCGAAATTTGGTTTGGTTTACCAGGCCATTCCTGAAAAATTATCGCTCTTCTCCAATTACATGAACGGCTTTACCAATCTGGATCCGGCACAGGTAGCTAATGTGGATGGAAGTAATCCACGGGTCAAAATATTCGATCCTGAACATGCGAATCAGTGGGAGGCAGGTACCAAAGCGAATTTATATCGTGATAATGTATCATTAACGCTGAGCTATTATTCAATTCTGGTTGACAATAAGGTAATGACCGATCCAACCAATATCAATAATTCTATTCAGGGTGGAGAGGTGAGTTCAAAAGGCTTTGAGGCCAGTATTGTGACCAATCCGATTAAAGGTCTGAATATTATTGCCGGCTATAGCTTTAACAAAAGCGAGGTGACTAAAGATGCTCCGGATGCCGGATACATAGGCCTGCGTCCCGAAGAAGCAGGTCCGGACAGGCTGGCAAATTTCTGGGCGAATTACAAGTTTACAGAAGGAGTATTCAAGTATGTGGGCATTGGCGTAGGAGCGAATTACGCCAGCGAACATAAAACATTGAACCGCTCGAACATAGGAACATTCAGTCTGCCGAGCTATGCAATCTATAATGCGGTAATGAGCTATAGCCGTGCCAATTTCAGCTTAAATCTTAAACTGGATAATATCGGGAATGAAAAATATTATACAGGCTGGTCAACCATTTCACCTCAGCGTTTGCGTTCAGTTGCCCTGGGTTTAAACTATATGTTCTGAAGTGAAGAAAAGCACTAAACGAATCTTTGGGAAACTACACCTTTGGCTCGGTCTGTTGACCGGGCTTTTGGTATTTATATTAGCAGTTACAGGATGTATCTATGCTTTTCAGGAGGAAATTCAGGATTATACCCAAACATACCGGCATGTTGCACCTGAAAATAAACCTTATTTAAGGCCCTCCGATTTTCAGGAAATTGCTGCCCGGACCTTGCCGGGAAAAAATCTGCATGCAATTAAGTATAACGGCCGATCAAGATCGGTAGAGGCTATTTACTACCATTATGAGCCTTTATATTACTTCATTGCTTACCTTAATCCATATACGGGTGAAGTATTGCAAGTAATTAATATGGAAGAGGGCTTTTTTCACTTTATACTTGATGGTCATTTTTATCTCTGGCTGCCTCCTGAAATCGGGCAGCCTGTGGTTGCCACGGTAACTGTTTTGTTTATTATTATGCTGCTTAGCGGACTAGTGCTTTGGTTACCGGCTAAAATCAGGCAGTTGAAATCAAGACTCTGGTTTAAATGGAATAACAGGACCCGCTGGCGCAGGAAAAATTATGATCTGCATAATATCAGTGGTATTTATGCCTTGCTCTTCGGACTCTTTTTTGCAATTACAGGCTTGAATTGGGGTTTTCCGGTATTTGCTGAAGCCTATTATAAAATGCTTGGTGGTAAGCAGGAACTGCTGTATACAGAACCGGAATCAAAGTCTGGTATTTGGGCAGGAGTAGATCAGAAACCTTTGAATTTAGTGTGGGAGAAGATGATGAATGAATATCCCAATGCTGTTAGCATCGAAGTCCATCCACCCGAAACGGCAAAGGGGCCTATTGCAGCCAATGCAAATTTTGAAGAAGGAACTTATTGGAAGACAGATTACCGGTACTTTGATCAGTACAGTCTGAAGGAATTGAATGTCAATCATATTTTTGGACGAATAAAGGATCAAAAGTTTGCCGATCATGTAATCAGGATGAATTATGATCTGCATACCGGGGCAATCATCGGGCTTCCGGGAAAGATCATTGCGTTTATAGCCAGTCTGATCATTGCGATACTACCGGTTACTGGTTTTATGATATGGTATGGACGGAGAAAGAAAGGGGTTAAGGTTTAGCGGAATTCAGTAACTTAAGGCATCAATATTAGGTCTAGTCTAAAATTTTGAAAACTAGCGGCAGATGCTTTTGGCAGGGGCAGTCCGGCTTTTCCCGTCCGAATGGCTTTAGCCGGTCGGGCGCTATAGCTTTGCCATTGTGGGTTATTATAAGCAGAAGAATCGCGCCGGCAAAGGCTGTAGCTTCCGGTTAAAAAAGTAAGGACAGGAGTTTTGTAACTTGGTTTGGAAGTTAACAAAACAACAACTATTTTGACTGTGTAAGGATTTCAAACCCATTGATAGTGGCACAAAACTACCCTCCTAAACGGGATCGAAGCGGCAGCTTTTTGCCTCATTAAATTTTATCTCAAAGCGAAATCATTATTGGCAAAAACTATAGCGGAGAGCCCGACTGATTGAACCGATAAGCACAAGCACTGCTTTTCAAATCCGGATTAATCCAAAATCCAAATGATGCATCTATCATCCTCCTTTCAATTATCATCCCCGCAGTATTCAAAAATAGACCCTTCGAGCCCTCGTCAATTCCCACGACTGCTCTAATCACATTCCCCATCCGGACGGCAAACAGCTCCTTCCTGAACCTGTAGTCTGGTTGCTGGATGCTCAAGCTTCCATTCTTCCAGCGATTTATCCAGATTCTGAAAGAAAACTCCGCTTTCCTGAGCTCCTGAGACAGCATATTTACGGTCGAATACAAAGAAGGGAACACCACGAACGCCAAGCTGCTGACTTTCATAAATATCCCGTCTAACATCATCAGTGAAACGATCACTCTCCAGCACTTCCCTGAGTTCAGTTTCATCCAGTCCGATGCTCTTTCCAAGATTGATCAAAATCTCAATATCATCCGTATTCTTTCCTTCAGTAAAGTAGGCTTTAAACAATTGCTCTTCGGCTTCATCCTGTTTGTTTTTGCTCAGCGCAAAATGAGAGAAACGATGAGCATTCATAGAGTTTGCAATGATGGCCCTGTCAAGGTCATATTGAAGTCCTTCTCCTGCAGCCATCTCTGTAACCTGTTGATTTAGTTGAGCGGCACGTTCCATACTCATGCCTTTTACTTCTGAGAGGTATTGATTCACGTTTTTTGTGGGATCGGTCTTCAGGTCAGGGTTCAATTGAAAACTTTTCCATATCACTTCTATATTTTCTTTTCCAGGCAACTCATCAAGTGCTTTTTCGAACCTGCGTTTTCCGATATAGCAGAACGGACACATCACATCGCTCCAGATTTCTACTTTCATTTTTTCAATACTCATAATATCGCATTTTATTTGAAAAGCAAATTTAGGCTTAGCAGAACGGATATTGGTCAGAGGAATATCATGGATCATAAAATTTGACATGGATAAGATAAAGCCCATCTCAGTTCGTTCATCATTTTAAAAGGCTTATTTTAATGGGAGTCGGGTATCTATTCCCTATTTTCCATTCCCAAACTTTGAACAGCCATTAATCATCCTTTCATTTCGAACTCAGGTTGTTTTAATTGCTTATCTAAAAAATTATCTTTGGATTATCCTTGAGTTTAATAATATCGTACTCAGGTATTTATACTTACCCCAACAAGCTTTTAATTCAGCGGCATGAGCATTAAAATAAAACTAAGCGGTATATTATTCTGTTGTCTTTCGTATTCAGCTTTCGCACAAAAAGTTGCGAATTTGAATTATGAAGCAATTCCAGGCTCAAAAGCCCGGAACATTATCTTTATCCTTTCAGATGATCACCGTTACGATTTTATGGGTTTTACCGGTAAGGTGCCCGGCTTAAAAACCCCAAATCTGGATCGGATCGCGAATGAAGGAGCTCATTTTCAAAATGCATTTGTCAGTACAGCGCTCTGTTCTCCAAGCAGGGCTTCTATCTTAACAGGGCAATATGCACATACTCATACCGTAGTTGATAATCAGGCGGCTGCACCTTCCTCACTGATTTATTTTCCTCAATACCTGCAGAAAGCTGGTTACCAGACTTCTTTTTTCGGAAAATGGCATATGGGTGGTGGTGGGGCTGATCCTCGTCCGGGTTTTGACCGTTGGGTGAGTTTTGCCGGACAGGGAGATTACTATAATCCCAAGATCAATGTAGACGGGAAAATGATTAATTATACAGATAGCAGCTATATTACTGATGTGCTTACTGATTTTACTCTCGAATGGCTTGATAAACGGGATAAGAAGAAACCATTCTTCGTGTATCTTTCGCATAAAGCCGTACATGCTGATTTCTATCCTGCAAAAAGGGATATAGGGAAATACAAGGATATCCGTATTCAATACCCCGTGTCTATGTTCTCTACCGCAGGAAAAAACAGTAAGCGATTTAACCGTGGGGATCAGGCAGATTCAAGTGCTTATGTCTTCAATTATAAGGATATTCCGCAATGGGTGAGGGCTCAGCGTTACAGCTGGCATGGCGTTGATTATATGTATCATGGTCAAACTGATTTCGATAGTTTTTATGTGAATTACCTCGAGACCTTACAGGGAGTGGATAATAGTGTCGGCAGGGTGCTCGATTACCTTAAGGCTAATGGCCTTGATAAGGAAACTCTGGTTATTTACATGGGTGATAACGGTTTTTCATTTGGGGAGCATGGTTTGATTGATAAGCGTCACGCTTATGAAGAGTCGATGCGCGTACCTTTACTCGCCCGTTCACCGGCACTCATCAAAGCGGGAACCAAGGTGAAGGAAATGGTGCTGAATGTAGACATTGCCCCGAGTATTTTGGAAATTGCTGGAGTTAAAAAGCCAAAACAAATGCAGGGGACTTCCTTTTTGCCTTTGATGAAAGGAAATCCTGTCCAGAACTGGAGAAAAGAAGTGTTTTACGAATATTACTGGGAGAATCCATTTCCGCAAACACCAACGCAATTTGCTGTGCGAACCGATCGCTATAAATTCATCCGCAGTCAGGGAGTTTGGGATATTGATCAGTTATATGACCTTCAGCAGGATCCTTATGAACTGAACAATCTGATCCGTAAACCCGAATTGCAGGATCTGGCGAAGGATCTGAACAAAAGGCTATGGGACTGGCTTTCGGATACCGGAGGTTTGTATATTCCTTTAAAGTCAATTGACGAAAAGAAGTTTGATCATGTTTATAAGGGGACTTGGTGACAATTGACAGTTGACAATTGATATGGGGGGGCGCCCTTGGCTATGCGCAGTGGCAGGGGGAGGTCTTATTCGATAGCTGTTCTAAATTAGGTTTGCGGAAGAAATTCTTTTCCACCACCCTCCTTTAATTCCCCCCCCCCCGCCCGCGGGGGATACTGGACACCTATGCTAAAAACTCTAAAAGAAATATTTCTCATTAACCTTAATACCATAGACGCCATGTATCCCCCTCTGTGGGAGGGAACCGGAGAGGCCCGTAATTCGCCTGAACTATGATTTTTGTGATTAAGGTGATTCTAATGATTAGGAATAGTTCTTAATATAGCCTTTTTCATAGGACTCAAATTCCTGGGCGCCATGTATCCCTCTCTTTCGGAGGGGGCTGGGGGGAGGCTCAAAATATCTATTCAATAAAATTTGTTTCATTCTAATTATTTCTGATATTGAACATACCAATACATTTGGAATTCAGGTAGTTTAGGTTTGGCTGAAGATCTTGGACTTTATATATGATTTCAATGATTTTTCAGATAATTAACCCGAAATTGAAATAGATTTTATGTTAAATTAGAGAAGTTTATACTATTAAGTAGTCAAAATTTCTGCTAAGATTGAGTGTTTGTTTGAATATAATTTTAAAAAAGATCATGAAGCTTGCATGAATAGTTATTCATGTTGTTTTATGAGCAACAGGTTTGTCCGAGTCAGGCAGACCATATAGTTTTCGTTTTAAATTATTTTTATCGTTTAAGAACTCAATAGCTATTTGAAACCAACAGATACCAAAAATCCGGAATACTTCCACAAAGTTGTGGACTGTCAGTATGCTTGCCCCGCACACACTCCGGTCCCTGAATACATCAGGTTGATTTCAGCAGGAAAATATACTGAGGCATATATGATCAATTGGGAATCGAATGTTTTCCCCGGGGTACTTGGGCGGACTTGTGATCGTCCCTGTGAACCTGCATGCCGTCGTGGCAGGATTGAAGAAGAGCCTGTTGCAATTTGCCGGCTAAAGCGGGTAGCTGCAGATAATAAAGACGATGTCAGGGCATTCATGCCTGGTATTCCTTCAGAAATGAATGGAAAACGCATTGCATTGATTGGCGGCGGACCAGCATCCCTAACCGTAGCCCGTGATCTTGCCTCTTTGGGATACGAGATTCACCTCTATGATGAACATGCTGCAGGTGGGGGAATGATGCGCAGCCAAATCCCTTCCTTTAGATTGCCGGATGATGTATTGAACGAAGAAGTCGGGTATATTCTCGATATGGGCATCCATACCCATTTCAATACCTATGTATCCAGCATGAACGAAATCCTTGAGAAAGGATATGATGCAGTATTCGTTGGTACAGGTGCTCCGAGAGGACGGGATTTGGTTCTTCCCGGACGCGAAGAAGCTGGTAAGAACGTACATGTAGGCATTGAATGGCTGGCAAGCGTTGCTTTCGAGCATACTCATAAAATCGGTAAGAAAGTGATCGTGCTGGGTGGTGGAAATACTGCGATGGACTGCTGCCGTACTTCCCGCAGACTTGGTGGTGAAGAGGTAAAGGTTGTAGTTCGCAGTCCCTTTGCCGAGATGAAAGCCTCCCCATGGGAGATTGAGGACGCTATGCATGAAGATATTCCAATCCTTGAGAACCATGTGCCTAAAGCTTATATTATCGAAAATGGCAAGTTAGTGGGCATGAGTTTCGAAAAGGTAAAAGCTGTTTATGATGATAAAGGCAAACGAAGCCTTGTTCCATCCGGAGAGCCTGAAGTATTCATTGAAGCAGATGATGTTCTTGTTGCTATTGGTCAGCAGAACAGTTTCCCATGGATTGAAAAGGATACAGGTGTTGATTTTGATCAATGGGGAATGCCGATTGTTGATGCTTTAACTCATCAATCAACTAATCAGCGCGTTTTCTTTGGCGGTGATGCGGCTTTCGGACCTAAAAATGTAATCACTGCTGTTGCTCACGGGCATCAGGCAGCCATCTCCATAGATCTGTATTGTAGGGGAGAAGCACTTACTGCGCGCCCGGCACCATTTACTAATCTGGTCTCCAAGAAAATGGGAATCCATGAATGGAGTTATGATAATGATGTGGTAAATGATCAGCGTTTTATTGTTCCTCAGGCAGAGAAGAAAGCTGCTCTTTCTGATCGTAAACTGGAAGTAGAGTTGGGCTTTGATATTCAGACTGCAATCAAAGAAGCTCACCGCTGTCTGAATTGCGATGTACAAACGGTATTTGAAAAAGATAAATGCATTGAATGTGATGCATGCGTTGATATTTGTCCGACTTCCTGTATCACCTTTACCCTAAATGGAGAAGAAGATGATTTACGGACGCGACTCAAAGCTCCGGCTTTAAATATAACTCAGGACCTCTATGTATCCGATACTCTCCCAACCCAAAGGGTAATGGTAAAAGATGAAGACGTTTGCCTGCACTGCGGCTTATGTGCTGAGCGTTGTCCGACATCTGCATGGGATATGCAGCAATATTTATATAAAGTTACCAAAGCAGGTTAAGAAATGCCTAATTCAAAAGTTAATGATTTTGTCATTCGTTTTGCGAATGTCAATGGTACAGGGTCTGCAAGTGCAAATTACCTGTTTGCAAAAGCTATTTTCCGGATGGGAATCCCCGTAACACCTAAAAATATATTTCCTTCAAACATCCAGGGACTTCCAACCTGGTACGATGTCAGGGTGAGTGAAAAGGGTTATCTCGGTCGCAGGGAAGGGGTAGACCTCATGGTCTGTGTGAACCCTCAAAGCATGCCAGATGATGTACTTTCAGTTAAAAGCGGAGGATATTTCATCTACGATTGTACCAAGGCGCTGAATCCGGCATTGATTCGTCCGGATGTGACCTATATTGGTCTTCCGCTGATGGAAATGTGTCTGCGTGAATTTACTGATCCGCGGCAGCGTCAATTGTTTAAAAACATCATCTATGTGGGGGCTCTTTCGGCCTTGCTGGATATTGAATTTGCGGTACTGGAACAATTGCTTGCCGAGCAGTTTGTGGGCAAGGAGAAGCTGGTTGCAATGAATATCAAAGCCCTGAATCTGGGTATTGCCTACATTCACAGCAATTATGCATATCCTCTGGATATTCGTTTGGAAAGACGCGATTTGGTTGGTGATAAGATTCTGATTGATGGTAATTCGGCCTGCGGACTTGGTGCCGTTTATGGTGGTGCTACGGTCGTCGCCTGGTATCCGATCACACCATCAACTTCGGTGGTGGAGGCTTTTGAGACATATGCAAAAAAATTAAGGGTCGATAAGGAAACAGGAAAACGCAATTATGCGATCGTACAGGCAGAGGATGAACTTGCTGCAATCGGGATGGTTATCGGTGCTAACTGGAATGGTGCACGTTCATTCACGGCTACCAGCGGTCCGGGACTATCTTTGATGAATGAATTCCTCGGGTTGGCTTATTTTGCAGAAATTCCAACTTTGCTGATCGATGTACAGCGTACCGGTCCTTCAACAGGTATGCCAACAAGAACCCAGCAATCTGATCTTTTGCTGGCGGCCTACGCTTCGCATGGCGATACCAAACAGGTTCTGGTAATTCCATCGACTCCCAGGGAATGTTTCGAAATGACTGCTGAAGCTTTTGATCTTGCTGAATTATTGCAAACACCTGTTATCATGATGACCGACCTTGATTTGGGGATGAATGATCACATGTCTGAACCTTTTCATTGGGATGATACCCGGAAATACAATCGGGGTAAAGTGCTTAATGCAGCTCAACTGGAAGAATTACCGCGCTTTGGGCGTTACCTAGATGTAGATGGGGATGGAATTACATACCGCACAATTCCTGGAACGCATCCTACCAAAGGCTCCTTCTTTACCCGCGGTACTTCGAGGGATGAATACGCTGCCTATACCGAAGATGGACGTGTTTATGCCCGAAACATGGACCGCTTGCTCAAGAAATGGAATACTGCAAAAGATACAGTACCCAAACCTTATCTGTATCAAAAGGAAAATAAGAGCCCCTATGCTTTAATTTTCTTTGGTACTTCGACCTATTCGGCAGAAGAGGCAATGGATGGGATGGTTGCGAGCGGACTTACTTTTGATGCGATGCGGTTGAGGGCATTTCCTTTCAATAAAACAGTGGAAGACTTTATTGACGGACACGAAAAGGTATTCATCATTGAGCAGAATCGTGACGGACAAATGCGAACTCTGCTGATTAATGAGCTCAATGTAAATCCGCAGAAGATGATCTCCGTTCTTAATTATGACGGGATGCCAATCACAGCGCATGCAATCATGACGCTGATTAATAAACATTTATCACCTGCACTTAATGGTGCGACCAGTAAAATTCTGTCATGACATATATACGCCCTAAATTCCGCCATCCCGATCTGCCAAAAAATGATCTTGGATATACCACCAGGGAATATGAAGGTTCGCTATCAACCTTATGTGCCGGCTGCGGACATGATTCAATCAGCGGAAGTATTCTTCAGGCTTGTTTTGAATTATCGATTCCACCGCACCGGATTGCGAAATTATCGGGTATAGGTTGCTCCTCAAAGACACCGAACTATTTTCTCGGGAATTCGCATGGATTCAACTCGGTACACGGAAGAATGCCTTCGGTAGCCACCGGCGCCAATATGGCAAACCGTGATCTGATTTATATGGGTGTTTCGGGAGACGGGGATACTGCCTCAATTGGTATGGGGCAGTTTGTGCATGTGATCCGCCGTAACCTGAACATGGTTTATATTGTGATGAATAACGGCTGTTACGGATTGACCAAAGGCCAGGATTCGGCGACAGCCGATGCAGGTTCAAAGAGCAAGGCGGGTTCGGTGAATCCATTTCAACCAATTGATCTTGCCGGACTGGCGCTTGAACTTGGTGCAAGTTTCGTCGCACAAAGTTTTTCGGGAGATAAGGAACAATTGGTTCCGTTGATTAAAGCGGCGGTAAGTCATCCGGGATTTGCATTCATCAATGTAATTTCACCTTGCGTAACCTTCAATAATAACCCAGGATCTACAAAATCTTACGATTACGTCCGTGAACATATTGAAGCGACAGGCAAAACCGATCTGGTTCCTGAGAAATCGGAGATATTGGCCAGTTATGAATCAGGCACCGGAACAGAAGTGATGCTACATGATGGTACCTTTATCAAACTGGAAAAACTGGCGGCAAACCGTGATCCTTTCAACAGGATGGAAGCAATGAATGCCTTGCGTAATGCCCGGAACAGAAATGAGATCCTGACCGGCTTATTATACATTGAGACCGAAACGGAAGATTTGCATCATACAATAAACTCAAGCGACCGGCCATTAAACAGTCTGGAGGAAGGAGACCTCTGTCCCGGTGCTGAAGTATTGGCTGAGATCAATGAGGATTTGAGATAGAAATATTTCTTACTTGTAAGGAAATAAGTGCAGGTAATCCTTCATTTTTTATAGATTTGAAGCTTGAACAGGGAAATTAGCTCAGCTGGTTTAGAGCACTACCTCGACAAGGTAGGGGTCGCT
>CAZGWG010000066.1:0-5233 GCA_964529165.1 uncultured Sphingobacterium sp.
TTTTGAACATGCATTGGCTGGTACAGAGCGGAAGAATCTGCCCATTGGTATGCATAGCTTCGTTGTTGGTAATCCTGACGCACCATTGACCATTACGGTGTTTCTGAGCCTCACCTGCAATCCCTGTAAAACAGCATTCATAAAACTTGATGAACTACTGTCGAGCACCAGCGATTATAAGCTTGATGTGGTATTATCAGCCAAAGAGGCCTTGTTGTTTGACCAGTTTTATTACATTTACCAGCACAGGGGACCGGCTGTTTTCCTGGAAGCGCTCCGAAACTGGTATGCTACTAATGGGGAAGCAAATTTAAAAGCCAGCTATGGTGTACCGGCTGAATATAGTAATCCGGACAATCCCCAACAGGTGCATATTGACCTCTATCTGCAATCTGGTATTGAATTTACGCCAACAATTTTTATCCAGGGATACCAGATTCCCAGAAGTTATGATATTGAGGATTTAGCGTATTTCCATCCGACGGACAGAATCCGTTAATTATTTAGCACCAGCGCCGATCATAGATGAAATTTCCCTTTTACCAACAATTAGATAAGATGGATTGCGGTCCGGCCTGTGTGCGGATGGTAGCCAAATATTATGGTAAAAAATATTCCCTTAATTTTCTGAGAAAACAGAGCAACATCAGCAGGGAAGGAGTATCTATGTTCGGGATCATTAAGACAGCCGAGCGCATCGGTATGCAGGCTATTGGTGTGGAATTGACATGGGAACAACTGCAGAAGGAAACAGATTTGCCATGTATTATACATTGGAACAGGAACCATTTCATTGTGGTATACCGCATCGAGAAGATGGTACATGTTGCCGACCCGGCACACGGATTAATCAAATTTAAGCCGGAAGAATTTCAGAAACTTTGGCTGGACCATAGAACTACAGGGCCTGTTATTTTGCTTGAGCCTGGCAACACCTTTTATGAGATGCCTGAGCCGCCGGAGGACAAGGTAAGTACTAAATTCCTGTGGAAGTATTTCCGGCCCTATTATGGATACCTGCTTAAACTGGGACTGGCAGCATTGGTCGGTAGTTTATTAAGTCTCACGTTTCCGCTGCTTACCCAGTCGATTGTTGATATCGGAATCGCCGATAGTAACCTTTCCTTTATCATCATGGTGCTTATCGCTCAGATGACCCTGACTTTTGGCCAAACTGCAAATGGATTAATCAAGAACTGGCTGATGCTTCATGTGACTACCCGCATCAGTATTTCCCTGGTATCTGGTTTCCTGTCTAAATTGATGCGCTTACCGATTTCTTTTTTTGATGTTAAGATGATTGGTGACATCATTCAGCGTATTGGAGATCATAACCGCATCCAGAGCTTCTTTACAGGATCATTGATCAATATTTTCTTTTCAATGATCACTTTGGTGATGTATTCCTTTATCATGGCCAGCTATCATCCTGGAATTTTGATAATTTTCTATGTCTGCAGCGCCTTGTATGTATTATGGATTGTACGTTTTCTCAAAATGCGACGTGAGCTTGATTACAAGCGGTTTAGCGAGTCGGCACAAAATCAAGGCAATGTGGTGGAACTGATTACCGGCATGCAGGAGATTAAGCTGAACAGCAGCGAGCGCAAAAAGCGCTGGGAATGGGAGAGAATACAGGTCAACTTATTCCGGGTGCAGGAAAAAGTATTGGTGCTGGAACAGAATCAGCAACTGGGCGCCACTTTTATTGAGCAGGTAAAAAACATCCTGATCTCCTTTTTATCGGCTAAAGCGGTGATTGATGGAGAAATGACACTGGGGATGATGATGGCGGTGCAATACATTATTGGCCAGTTGAATGCACCTATCCAGCAATTGACGGCTTTTACAAAGGCGGCGCAGGATGCCAAGATCAGTCTGGAGCGGCTTGGGGAAATTCACCAGATGAAAGATGAAGAAGAAACCGGAGATGATCGCATTCCGGTGGTGCCAAGAAACGAGAGCCTGGCGATGAATGACCTGACGTTCAGTTATGCCGGGACAGAAAATGAGGTCGTATTAGATCAGATTAACTTGCACATTCCTGCTAATAAGATTACTGCGGTTGTGGGTATGAGTGGTAGTGGAAAAAGTACCTTAATCAAGTTGCTGCTTGGGTTTTACGAGCCAAAGAGTGGAGAAATTCTTCTCGGTAATACGCCCTTATTGCGCTACAAACAAAGTGAATGGCGGAGACATGTGGGTGTGGTGATGCAGGAAAGTTTTATCTTCTCGGACACGATTGCCAATAACATTAGTATGAGTGACGATACATGCGATTGGCAGAGGATCGAGTATGCGACTTCTGTAGCCAATATCAGGGAGTTTATTGAATCACTCCCTTTGAAATATGATACACGTATTGGAAATAACGGTCATGGACTTAGCGCAGGGCAAAAGCAACGGATTCTCATTGCCCGCGCAGTGTATAAAGACCCTTCTTATTTGATTTTTGATGAGGCAACCAACTCACTGGATGCCAATAATGAGCGGGTCATTATGAATAATTTACAACAGTTTTTCAAAGGACGCACTGTCATTCTGATAGCACACCGCTTAAGTACGGTTCGCAATGCCGATCAGATCGTAATGTTGAATGCGGGTAAGATAGCAGAAATCGGCAATCATGAAACGCTGCTGCAGAAACGAGGATTATATTATCAGCTTATTCAGGATCAATTGGCATAATGACAAAAAAGATGATGAATAATAAGGACGATTATAGCGAGGAAGTTAACGAAATTATGGGGCAACGGGCTAACTGGATGGTGCGCTGGGGTGCAGCATTATTGGTATTGATTGTTGCAGTGGTAATTTGCGTTTTTTTCCTGATCACTTATCCGGTTTTTGTGAAAGTACCTTTTCGGATAGAGGCGACAATGGGTGTATTATCTGCTGAAGGTGTTACTTGTGAGGCCGTTGTATCTGAGTCTGTGTATGATCAGATTGAAGTGGGGCAGGAAGTGCAGGTGGTTGTAACGGCTATGGCTAATCGTGCAGTTATTGGCCGGGTAAATGCCAAGTCGGATGGCCGAAGTGTGCAGCTTATGTTTCCGGTGGAAGCAGATCAGCAAAAACAACTCCGTACAGCATTACAAAGGGCAGGAAGTGCTAAAATAAAAACCGGTGAGAAGCGGTTAATCACTCAATTTACGGGTATTTTTCTGCCTAAGTAGCTAATAATAAGACTATTTGTTTGCATAATTCATTTTTATTTTTTTATCTTAGGATAAACAAGTTCGTTGCATATTCTACTAATCATTTATCTACCTAAAATAAATTATTATGAAAAACTTCGAAGAGTTCCATCTACGGCATTAACCAAGACCTATAAATAGTTCATAGTCGAAACGATACCGGCATACTCATGTATTGCTGATAAGTATACTTCTGTTGTTCTATTTGAGTGATAGCCCTGATATTTTAATACTGTTGATTTGTCGGCCCTTATCAGGATCGGGAGATTTGAAGTACCAATTTAATTTTATCATAATTAATAATTAACCATTTAACACCAGATTCTATGAAAAATTTCGAAAAATTCCAGTCAAGGGCTCTGAAAGGTGATGCATTGAAAGAAATTAAAGGAGGGATGTCTGCTTCTGATCCATGTCATGTGGTCACACCTGAATGTGCCAACTATTATCAGTATTGTGCCAGTAGCTGTTATGATCTGGATGTCTATTATTATTGCGTATTGTCTTATACTATGAATTGCAGTCCCCTGGTAGGGTATGACAATGTATGTATCTACCATTGTCCATAATAACTGGATAGAGGACTCGCATCGAGGGTTCTAAATTAGTAATCGAATGCTAACACAATTATATTAACCATTTAAACACTAATTCTATGAAAAATTTCGAAAAATTCCAGTCAAGAGCTTTGACGGGTGATGCACTGAAGGAAATTAAAGGAGGAATGGTATTCGGGTGCCACCCGGTTACACCTCAATGTGCCAGTATTTATCTGAGTTGTGCCTCCTATTGTTATGGAGATATTGGTGATTGGTTTAGCTGCGTGATGGCTCAAAGTGGAGCATGCAGTCCCTTGGTAGGTTGGGATAATGTTTGTTACTATACTGATTGCTATTAGTGAGCAGTAGAAATTGATTGATAGACTGCAGTTTTATGGCAGTTTAGGAATATATGTTTATACGTCATTGCTTGAATACGGGCAATGACGTTTTTTTTTGAAAGCAATATTTCACGTAATTCTATAAATAGTTGACCTATTCCTGGTCATTAGAAAGAATTCCAGCCCGGGTAATTCTTTTTATTCGATTCCAGTATTTGATAATTAATTGGAGACCTGATTGTTATTGGAGGGGGAAATGGGGAATTGGAAATTGGGAATGGGAACCCGCTATCGGTTAGGGAATGGAAAAAAGAAATTTTTTCTATCACTCATTGCTAGCGCACGCGCAATCATTAAGCTAAGGATTACCACCCTGACGAAGGTACTATCGTGTGGACATCTCTTATAAACAGGGGTCTAAGTATTAAAATTCATTAATAAGCAGGGATTTAGGCCTTATGCTGTGCCCCTTTGGAGGGGCTACGGGGAGTCCATCTCCTTTAATTCCCCCGCCAGCGCTACCGTGTACCCATATCTTAATCAGCCCTTAAGCTTTTATATTGCATAATGACTCCATAGGAGTCAAATGTTTATAGAATTTCGTTTACACGGAATTCCGATCCCGAAGGTGATCGTATGTAAAATAATTATCACATACAAGCACCTAGGGGGGCGAGGATATAGTTTTTAGGATGTTTCTATAAACATACGACCCATTCCTGAGTCAATTTTCATCAAAATTATTTGTAAGAATACTTTGTGGGTACACGGTAGCACCAGCGGGAGATTATCATTGCTGGCGCACGCGTGCCGCGTGTACCCCTTCATTTCTGGAACACAGTACGGACAACCCAGCAGGGCCGGCTTCCCGTTCCAATGAAAAATAGCTATGGGTTAAATAAACCTTGCCGGAGGTGGTATCTTCCGGCTATTCTTAATTTACATAGGAGGTAATTTCTTGTCGGAAATAATTTTTAAAGTTATGACTGGCAAATATTAAGGGATTAATTTCATTGATCCACATGGGGGAGCAGCAAAGAAATGCTGCCGCTCCGTTGCACTTCGCTACCGGCATTTTTTGCTCCCAGCTTTTACGAGCTGAGGCTCGTAGCGCTGGAAACAAAATCGGAGAATGCTTTACTTTGTATAAAGAGGG
>CAZGWG010000066.1:5333-17028 GCA_964529165.1 uncultured Sphingobacterium sp.
TCCACAGAGGGGGAGCAGCAAAGAAATGCTGCCGCTCCGTTGCACTTCGCTATCGGCATTTTTTGCTCCCAGCTTTTACGAGCTAAGGCTCGTAGCGCTGGAAACAAAATCGGAGAATGCTTTACTTTGTATAAAGAGGGATTAATTTCATTGATCCACAGAGGGGGAGCAGCAAAGAAATGCTGCCGCTCCGTTGCACTTCGCTATCGCCATTTTTTGCTCCCAGCTTTTACGAGCTAAGGCTCGTAGCGCTGGAAACAAAAAATGCCGCCCGCTTAGGCGGGCAGCATTTCTTTGCGGAGAGAGAGGGATTCGAACCCTCGGTACCGTTGCCAGTACGACAGTTTAGCAAACTGTTCCTTTCGGCCACTCAGGCATCTCTCCGTTATTATTGTTTATTTATTTCATTGTGGATATTTGCTTTGGTTGACAGTTTAGTCCCGAACTTTCGGGATTCCTTTCGGCCACTCAGGCATCTCTCCGTTAAAATAAAAAACCCTCTTTCGAGGACTGCAAATATAGTAATTCACACAGGCTGTCAAAAAATATTTTCAATCAATCTGCTAATTATTTATTGTTTGATGCAGGCTGTCTGTTTCAGGCTATGTAAAGCTTTGAAATGCAGGCTGATGCAAAATCAGTTTTCTAAAACATATTCGATCCTTACATGGTATATACCCATAAGCATGGTCTTAAAGATCATTTTTATGGTTTCAATATCCTTCAAGGTGATATCGCTGTCGTTTAATTGATCCTGGGTTAGTTTATAATCAATGATTCTTTCTACAAGATCACTGATACTTAGTGCATCAGGTTCTTTCAGGCTCCTGGATGCTGCTTCAACAGAATCGGCCAGCATCAGAACTGCCGTTTCCTTAGAAAAAGGGATTGGTCCGGGGTATCTGAAGATGTTTTCATCCACAAATTTCTCAGGGAAATTTTTCAGGAAGGACTGATAGAAATAATCCACCCGGGTATTCCCATGGTGGGTTCGTATGAAATCAATTAGCATTTCAGGAATATTATGCTTCCTGGCTATTTCTACTCCCTGGTTGACATGCTGAATGATAATCTGTGCACTTTGTTCATAAGAAATTGAATCATGAGGATTAATCCCCTGGACCTGATTTTCTATGAAGTATTGAGGATTTACGATTTTACCGATATCATGATAAAGGGCTCCTGCTCTTACCAGTAAGGCATTTCCGCCAATTTTAAAGATGGCCGCTTCGGCAAGATTGGCTACCTGCAGGGAATGCTGAAAAGTCCCCGGAGCTTTAAATGCCAGATCTCTTAATAATTTGGAGTTGGTATTGGTTAGCTCCATTAAAGTAACGTCTGAGGTGATTCCAAACATTCGTTCGAACGCGTAAATTAATGGATAGGCCAGGAGTGACAATAAAACACTGAAAATGAAAGGAACAAAATTCAGCCATTCAATATCGGTGAAAGAACCATCTCTGATTAATGAAATACCCAGGAAAGCGATAAAATAGTTCAGCAGGATTAATAAAGCAGAAATCAGGAACTGCTCTCTTTTTATCAGGTTTTTAATGCTATAAATCGCAACCATACCCGCTGATATCTGCAGAAATGCAAACTCAAAACTATTCGGCACAAAAAATCCGGCTATTAATACGACCAGTAAATGTATGTTTAGCGCTAAACCGGCATCAAACAGGATCCGGAAGATAATGGGTACAACACAGAATGGAATGTAATAAACACTGAGCGCTTTGATCCGGATAGCCCAGGATAAAGTGACCAGCATTCCGCTTATGACCAGCAAGATCAATGAGATTTGCCGGTTATCAGCATAAATATCTTTTCTGAACAGGTAAAGAAATACCATCAATAAAGAAATGATCAGTCCGGCTAACAGTAATTGCCCGAATAAGACCAGTCTTCTGTCGCCTGCAACCTTTGCATCTTGTTCGTAAGCGGATCTGAGTGATTCCAGTTTCTGGTAGATGACTGCATTAACCATAGTTCCTTTTGCAACAACAAGCTCACCTTTCTGGACCATTCCCCTGGTTTTTGAAATACTGTTCAATGCATTTTCTTCCAGTTTATCTGTCAGAATATCATTGTATACATAATTTGCCTTCAGATGATTGGTTATCAATCTCAAAAGCCAGTCAGCATTTTTAATCTGAGAATCCTTCTGGATTTGTTCTCTAATAAATTTTAATGCACTTGCTGTATTATAAGCATCGGCAGTATTTAAATTAACCGATACATTCTTGCTTAGCAGACTGAAATTATAATTGGGACCATTCCGCTGGTATTTTATAACCGGATTAATCATCCCCCGGGTGTATATGGCCCCGAGTATTTTATTGCCTACAGACTGGTATCTTTCCTTCTGATTATCATCTATCCCGGAGCCATTCCATTTTGATTCAAATTCTGAGTTAAATGCTTCAATTGAGTTTTCAGCAAGTTCAGTATCATTCTCATAGACCGGCAGGACTGAGTTGAGTACTTCATTCTTATCCTCCTCAATTTCTTCATTGGTTTTTTGGATCGCAAAATTATAGGGTGAATAAAGATCCTTTTGCATCCAGATTTTGCCTTTCTCATATTCAAACCTGAATCTGGCCTGTTTGGGGAGAAATAAGGTGACAATAAACACACATAAGGCCATCATCACAAACTTCAGGCTTGAACCGTATTTGCGATATAATATGAGGTGAAGTTTTTTCTTAAATCTGGCCAATGTTCTGATTTTGAGCTCAAATTTAGCAAATTAAGTGAGATGGCTCAAATGAAGCGAATGAATATAGGGGATAAGGTATTAAACTATAAACTAAAGAATGGATAAGATTCAAGAATTACTAGTGTTATGTTAAGCGTAATTGATCATTATTTCTTGCTATGGGCTATGGGCAAAGAGCCATCGAATTTGAGCAATGCTCACATTATTGATATTTTTTCAGAGTTCAAGCTGATTGCTCAAAGCCATCAACGTCATTTCATTGTTAACCTAACACTAGTGTCTGCATAAAAGTTTTTGTCTTTGGCCCTGAAGCTTTGGGATTGGCATTTCCGGGTTAACCTAATTCTGTAAATAGTTGCCCCATGCTGAGTCATTAGAAAAAAGTCGGGCATGATTACAATCGTCGGGTGCTTGATTCCAGTACGGATGCAGTGAAAATAAAAAGACCTCCTGTTTGTTCAGGAAGTCCTTTTTATTCTGTACCGATCAGGAAGAATATTTTGAACATCTAACACGATTTTTGAAGCTTATAGAGCCAATTATTGATGATTTAGTTCAGAAAAAATTCATCTGATTTTTCATAAAAATTTAGTCTTGTTAAAGTAGTTCATACCTTGAAAGGACTATTTTAGAACAAAAAAGTTGGTAAATGTGAATTTTTATTTCGAAGAGCCGTATTCCTTCTCAGAAACGTAATTTAACCAAACCACATTACCTTTTTGAGTATTGGTGCCAATTGCTATATGTGTCATTTCATCATTAGGTGTTGCGCCATGCCAGTGGACCACATTTTGGGGACATTTAATTACCTCACCTTTCTTAATCAACTTTATAGGTTGCCCTTTTTCTTGGTACAAGCCTTTACCTTCGGTTATCAATAACAATTGTCCGCCAGGGTGGTAATGCCATTTCGTTCTAGCGCCCGACGCAAAAGTTACCGAACCAATATTGCTATTGTAAACGGTATCGCTCGGCACTAGCATTTGCAGCCAAACATTGCCAGTAAAATTGCCATTGGTCACTTTATTGCCAAGCGGAAATAATGATGGATTTTCTTTTGTTTTACTTTGGGCGAAAACGCCTAAACTCAATAGCAACAGTGGCAAGAAGCTGATCCGTTTTAGTTTCATTATGTATCTTTAAAGGTTTTGCTGATAGAAATCAGTTAATTTATTCACAGCTTGTTTTACATATTCAGGTTTCCAATAGGTTTGGATATGGGTGGCATCATCAATCACAAACAATTCTTTTGTTTTCGCATTTGATGCCTTTGCAAACGCCTCATCTGTTCATGTACTTGGTATCGGCTTTACTACCTGCAATCATGAGTAAGGGTTGGTTGATCAAATCCATATTCGCAGCTGCATCCCAAACCATCAAATCTAACAAACTACTCATCGTATACAGAAAAGTTGAATTTGGATGTGCATGCGTTCTGTAATAATACCCATAGCCTTCACGATATAAATCCGTAGTTGTTTTCTCAATTTCCTCATCAGTAATACATGCCACACCTGCATAAACGATTTTACCACCTGCAGCTTGTTGTGCCCTGGCATCAGATGCTTGTTTCATGCGTTGCTGAATGGTGTTTAATTGCGAATTCTGAAATCCGTTACGTCTTACTTCACCAGAATTGAACATACTTAGTGTCGCAACTGCTTTAAAACGTTTATCTGATTGTACCGCTTTCAACGTATAACCGCCACCACCGCAAATACCCAAAACACCTAATCTGTTAGTGTCAACACCCGCATACTGCGTAATAAAATCGGCCATGCCGTGGATATCTTCTGTTCTGTAGGCTGGGTTATCTGTATGGCGGGGTTCACCACCACTTGCACCTTGGTAGGCAGCATCAGCGGCTATGGAAATATAACCTGCCTCAGCTAATCGCTGCGCATAAAGTCCGGCAGTTTGTTCTTTTACACCTCCATTTGGATGCGCCACTACTACCGCTGGGTATTTTTTTGAAGTATCGTAATTAGCAGGCGTATACACATTGGCCGCTATGGCAATGCCATTTAACTGATAGCTTACCTGATGGATATTTACTTTCCCTTTTTCATTTTTAGCAATAGCATCATCATACACTAAAGTAAATGGATTTTGCGATTTGGTCTGTTGAGCAGATACGCTTTCTGCAAAGCCCGTAATCATTGCTGATGCTACGATTAATGTTTTTATCTTCTTCATTTTATTATTTTTTAATTCCACGAGTTTTGAGAAGCTGTGCTAAAACTGCTTGGGCGGCATTGGCTTCATCTACTCCTGCTGTATTTTTAATAATGCTCACAAATTCTTTTAGCTGATTAGCAGTTATGCCAACATTCAAAGAAATGCCTAAATGGCTTTGTAACATTGGCTCGGCATGGCCGATGGTGGCAATTACAGAAATGGTAACCAATTCACGCTGGGCATAGCTGAGAACATCACGTTCAAAAATATCCGCAAAGAGGTGTTCCTTTAAGAAAGTATCTATAGTTGGTGCAAATGCTGCGTAACCACTAAGTGTTTGGTCCTGTTCAATGACTGAAGCCTCTTTTCCTACCGGATCAATGATACCTTTCACTTTTCTTTCATTCAGTACCGCCATTAAAGTTTGCAAACCACGAATACTTCTCGGAAAACCACAATAGGCATACAAATGCACCAACACTTCTTTCACCTCGTTTACAGTAAGTCCGGCATCCAAACCTGAATTTAATATAGGTTTTAATTTCGCCAAATCGCCTTTTGCTGCAAGCGACGAAATGCTAATGATGCCAATTTCTTTGTCGGAAAGGCTACTTTTTACAGTTTTCATCTGTTGTGCTTTACTGAAATTAGGCACTAACGAAACAATCATTATCGTTAAGATTACGTGCTTAGATGCCATATTTTTTAAATTAACTATTTATCCAATCCTTTTTCTTTTAACCATTTTGCCAATACTGCTGCTACATCTTGGCTATTTAGGTCAGACATTGGGAAATGCGTATTTCCTTTTAGACCAATCTCTGGAAGATGAACTACTGTGGCATCACCGCCATGTGCATTGACTACTTTGGCCCACTGCATAGCATTAGCCAATACATTACGCCAAAAGTTTAATGAAGCAGCATCAGTTTCTGCTGCTGGAATAAAATCTCCATAATAAATTACGATGGGGATTTTGGTGAGTTTCTTAAATTCATCTAACGGAATGCCCCTGCCACCTCGGTTACCTGCTGGCGTTTCTCCCTCTGGAAAGACAAAACCACCTGGCTCATAGGCTACCACAGCTTTTACCCGATCATTCTTGATGGCTGTTTTCCAACCTGGTGCACCTCCAGCAGAATGCGTAAACAAAATACCATCACCAGATTTGTCGAATACGGCAGACATAGCATTTACAATGGTCGCCTCATCCACGTTACCAGTATTGGGTGTCATCATTCTAAAAAACCGATCTAGTGAAAGGCTATCTTTCGGAAACTGCACACCTTCGTTAAATTTCGGATAGAGACCGATACGGAATTGTGTGTACCAAGTTTGATCGTCTGGTGTTGCTGTAATTTGTGCAGGTTTGCTCGTTTGTCCTGCCGCACCACGACCTGGTTGATCTACCAAGTAAATCCCGTAACCTTTACGAAGAAATAAATCTGAAAAACCTTCCCGGCCATCGGCGGTAGTTTGCCAACTGCGTCGTGTTTGCCCATAACCGTGTAGAAATACCATTGAAAGCTTCTTCGATTTGACAGGGATTTGATAGAATACATCTGCGTGGTCGCCATGTCTGGTTTGCCCACCCTGTGGTACATTCCAGGCTTTAAGCGGATCAAATGTACCTTCACTTTTAATCACTGCTCCGCCAGCAGAAAATGCACCTTGCTCAGCAATAATTAATGGCTGCTGTTTTTGAATGCGCTGTCCATTTACCTGTAAACTTGTTACTAACAATAGGCTAAAGGCGAAATATTTTAATGTTTTTTTGTTCATGTTAAACGTATTTTAATTAGCTATTTGTTTTGGTGAAAGAAAGCGAAGCAAGTTTCCAACTGCCTTTCTCCTTAATGTATACTTCTGTTACGATAAAAGGGTTGCTAACCTCATTACCGCCCACTACTGCCAACAAAGTAATCTTATTTAAAAGCACCGCTGTATTGCCAATAATCTCTACCGATGCGCTGTGAACTTCGGCTTTCTTGTACCAAATGCCTCCGCTTTTAATCACATTCAGTTCCCTTTGTTTACCCCAAGAACCGCCCATGTGTACAAAAACGGATTTATCATGAAAGAAACTAGTCAATGTATCTGTATCTTTATCAGCCATCCAGAGCCATTTTTGCTTGGACAGATCTAGCAATTGTTGCTCCTGCTTTAAGTGGGTTTTAACTACGTTTGTATTTTCTTGAGCAAAAGCACATTGTGTAATTGCCAGAAAAATTAGAGAGAAAAATATTTTTTTCATTTTATTGTATTTAGATTGTTTGAAGTATTATTTGCCCACCCTGTCCTGCAAATGCGCAGGATATCTTGCACCCGAAATTTCAATTTCTTGTAATGCCACTTCAATATTCATCAACTCGTTTTCGCTCAAATGCAACTTTGCACCCCCCAAGTTCTCTTCCAATCTATGGATTTTTGTAGTGCCAGGAATGGGAACGATCCAAGGTTTTTGTGCCAACAACCAAGCTAACGCAATTTGTGCTGGCGTACCATTGTTATTGTTGGCAATTTCTTGGATCAGTGTCACCAATTCCTGATTGGCCTTTCTATTTTCTTCAGAAAAACGTGGTACGGTATTTCTGAAATCTGTAGCATCAAATTTGGTGTTTTCATTGATGGCACCAGTTAAAAAACCCTTACCAAGTGGACTGAAAGGCACAAAGCCAATTCCCAATTCTTCCAACAGCGGTAAAATCTCTTTTTCTGGCTCTCGCCACCATAAGGAATATTCGCTCTGCAATGCGGCAACTGGCTGTATGGCATGTGCCCTTTTGATACTTTCTGCACCAGCTTCGCTCATCCCAAAATGTTTTACTTTTCCTTCTTTAATCAGTTCGCCCACTGTGCCTGCTACCTCTTCTATCGGAACTTTTGGATCTATCCTGTGCTGATAGAACAAATCTATCCTATCAGTATTCAAGTGTTTTAGTGATGCCTCGGCAACAGCTCTAATTCTTTCTGGTCGACTATCCAAACCTTTTGAAGCATCACCATCCTGAAACCCAAATTTGGTAGCAATCACTACTTTATCACGAAAGTCTTTAATCGCTTTACCCAACAATGCCTCATTTGCACCTTGGCTATAGGCCTCTGCTGTATCAAAAAATGTAACTCCAAGTTCATATGCTTTCTGGATCAATGCTATACCAGTGGTTTCATCAGTAGCTTGCCCATACCCAAACGTTAAGCCCATGCAACCCAATCCCAATGCCGATACTTCCAATCCACTGTTACCTAATGTTCTTTTTTCCATGATTGTCAATTTTAACAATGCAAATATCCTCTATAAAAATCACCTTGTTGGGATATAGATTACGGTATTGATAACCATTATTACTGATGTTCAGCTTACAGTGGATTTTAGCTGTAGTGAATGCGTAACTTTAACTCATCAAAACAAAAGAAAATGGATAAAGTGGTGAATTTTAATACCGTTGACGATTATAATAAATTTAATAATCATGAAACCTTACATCCCCTGGTGAGCGTAATCGACTTTTCTAAAGCCCATAAACGGACAGGTTCAAAAATGAATTTCGGCATTTATTGTATATTCTTAAAGGATGTGGTTTGTGGCGATTTAAAATATGGTAGGGCAACTTACGATTATCAGGAAGGCACTTTAGTTTTTGTATCTCCCGGACAAATTTTAGATGTGGAGAACAAAGTAGATTTATACCAACCGATGGGGCACGGATTAGTTTTTCATCCCGACTTGATTAAGGGAACTTCACTCGCCAAAAGCATGACCGAATACAATTTCTTTAGTTACCACACTAATGAAGCATTGCATCTTTCAGTTAAAGAGCGTCAGTTAGTGCTTGACCTATTCGCCAAGATTGAAACTGAATTGCAGCAATCAGTAGACAAACATAGCAAGAAATTGATTGCGGCTAATATCGAATTGTTTTTCAACTACTGCGAAAGGTTTTACGACCGTCAATTCATTACGCGTCAGCATGTAAGCAGTGGTGTCTTAGAAAGATTTGAAGACTTGTTAAACAGTTATTTTTTATCTGAAAAGCCATATACCATTGGATTGCCTTCTGTTGCATACTGTGCCGATGAGCTTCATTTATCTGCCAATTACTTTGGCGATCTAATTAAAAAGGAAACAGGGAAAACCGCCCAGGAATACATTCAAAACAAAATTATTGATGTGGCCAAGGAAAAGGTTTTCGATGCAGATAAATCCATCAGCCAAATTGCCTATGAACTCGGCTTTAAATATCCGCAACACTTTATTCGCGTGTTTAAACAACGAACAGGAACAACTCCAAATGAGTATAGGGCTTTGAACTAATCTAATACTGTAGTTCAAATTTAAAACAATTATTTAAAGTGTTCGAAGGGAATCCCCTAATCCCCCGCAGATATAAGATCCTTCACAAGAAATACTTTGAACAAGGTTCAAAATATCAAGAACATTGCTTTGAAACAAAAAATCGGACTTTGAAGAGTTCAAAGTCCGATTTATACCTTTGGAAGGTTTATTTTAAACAGTACGCCCATTAGGATTCGAACCTAAGACCTACGGTTTAGAAAACCGTTGCTCTATCCAGCTGAGCTATGGGCGCATTCTGCGACAAAAGTATGAAAACATCGCAAAAACTCAAACTAAAGAGAAAATTTTGTTTAATATTTAAAAATAGCATAAAAACAGGCTTTAAATGATACAGAAAAATACTTTTATACATAGGTCGAGCAGACTGTGGGTATTCGTACTGATGTTATTTAAGTGTAATTGATCATTAGTTTTTTGCTATGGGCTGTGAGCTTTGAGCCATCAAATTTGAGTAATATTCATATGATTGATATGCAAAGCTGATTGCTCAATGCCATCAACCTCCTTTCATTTTAACATAACACTACTATTTATTCGGATTTTCCAATTCCCCATTCCCCAATCCCCATTTCCCTTTGACCTTTTAATCCTTTGCATTTTTATAGTCTTAATATCATTAATTCAATTTTTTCTATAGTTTTATATATCCTTAAAATAAAACAGGTAAACGCATGATTAATAATTTTTTAAACAAAGTTCTAGTACTATTTACAGTAACAGTATTTACATCGGCCCAGGCTTTTTCGCAGACTAAGCCCATTATCGGGGTTGCCGGTATTTCCCATGAATCCAACAGTTTTAACGTAAAGAAAACGGATCTCGAAGACTTTCATGTAACGATTGGCGAAAGTCAGCAGGAGAGGGCCAAACGATTCTTTGCCGGTTCAACAGCGAAGACAACCAGTGCGGGTTATATGGCCGGTGCCAACCAATTCGGCCTAGAGCTTTATCCTACGCTGGTTACCTCTGCAACTCCCGGTGGACCAGTTACCGACAGGGCATTTAATGCGATGATGGATGAGATTATAAAAGGTTTAAAAGCGGGACCTAAGCTTCAGGGAATACTGCTTAATCTGCATGGGGCAATGGTTGTTGAAAGTTATCCCAGCGGAGATGAGGAAATTGTAAGAAGGGTGAGAACTGCTTTCGGGCCGGCAATGCCTATCGTGGTTACCCATGATTTTCACGCAAATATCACTCCCAAAATGGTGGAATTATGTAATGTGCTGATCACTTTTAAGGAGAACCCCCATCTGGATACTTATGATCGAGGACTCCAGGCTGCTGATATCATGGCAAAGATTGTAAGCGGGAAGGTTAAACCTGTGCAAAGTATAGTAAAAGCCCCGATGGTTTACAATATTGCTTTTCAAAATACTTTTGCCAAGCCACTTTTACCAATAACAACAGAAAGTAAGAATGTAGAAAAGATACCCGGGGTTTTGGCAGTAAGTGTTTCGGGAGGCTATCAATATGCTGATGTTCCATGGATGGGGCCATCTGTAGTGGTGGTGACGGATAATAATAAAGCATTGGCTGATAAAGAGGCGAACCGGCTTTCACAAATGTTATGGGATACCAGGGAAGAAACCAGGATAAATAATCCTAAGCCTGCAGAAGCTGTGAAAATGGCGATGGAGCATGAAGGCCGTCCGGTAATCCTTATCGATATGGGTGATAATATTGGAGGTGGTTCTACAGGCGATAGTTCGTTCATGCTTGAAGAATTACTTAAGCAAGGTGCAAAAGGCTGGGCCATGGTGATTTATGATCCGGAGGCTTATAAAGTTGCTGAAAAGGCCGGAGTTGGAAAAGCGTTTGATTTTTCTGTGGGTGGCAAATCTGATCATATGCATGGAAAACCTGTCAGGATTAAAGGGGATGTCCGATCACTTCATGTTGGACGCTATCTGGAAACAGAAATCCGCCATGGAGGAGGAAGATACTGGAATATGGGTAATACTGCGGTGATACAGGTTGAAGGTTCAACACTGGATGAACCTAATTTATTATTGATCACCACCGAGCGTGCCAGTCCGAATAGTGCGCACATCTTTATTTCAAACGGAGTATATGTTGAGCGCCAGAAAATTCTGGTAGTTAAAGGTGCAATTGCCCCTCGTGCTGCTTATGAGCCATTCGCTTCCAAATTAATTTCTGTGGATAGTCCGGGAGCAACAGCAATAAATCCAGAATGGTTTAAGTATTATAATATCCGTGAGGGTTTATTTGGGATAGAAAAATCTAAAAAGTAATACTATTGTCAAGGTCGGTGTCGGCTTTCGCCCTATATCATTATTCAAGAGATTGTTTGATCTCATGGTTTTAAAGTGTCTGTGGAATAATATTGAGGCTGTGGCTTTCGTTGGTTCCGTTTATTTCATAAAGAGAAAGTTAACCGGAGTGTATGAGGTTCCAGCTTTCGCTGGAATGACAACATT
>CAZGWG010000067.1:0-17019 GCA_964529165.1 uncultured Sphingobacterium sp.
AAACAATCCTGTCAGTTACGCACGATAGATACTTTCTGGACAATGTTTCTACTCGGATAATAGAACTTGACAGAGGAAAACTCCAAAATTTTAACGGAAATTACAGTTATTACCTTGAGAAAAAGGCGGAACAAAATGCTGCTGAGGATGCAACTTTCAGTAAGAATACAAACCTACTGAAAAAAGAATTGGAGTGGATGCGTAGACAGCCAAAGGCAAGAACAACCAAATCAAAGTCGAGGATAGATTCTTTTTATGACCTAGAAGAAAAAACTAAGGAAAGGAACATTAAATCCTCACTTGAATTAAGTGTAAACGTTTCAAGACAGGGGAATAAAATTCTGGAACTTGAGCATGTAGCTAAATCATTTAACAACAAGCCAGTGATCAATGATTTTACTTACACTTTCAAAAAAGGGGACAGAATTGGACTTGCTGGCAAGAATGGTACAGGAAAGTCTACGCTTCTGAATATTATTACCGGATCAATAAAAGCTGATAGCGGGAAGGTTAATATAGGTGAAACAACCGTCTTCGGTTATTATAAACAAGGAGGTTTGGAGTTCAAAGAGGATGAGCGTGTGATTGATGTTGTGAAGAATATCGCTGAATATATCACCATGACTGATGGAAAAAATCTGACTGCAAGCCAGGTTTTAAGTCACTTTCTATTTCCACCAGCAAAACAGTATGGTATGGTGAATAAATTAAGCGGCGGTGAAAAGAAACGGCTTCAACTAATGCGGGTCTTGATGAAGAATCCTAATTACCTGATATTGGATGAGCCAACAAACGATCTAGATATAGATACCCTTAATGTACTGGAAGATTTTTTAATTAATTTCCCAGGTATATTATTACTTGTGTCACACGACAGGTATTTAATTGATCGTCTTACTGAGCAGCTCTTTATATTTGAGGGTGATGGAAATGTACAGATCTACTCCGGTAACTATACTGATTACAGACTCGAACAGGAAGAACCCAAAAAGCCTGCTAAAACAGAAAATAAAGCTTCTGCTAAAAACAGTACTTCTGAACCTGTTAAAAGAAAGCTTAGCTTTAAGGAAGAAAAAGAGCTTTCTGAGCTTGAGGTAAGCATTAAAAAGCTCGAAAAACAAACAGAGGATCTTACACAGGAATTAAATTCAGGAATTACAGATCATATTAAGCTATCTGATATAGCTTGCAAAATAAAAGAGATAAAAGAAAAAATTGATGATCAAACACTACGCTGGCTTGAATTATCAGACTTTAAATAACAAGTGGATTATGACTTCATCAAGAATAATAGTATCTACTCAACCAATTATGCCAAATACAAGCTCCTTTCATAATTTAAAGAGACTTAGAAGTATTGGCAATATTTTATATGCCATACTCGACACCATCTATGCTTTACAATACAGACTTCGCTCCTATCTAATCCTGTTAAAAGGTTTTTTTATTGTTGGGATTTATTGGGTAACAGCAAAACTTGACTATTCTTTGAAGCATGTTCCACGTGGAACAATTATTAAATAGTAATGATTAATTTTACAACTCTTTATGGTTCCACGTGGAACATCAAATAAAATGTTTGAAAAATACGATATAATAGTAGTAGGTGCCGGACATGCTGGCTGCGAAGCAGCAGCCGCTGCTGCTAACCTAGGATCGAAGGTGCTACTCTTGACCATGAACATGGAAACGATTGCACAAATGAGCTGCAATCCTGCTATGGGGGGAGTTGCAAAAGGTCAGATTGTCCGAGAAATTGACGCGATGGGTGGCTATTCAGGAATTATAACTGATAAAACCACATTACAGTTTCGAATGTTAAACAGCTCAAAAGGACCCGCAATGTGGAGTCCAAGGGCACAAAGCGATAGAAAACGATTTGCGGAGGAGTGGCGTTTGGCTTTGGAAAGAACGCCAAATGTAGATTTTTGGCAGGATACTGCTACATCGCTCCTCCTAGAAAATGGCAAAGTTTGCGGAGTAAGAACCTCACTCGGAATAAAGATAATGGCAGAAGCAGTAGTACTAACAAATGGAACTTTCTTAAATGGAATTATACATATAGGAGAAAAGAAATTCGGTGGTGGTAGAACAGCAGAAAAATCAGCAACTGGAATCACAGAACAACTTGTAGACCTTGGTTTTGAGGCTGGAAGGATGAAAACCGGGACTCCACCACGAGTAGATGGACGCACTCTAGACTATTCAAAAATGGAGGAACAATGGGGAGATACAGACCGTGGCAGGTTTTCATATACAAATGTTCCATTAGAAAAAGAACAGAAATGTTGCTGGATAACTTATACAAACGCTGAAGTTCACGAAACTCTTAAAGAAGGCTTTGAAAAATCACCAATGTTTACTGGGCGTATAAAAGGCTTAGGACCCCGATATTGTCCTTCCATTGAAGACAAAATAAATAGATTTGCAGAACGTGAACGTCATCAAATATTTGTAGAACCAGAGGGTTGGAATACGGTAGAGATTTATGTTAACGGTTTCTCGACCTCATTGCCAGAGGATGTACAATACAGGGCTCTAACAAAAATTCCAGGCTTTGAAAAAGCCAAAATGTTTAGACCAGGGTACGCAATTGAATATGACTTTTTTCCACCAACACAATTAGGACTTACACTAGAAACAAAACTAATAAGAAATTTATATTTTGCGGGACAAATAAACGGAACTACCGGTTATGAAGAAGCGGCTTGCCAGGGATTTATGGCCGGAATAAATGCTCACCTCAAAATAAATGAAAAAGAAGAACTTATTCTAAAAAGAGCAGAATCGTATATCGGCGTATTAATAGATGACCTTGTGACAAAAGGAACCGAGGAACCATACCGTATGTTTACTTCCAGGGCGGAACACAGATTACTCCTAAGACAGGATAATGCAGATATAAGACTAAGCCCAATTGGACATAAACTAGGACTAATATCAGATGAACGACTCGATAAAGTAAAAAAGAAAATAGAGAACTCAGACCTAATTGTAAGTTATCTCAAAACAACTTCCATTGGAGCAGATGCGGTTAATTTTATACTAGAATCTCAGGGAACTCCGGGTATCTCTCAAAACGTTAAAATGTTCCAACTAATTACCAGACCTCAGATAGGCTTTACCGATCTAAGAAAGGCTGATCCTGTGTTCGACGAACTACTAAATCGTTATGACCGGGAAACCGTAGAACAGGCTGAAATAAAAGTAAAGTATGAAAGCTATTTTGAAAAGGAGTTGGAAATAGTAGATAAAATGAAACGAATGGAAGATCAAACAATCAATCCTGACTTTAACTATCTTGATCTCGTTTCATTATCAAAAGAAGCCAGAGAAAAGTTAATGAAAATAAAACCAAGAACTCTTGGCCAGGCATCCAGAATTTCAGGCGTCTCACCATCAGATATCTCTGTTTTAATGGTACACATGGCGAGATAATCACTAACTATCTGATTATTAGTTGATTATAACGACAAGGTGGCGGCTTAAAATTAAAAGATATACGACACTTTTAATGCTTGATTGATACCTTTAATCCAAAAACAAAGAAAATCGCTTATAAAGCTTATAAATGGCAAATAATAAAAAAAGTGTTTTTTACTTTACAACTATCTTAATTTTATGGCTCTTTAGCCTGGTGACCGGCTGCGCTAGTATGCAATCACCAACAGGCGGACCTAAGGACAGTATACCTCCTGGCATCGTTAAAGAAATCCCGGAAAATTTTACTAAAAATTTTAACGCTAAAAAAATCTTAATAGAGTTCAATGAATTTGTAAAATTAAGCAACGAATATACAGAGATCAGTATCTCTCCTGCTTTAGATATTCCTCCAACATTCAAAGTGAAAAAAGAAAATCTTGAAATTGAATTTAAACAGGAACTTGAAAAAAATACAACCTATTCTATAAACTTTGGAAAAGCAATCGCAGATGTTAACGAAAGCAATATACTGAAAAACTATTCTTATGTTTTCTCGACCGGAAATAAAATCGATTCTCTCTCAATTTCAGGCAGAGTAATAAATTCTTTAACTAAAGAGAAACTTAAAGAAGTAACCGTGTTTATACTTCCCATCAGTCAAGACTCACTATTCGGTAAAAAAAAGGCAAGTATTTTTAATATAACTGATACTGCTGGAACATTCAAATTATCAAATCTTAGAGAAGATACATATAGGTTATACGCTCTTCTTGAACAAGGCGGGGATAGAATATATAATGGTCAAAACGAAGAGATTGGTTTCTTGCAAAACCCGATAAAGCTAACAAAAGATACCAGTGGTATACTTCTACAAGTATTTAAAGAGTATCCGTCCACATTAATGGTAAAAGACCGTCGTATCGAAAACGATGGGAGGTTAGTTTTGGTTTTCAACAGACCTGTCAATAATCCATCTATAAGTATAATTGATCCAGCAAATATAGATGAAAGGAAAACTGTTGAATTTAGTCTCAGCAGAGACTCAGCAACTATATGGCTGCCAGAACTTAGCTTCGATTCAATAAATGTTTCAATCAAATCAGCAGATAAAGCATTGGATACGGTAACCCTGAGAAGAAATAAGCGTGATACCTATATACAATCACTGATAGTATCAGATAACCTAACAGGTGCCAAAATAAGACCAGGAGCTGAATTTATTTTTAAACTTTCATCCCCAATTAAATCGGTTCAGGAATCACAGATATTACTTCTGGAAGATTCTGTCACTGTAAAAGGTTATCAGATAATAAAAGATCCGAATTCTCAAAGAATATATAGTTTAAAATATCCATGGAAAACTAAAAAACAATATACTCTAAAACTGGGTGAAAACGCGTTTACAGATGTCTTGGGAGTTAAATCAAAAGCTTATAACAAAAAATTTGAACAAGATATTGACGATAACTACGGCAGTATCTCAATTAAGGTGAGTGTTCCCGATACAACAAAAATGTATCTTATTCAGTGGCTAAACGAAAGAAAAGAAGTACTAAAACAGACTCCAATCAAAAAAAATATTGTCCTTAATTACATAAGATATCCAACTGCAAAATATTATATACGTGTTATATATGATGCTAACAATAACGGTGAATGGGACACAGGAAATATAGTCGAGAAAAGACAACCTGAAAAAACGTGGAACTTCGATAAAACAATATCTTTAAGACCTAATTGGGATTTAGAAGAAACTATAACTATTCCGGATCCGTAATAAACCAACTTGAATACAACTTATAATTCTCCGGTAGTTTATTAAGCATTTCTATTTGCTGCTCTGTCAAAGGCTTAATCTTCCTCGCAGGTATACCAGCATACAAATATCCTGTCTCGCATACAGCATTCTCTAATACAATTGCCCCCGCAGCTACAATGCAATACTCATTCACAACAGCATGATCCATTACAATAGCACCCATACCTATTAATACATGATCATATAATGTACAGCCGTGAACAAGTGCGTTATGTCCTATAGAAACATTATTACCAATCTCTGTAGCCGCCTTCTGATAAGTACAATGTATTACAGCACCATCCTGAATATTCGTATTATCACCTATTCTGATATAATTTACATCACCCCTTATAACGGCATTGAACCAAACGGAACAATTATCACCGATTATAACATCACCAACAACTGTACTGTTTTCAGCCAGAAAACAATTATCTCCTATCTCAGGAAATACATTTTTAACAGGTAAAATAAGTGCCATAGCTAAGTTCTATTAAAAAACAGTATCATGAGGTTCAAGTGCATGAGGCTTATAATCGGTGGTATAATGCAGTCCTCTGCTCTCTTTTCTTAACATTGCAGACTTAATAACTATGTAAGCATTTTGAATTACATTGCGAAGCTCACATAATTTAACGGATAATGTAGTCTTCTTATAAAAACTCTCCGTTTCTTCGTATAACAAGCCCAATCGTCTAAGAGCTCTTTCAAGTCTAAAATCAGATCTCACAATACCTACATAATCACTCATAACCTTTTGCGTCTCTCGAAGATTATGAGTAACTAAAATATCTTCATTAGAAAGCTTTGTGTCAGTCTCATCCCATTCAGGAATATTATCAGGAATGATATAATTTTTAAAGGTAATAATAGCATCCTCAAAAATTCTATGAGCAAATACAGGTGCTTCAAGTAAAGAATTAGATGCAAGTCTGTTAGCACCATGCAATCCCGTTGAAGTACATTCACCACACGCATAAAGCCTGTGAATAGATGATCGACCATTCTCATCAACCATAATACCACCACACATATAATGTGCCGCTGGAGTAACAGGAATAAGATCACGTGTCATATCCAAACCAATACTCATGCATTTAGCATAAATATTTGGAAAATGAGAAAGTATATCAGCCTTATCACGATGTCTTATATCGAGATAAACAAAATCATCACCAGATTTTTTCATTTCAGCATCTATTGCCCTTGCCACAATATCCCGCGGTGCCAAAGAGCCACGCTCATCATAATTTTGCATGAATTCCTCACCATTCTTTGTCTTAAGAACTCCACCAAAACCACGTACAGCTTCCGAAATTAAGAATGAAGGATATTCACCAGGATTATATAATGCCGTAGGATGGAACTGAATAAACTCCATATTTCTCACTTTAGCTTTAGCCCGGTAAGCCATAGCAATACCATCACCGGTAGCAATAACCGGATTAGTTGTTGTAGAGTATATATGACCGGCACCACCAGATGCCATTAAAGTTACCCTTGACAGAAACTTTTCTACCTTATTTGTTGAAGTATTTAATGCATATATACCATAGCATTCTATATCGTCAGATCTCCTGTCAACAAACTCTCCAATATGGTGCTGAGTTATTAATTCAACAGCAAAATGATGTGTTAAAATTTCAATATTAGGATCACTATGAATTTGTTCAAGCAAGGCTCGCTCAATCTCAAACCCAGTTATATCTTTATAATGAAGTACACGACTCTCAGAATGACCACCCTCTTTTGCTAGGTCAAATATTCCCTTATTTGTTTTATCGAAATGTGTCCCATACTTAATAATTTCCTCAATACGGGCTGGCCCTTCCTTAACAACAATTTCTACAATACGCTTATCACAAAGTCCATCACCAGCTATTAAAGTATCAGCAATATGCTTTTCAAAAGAATCTTCTTCTTTATCAACAACAACAGCTACCCCTCCCTGTGCATATTTAGTATTAGATTCATCTTCATTAGCTTTTGTAACTATCAGAACCTTACCATACTTTGCAGCCTTTAAGGCAAAACTTAATCCAGCAATACCAGATCCTATCACTAAGAAATCAACATTTTTCATGCATGAAAAATTATAAAATATTGAATATGTATAACCATGTTAACAACATCATCAAAGATGTTAATTTAGTGGTAATTGTAGTTGATTAATTTATAAACAGACTAATAAATACTTCTAATAACCTGAATTTAGCTTATTTTTGATTTAGTTTTAAGCTATAACTAAAGAGTATTCCACTTTTTACAAAACATAAATAGTACACATATAAAATATTAAAAAAAATAGTTGAATAATTAAAGCTCTTAAGAATCAATTATTTAGTATAATATTATTGTTTAGAATTTGTTAGTAATTAATTAAAAACAATTAATACGACAAAAAAATAGGTTTATTGTTAACAATACCAACACACTAATAAACAATAAGAATATTATTTATAATATAAATTATAATTATTGAACAGTTGATAAATGAATACCTTAGAAGAATTAAATATTAAAGGTTTTATTGATGAGCCAATAAATCCGTCGCTTGATCTTTTTGAAGAAATAAACAGATTAAAAAAGAAAAAAAATGCTGTTATTTTAGCCCATTATTATCAGGAGCCTGATATACAGGATATTGCAGATTTTATAGGCGATAGTCTGGGTTTATCACAACAAGCAGCAAAAACAGATGCAGATGTTATAGTATTTGCCGGCGTTCATTTTATGGCTGAAACGGCAAAAATATTATCTCCATCAAAAAAGGTATTATTACCAGATTTAAAAGCAGGATGTTCATTATCAGATAGTTGTCCGCCAAAACTTTTTGCTAAGTTCAAGGAAAATTACCCGGACCATTTGGTAATTACCTATGTTAATTGTACTGCTGAGTTAAAAGCAATGAGTGATATTGTATGTACTTCATCAAATGCTGTACAGATTGTAGAGAGTTTACCAAAAGATCAGAAAATAATTTTTGGGCCTGATAAAAATTTGGGAGCCTGGGTTGCAAAGAAAACGGGTAGGGAATTAGTTTTATGGAATGGTGCATGTATGGTGCATGAGATATTTTCACAACAACGTATTTTAAAGTTAAAGAACAGACATCCTGAAGCTAAATTTATTGCGCATCCTGAATGTGAGGATGCTATTTTGAAAATGGCTGATTATATTGGATCTACAACAGGTTTATTGAAGTATACTATAAGTAATCCGTCTAAAGAATTTATTGTAGCTACGGAGAGTGGAATTATTCATCAGATGGAAAAGGCTAATCCTGATAAGGTATTTATTCCGGCTCCGCCAGATAATTCATGTGCCTGTAATGATTGTCCACATATGAAAAGAAATACTTTAGAAAAGTTGTATTTGTGTATAAAGAATGGACTAC
Source organism: uncultured Sphingobacterium sp. (assembly GCA_964529165.1). Taxonomy (GTDB): domain Bacteria; phylum Bacteroidota; class Bacteroidia; order Sphingobacteriales; family Sphingobacteriaceae; genus Daejeonella. The sequence continues at coordinate 8,622 of CAZGWG010000067.1, forward strand.
CAGAAGTTACAGTTCCTGATGACATTATAAAAAGAGCTCAGTTACCTATTGAGCGTATGCTTGAAATATCTGCCAAACTGGGTTTGTAAAAATGAATGATAAGTCCACAGGCTTTTTTAAAAATTATGCCAGTATATTAAAACTGCTTATTGGTATAATAATTGGAACTATTTTAGGACTAAGTTTAGGTAAGCAGGTAGAGGTAATAAAGCCTATAGGCGATATTTTTCTCAATTTACTCTTTACTGCGGTAATTCCGCTTATCTTTTTTGCAATATCCTCTTCAATTGCCAATATTGACCATTCCAAAAAAATGGGTAAGGTAATGCTGGTTATGATATTTGTTTTTTTAGGAACTGTATTAATATCAGCCATACTTACAATTCTTACAGTATGGATATTTCCGCTTCCACAAAATATTTCCACATCAGCAAGTGTAGTTGAAGAGGTTCATACAGCAAGCTTTGGAGAGCAGGCAACAAGTTTATTAACGGTAAATGAGTTTTCCGAATTATTATCGAGAAAGAGTATGCTGGCTTTCATTATATTTTCACTTTTTATTGGTTTTGCAACCTCCAGATCAGGATTAACAGGCGAACCTTTTAAGAAATTTTTGCTGGCTGGCGATGAAGTAATGAAGCAGTTGCTTATCATGATTATGAAGTTAGCACCTATTGGATTGGGTGCTTATTTTGCGTATCAGGTAGGAGTATTTGGTCCTCAACTTTTTGGTACCTATGGTCATTCAATGGCTATATATTATGGTTTTTGCACCTTTTATTTTATAGTTTTTTTTTCATTATATGCGTTCTTAGCCGGAGGAATTCTTGGAGTTAACATATTTTGGAAAAATAATATTGTGCCAACATTTACAGCTCTAAGTACCTGCAGCAGTGTGGCAACCATACCGGCAAATCTCGCGGCTGCCAGAGCTATGAAGATTCCTGAACATATTAGTAACCTGGTTATTCCTCTTGGGGCTCCTCTGCATAAAGATGGCTCTAGTGTTTCATCAATTATAAAAATTGCCGCTGTATTTGCAATAATGGGAAAAGACTTTATAGATCCGGGCACAATATTGATGGCGATAGGTATTACAATTATCGTAAGTATGGTAGAGGGTGGAATACCAAATGGTGGCTATATCGGAGAAATACTGGTGATGACCGTTTATGGTTTTCCTGTAGAAATGTTACCAGTTGTAATGATCATAGGAACTCTAGTTGATCCTATGGCTACCGTTTTAAATGCGACTGGAGATACCGTTTCAGCTATGCTTGTAACGAGGTTTACAGAAGGAAAGAACTGGCTTAAAACCGCTATTTAATGTCCATGAATTTTATTATTTCATTATACTTGCTATTTTTTTCTTTTGTAAACGAACAAGCAGTTGATTTGAATACCAGGTTTAATACCAGACAACTGATTGTGGTCACTACAGATTCTTGGAACAAAATTGAAGGTAAGATGGCTGTTTATGAATATAAAGAAAATAGCTGGTTGCCTGTGTTTACAGAAATAGCAGTTGTAACCGGCAGAAGTGGTATGGCTTGGGGAAAGGGTTTACACAAAGCAGAACTCAACAAAGGAAAATTAAAGAGAGAGGGGGATGGTAATTCACCTGCAGGAATTTTTTATTTGAGTGGTTTGTTTGGTTATGAAGATATTCATTCTAAAATGAGTTCTTTGAAAGTAGATAACAGAACTTTTTGTGTAGACGATTCAAAATCAACATATTATAATCAAATAGTTAAGTCAGATACGGTTAAGAAAGACTGGAATTCTGCAGAAATCATGCGTATGAATAGTGATGTATACAAGTTTGGTATTTTTGTTGATTATAATGTAAAACCGGCAATACCCAATATGGGTTCTTGTATTTTTATGCATATCTGGAGTGGAAGCAATAAACCAACAGCCGGCTGTACAGCCATGAGGGAATTTGATATTTTAAAACTTATAGACTTTCTGGACAAAAAAAAGAATCCGATTCTTGTGCAGGTACCAACTTCTGAGTATAATAAGCTGAAAGGCATCTATAAATTACCATAAGCTCTGAACAGTGCTTCCTTAAAAAATTAGCACCTTTGTATTTTAAAAACAAAATATGTTTGAAAATAAAGGACGAACTGAGATAGAACAATTAGGTGAATTTGGTTTAATTGATCATCTGACAAAGAATTTTGGAGTCAATAACAAAACTACTATAAAGGCAATTGGAGATGATGCTGCTGTATTGAGTTTTGAAGGCAAGAAAACACTTATTTCTACCGATCTTTTACTGGAAGGAATTCACTTCGATTTAGCCTATACTCCGTTAAAACATTTGGGATATAAAGCCATTCAGGTAAATCTGAGTGATATTTATGCAATGAATGGAACCGCTACGCAAGTAACAGTTTCAATTGGCTTGTCGAGCAAGTTTCCACTTGAGGCAGTGGAGGAACTGTATCAGGGTATAAGTATTGCTTGCGAAAAATTTGGAGTAGATCTTGTTGGTGGTGATACGAGTTCATCAAAACAGGGTCTTGTAATTAGTGTAACAAGCATTGGTTATGCTGATGAAAAGGATATTTGCTATAGAAATGGAGCAAAAGAAGGGGATCTTCTATGTGTTTCAGGCGATTTAGGTGGTGCCTATATTGGTCTGCAATTATTGGAGCGTGAGAAGGGTATTTTTCTTGAAAATCCAAACATACAACCAGATCTGGAAGGAAAGGATTATATAGTTGAAAGGCAATTAAAGCCAGAGGCTCGGAAAGATATTGTGGAAGCCTTGAAACTTATGAAGATCAAACCAACTGCCATGATTGATATTTCAGATGGTCTGGCTTCTGAGATACTGCATATCTGTAAACAATCAGATAAAGGTTGCAATTTATATGAAGAAAAGATTCCAATTGATCCGATGACTTATGACACAGCTCGTGATTTTGGAATTGATCCCACAGTTTGTGCATTAAACGGAGGAGAAGACTATGAACTGCTCTTTACTATTAAACAGTCGGATTTTGAAAAGATGAGGAACAATCCTGATATCTCAATTATCGGACATATTACGGAAGCCTCTGCAGGATGCAATCTGATTTCAAAATCAGATAAGTTGCATCCAATAAAAGCACAAGGATGGAATTCTTTAAAGGGAAACCAGGAATAATTGCTTTTGAGCAAAACCAGGAAGTATATATTCTGATTGACATAAAATTAATTAAAAATGGTTTTAAGAACAGCTAAACTAATTGTCTTTCTTCTATTTTTCTCAGGTATCGTGAATGCGCAGTCAAAAAGTATTGCTGCTCCTGAACCTGTTTTACCTATTCCTACTGAAGAGCAAATGCAATGGCATGAAATGGAAACCAATGCATTCGTTCATTTTACAACCAATACTTTTACAGGTTTAGAGTGGGGTTATGGGGATGAAAAAGAATCAATATTTAATCCAATAGCTCTTGATACCCATCAATGGGCTAAAAGCCTGAAAGAAACAGGCTTTAAAACTCTGATACTTACAACTAAACATCATGATGGATTTTGTTTATGGCCAAGTAAATACACAGAACATTCGATAAAAAACAGTCCGTATAAGAATGGTAAAGGAGATATTGTTAAAGAAACAGCAGATGCTGCAAGAAAATATGGATTAAAGTTTGGGGTTTATCTATCTCCATGGGATAGGAATCATCCTGAATACGGAAAGCCAGCTTACCTTGATTATTACCGTAATCAGCTTACAGAACTGTTTAGTAATTACGGCCCGGTTTTCGAAATGTGGTTTGACGGAGCAAATGGTGGTGATGGATATTATGGAGGTTCACGCGAAATAAGAAAGATAAATGCAGTAAGTTATTATGATTGGCCCAAAACGCTTGATATAGTCCGTAAGATTCAGCCGAAAGTTATTTTTTTTAGTGATGCAGGACCGGGTGTAAGGTGGGTGGGTAATGAACGCGGACTGGCTGGTGAAACTAACTGGAATACCATATCGACAGATACGCTCCATGCCGGTAAACCAGGGATATCTGCAATATTGAATTCAGGTTCACCCGATGGGGATAAATGGGTACCTGCTGAAGTTGATGTATCAATCCGTCCGGGATGGTTTTATCATGCAAATGAAGATGCAAAAGTAAAGACTGCTGAGCAGTTGTTCGAGATTTATCTGAGCTCAGTTGGCCGCGGATCAACACTTTTGCTGAATATTCCTCCAGATCAACGGGGGCTTTTTCATGAAAAAGATATTGAATCACTAAAAGGGTATAAAAAATTACTGGATATCGAGTTTGCAATTAATATAGCTAAGAATGCCAAAGTAAAAACCAGTTCATTTCGTGCAAATTCGGTCATTTATGGAGGTAAAAAGATCACTGATGGTAAAAAGGATACATATTGGACTACCGATAACAATATAAAAACAGGCAGTTTTGAAATTGAACTTAATAAAGAGGAAAAAGTAAAATACATTGTTTTACAAGAATATATTCGTCTTGGACAAAGAGTCAAAGCCTTCACTGTTGATATTTGGAAAGATGGTAAATGGCAGGAAGTTGCTGGTGCGACAACTATTGGATATAAAAGAATACTGAGGATAGACCCTGTCATGACTTCCAGAGTAAGGATCAGCATCAAAGACTCGAAGGCCTGTCCATTAATTTCGAACGTAGAAATCTATTGATAAAGCATATTTCAGTTAATGAAATACATATTATTTTTTTTATTTGCTTTCTGTGCATTTGGTAAGTTAAGTGCACAAAACAGCAAATCGGTTGATAAAACCATGAAAGATCCTACAGCTCAAGTTGTTGAAGCGTCATGTGGGCAATGCCAGTTTAAGATGGATGGTAAAGGATGTGATCTGGCAGTTCGGATCAAAGGAAAAACATTTTTTGTAGATGGTACTAATATTGACGATCATGGGGATGCCCATGCAAAAGATGGTTTTTGTCAGAGTATCAGAAAGGCTGAAATACAGGGAAGTATTGTTAATAAACGCTTTATAGCAACTTATTTTAAACTTTTACCAGAGAAAGCTAAAAGTAATTAACTTTCATCATCAGCGATAAACTTCTGATCCAGTTGCTTCCCTGTTCTGGCTCCCAGTTTTTTAATTTTTTCGGCCGTAGTACTCAGGTTACCCCTGCCACTGGATAGCTTATTGATAGCTTTATCATAAGCATCCTGGCTCTGTTTAATATTTTTGCCAATACCCTCCATATCGGTCATAAAACCGATGAATTTATCATACATTTCACCACTCAAGCGAGCTATTTCCATGACATTCCTATTCTGTCTTTCTTGTTTCCACATACTTGCAATTGTGCGTAATGTAGCTAGCAGAGTCGAGGGACTGACAATGACCACATGTTTCTCCCATGCAAAATTGAACAATTCGGCATCTTTCTGAACGGCAATGCTGAAGCTGGATTCAATAGGAATAAAAAGCATCACAAAATCAGGAGAATTGATCTTATACAACTCGCTGTAGTTTTTGGATGAAAGCTCGATGATATGATTTCGAATTGAGTTAATGTGCTGCTTGGTGTGAAGGTTACGCTCTTCTTCATTTTCACAATTCACAAGCCTTTCATAAGCAGTCAGAGAAACCTTGGCATCAATAATCAAGTGTTTATCATCAGGAAGATCAATCACCACATCCGGTTGAAAGCGGCTTCCATCTGCGGATTGATGGCTTGCCTGGATTCGGTATTCCTGATCTTTTACAAGACCTGATCTTTCTAAAACTCTTTCCAGAATTAACTCACCCCAGTTTCCCTGTCTTTTACTATCTCCTTTAAGTGCTCTGGTAAGATTTTTGGTTTCCTGATTCATCAGGTTTGATTGTTCAATTAGCTGATTGATATGGCCCCGAAGGATATTGCGCTCATCTGATTCAGCTTTGTAAACTTTATCTACCTTTTCTTCAAATGTTTTGATGTTCTCTCGCAGAGGTTTTATAATCAAATCAAGGTTCAAACGATTATTTTCAACGAATTTAGTGCTTTTTTCTTCCAGGATCCGGGAAGCGATCAGTTCAAAATCCTTGTTGAATTTCTCCTGATTGTTTTGTATTTCCAACTTCTGTTCTTCGAGTTTTTCCTGTTGAGCTTTCAAATAAGAACGTGAACTTTCCAAGGATCGCAAAGCTTCCGAGAGCTTTTCACGTTCTGAATCTAAGTCCCGTTTTAAATACTGCATTTCTGTTCTCAGGTTTTCAGCCCGTTCTTCGGCTTTTGCAAGGCTAATCTTCAGTTGTTCATTTTCCGTTTTTGTACGGTTGAATTCAACTGGATCTAAAACACCAGCCCTGGGCCTGGTTTGAAAGAAGATAAAGATAGCAATGACAATCAGTGCCACTGCTGGAATAAGGTAGGTTTCCATATTGAATTAATTTATCAAAAATACTAAAGAGATGATGTCAGACTTGAATTAACTCTGCAACCTGCTCACCCAGCAGGTTTCCCATTGCAACACCCATTCCATTGCACACGATTGCACAAAACAATCCTGTTGAAATTTGCTTAACTATTGGCTTCATCCCCTTTCCAAAGCCCATTAAACCACTCCATCGATATTCAATCCGTGGTTTGTGTCCTGGAAGTATGGTTTCATACAATAGTTTTTCAAGTTCATTCTGAATAATTGCAGAAATTCCGGGTCTGGTGGTTTCCTCTCCTTTAAAATCCAGGTCACGTCCCCCACCCAATAAGATTCTTCCATCAATATTTCTGTAGTAAGTATAACCCTGATTATAATGATAGCTGCCCTTAATTCTTAGTCTTTTTATAGGTTCTGTAATTAGTACCTGCCCTCTTCCGGGGTTTAAATCCAACTCAGGAACAAGATCTTTACTGAAGCCATTGGTAGCGAGAATAACATTTTTTGCTTTAAAACTATCCTGATTACTTTTTATTAGCATATACCCCGAACTTTCATCAATCTTACGAATCCGGCAATTATTAAAAATAGTAACGCCAAGGCCCTGAGATTTTGAAAGCAAGGCCAGCATCAATTTGCCCTTCATATTTGTTTTTTATGATATTAGATATCCCCTTCATACCGGATTCTGCAATTTTATCATAGGAAACTGAATAAATGTCATGTTTTCCAATGACCGGTTTCAGGAATGTATTAAACCAGGATATTTTATCAATACAATAATTTGCCAGATCATTTTCACTGCTTTTAAAAACTTCAAACCCTCCGTTTGGCTCGAAGCATATTGCAGAATCTCCAAGCATGTTTCTTAGTTTTTCCAATCCCCTCCAGCGTACATCAATCATTTCCAGAATGTCATCTTCAGACCAGAACTTCAAATCATTAATAAGCTCAGAAATGCTTCCAAAGCATGCAAAACCTGCATTTTTTGTACTTGCGCCCGAGGGCAGAAAACCAGCTTCCAGAATACCGATCTTTAGTAAGGGCTGTTTTAATTTCAGATAGATTGAAGCACTTAAACCAACTATTCCGCTACCAACAATAATTACATCAAAGCCAGATAAAAATGATTTATGTTCCCAATAAGAAAAAAGGTTGGCCATATAATCTAAAGGTAAATTATTTGTGATTATTTTTATTCGGAATGGTTATTGAATAAGTTTATAAAAAAGACAAACTATGGGATTAATTTTAATGATTGTCATTGCAGTAATTAGTTTTGCTGTGCAATGGCGTTTTAAAAGCAAATTTAAACAGTATTCCGAAATGCCTCTTGGTTCAGGGATGAGCGGAAAAGATATAGCTGACAAAATGCTAAAGGATAACGGAATATACGATGTTCAGATTATATCTGCTGAAGGTCAGTTATCAGATCACTATAATCCGGCCGATCGGACAGTAAACCTGAGTCCGGAAGTTTATCACGGACGTAGTGTTGCAGCAGCAGCAGTTGCTGCACATGAGTGTGGCCATGCTGTGCAGCATGCAAAGGCTTACAGTTGGTTAAAATTCAGGTCTTCGGTGGTGCCAGCGGTTAATGTTGCATCAAAGATTACACAATGGGCATTGATGATTGGCGTGATGCTTCTTATTTTCTCAGGAGATATCACTGTGCTTGCAATCGGTGTAGTGGCACTTGCCGTTGTAACCTTGTTTGCGTTCATTACGCTTCCGGTTGAGTTTGATGCAAGTAACAGGGCTTTAGCATGGCTTCAAAGCAATCGTGGCATTATGCAAACCAGTTTAGAGAATGATCAGGCAAAAGATGCTTTATGGTGGGCAGCTATGACCTATGTTGTTGCTGCGTTAGGATCTCTCGCAACATTGGTTTATTATGCCAGTATGCTTATGGGGAGAAGAGAATAATTTTTTAACTGAATTTTTTAAAGAGGCTGCCCCGAAAGGGATAGCCTCTTTTCATTTTGAGAGGAATCAGTTCGGGGTTAACAGTCCGGGATTATTTTTC
>CAZGWG010000068.1:0-4212 GCA_964529165.1 uncultured Sphingobacterium sp.
TTAAGCCGAATGGGGTTCAGCATACTATTCCGGCTGTGAGTTGTTTGATTGAGTTATAGAATCAGTATATTGGTAATCATTAATGTTGTTAGCAGGGATTTGTACACTCTTCACTGGAACTCCTCTGCTGGCTTGCTTTGTGGTCGGTGATAACAATTCATCTCCCACAGCAAGGTAAATGGTTCTCAATGATACCAAGTGTATAGATCCTTCGATCAAAGTACCCATAGATCGAAGAATCTACGCACTTGGTACAAAGGTTGTCTTATCCTGGAATAGTAATCCAGATTGGTTAATAATTCCTGAACCGATTTCCTCTGGTAGGTGATATCACCGACCAGTTTAGCGACCCAAAGCTATATCCCTGATATTGATTCTGAAGTTTTCACCAATTGGAATCTTCACCTGATGAAGTTCGATTTCATTCCTGCCAATGGAAGTAACATGCGGTAGGCTTATCAGAAATGACCTATGTACCCGTCTGAAGCCTGTATCTGGCAGGAGTTCTGCTAGATATTTCATAGTCATATGTGTTATATAATTACCCTTTAAAGTGTTGATGATAATGTAATCTTTGATAGATTGGGCATATATAATATCCTTGTGTTCAACTTTTACCATCTTCCCGTTAACTTTAAAATAGGAAAAGGGGGGGACTGTTATAGAATTTACATTCTGTTTCAGAAATTTAGCAATAGCGCTAAGGAACCTTTCGTAAGTGATTGGTTTTAACAAGTAGTCTACAGCTTCAAGCTCATAACTCATAACGGCGTGCTCCGGATAGGCCGTGGTAAAAATAAATGCAGGAGGCTTCCTGAGAGATTTGATAAACTCAATTCCGTTCATTGAGGGCATTTTAATGTCGAGAAAAATCAGATCAACATTGTTCTGACTGATACAATTAAATGCTTCAACAGCATTTCTGCACTTTTTTAATAAGATCAGACCTTCAGTTTTACTGATATGGTTTTCAATGACTTGTTGTGCAAGCGGTTCATCATCAACTATAATACATCTCGTCATGAGTTTAAAATTAATGTTAAACGCAGTTCATAACTAGAATCATCTTCAATTATTTCCATTGTGTGTGCTCCGGGGTATAGTATTTCAAGCCTCTTGGATATATTCTCAAGTCCGATGCCCTTGTTCTCTAGCTTCATTGCCGGATCTGATATTTTACTGTTTCTGATCTCCGCAGATAACTCATCTTCTACCAGACTTATAATAATATGAATATAACCCTCATTAATTTCTTCACGGATACCATGTTTGAATGTGTTTTCTATAAAGGGAAGCAGTAATAAAGGCTCAATTTGGGCCATTTCATTTATTCCCTGGCTTTCAAAGGTAATTCTGATTTTATCAGAATATCTTATGGCTTCTACTTCTGTATAAGTTCTGAGAAAGTCTATCTCCTGTTTCAGCTTTAGTTTCGGTTTGGATGCTTCATATAGAATATAGCGCATTATGTCTGAATGTTTGGCTATCAGAGGAGCAGCCTTTTCAGATCCCTGCAGGGTAAGGGAATAGATATTATTCAGGGTATTGAAGAAAAAATGTGGCTGAAGCTGGATTTTTAGGTAATTAAGTTCTGCGTTTAATTGTTGCTCTTTTAGTTCTCTTAATTGTTTTTCCTGCTTTTGCGACCTGATGAAATATGCAAGGGCAGTAATCACTAACAGCTCCCTGAAAATATACATTAAACTAAAATTCAGACTTATTGTATTTTGAAAGTTTATTCCCTGAGCTGATTTCAGATTCACTTTAGAAAAATTCAGCTCAGCAACAAACCAGTTGATCAGCGGGGTATAAATATTAAAGAGAAATAGAAATAACAGAAGATAAATGATGAATTGAATAAAGTGCTTTTGGAACAGGTGTTTTTGCAGGATAAACTTGTAATACAAGACATAAGGTATCATGTACAACAGCCCGGATAGAATTCTGTAAGGTATTGATTGAAAAACAAGTAAATAATTTCCTCCAGGTTCCCTGAGGTTAAATTCTACATCAGATAATAAAGGAAACAAGAGGAAGTAACACAGGAAAAATGCTGTTTCAATCCTACCGGATTTATTGTTTAGCCACCTTTGATTTGATTTCATAAGGCATTAAGGTATAAGAAAATTAATCTTCCTGATCAAAGAGCTCGATATTTGCGGTATTTTTTCGACAAAAGCACTCATTTTTTCGACAAGTAGCTTAAAGTTCTTTTTTGTCTAATTTATTGGCACTAAGGTCTAATAACTTATTGAGATGGATTTCAATGCAATAAGTTTGTTGAAAATAAATCAGATAAAAATGAGAAGATCAGGATTGATAACAATCGTATTAAGTCTAATGTATAGTATTGCCTCAGGGCAGGATGTTAAGGATGTAATAAGCCGGGTAATCCAGGCACAAACTTCATTAAAAACAATTTCATATACGCTCGACAGGAGAGATACGCTGCTAACGAATGATGTTCGTACTATGAGCGGAAGTGTAAAATTGGAGGTGGATCGCAGAAATGAAAATACATGGGGGTTCAAGTTTTGGGCAAAAAAAGACGGAGAATTGCAGGAAAAAGTATACGATGGCTATGTCGCTTATACTATAAATCCGCAGACTCAAACATATACCCTGACGACTTCAAAATCCGGGATATTAAATTTACTGAACGGTGGTGGTGGTCATATTGTTTTTCCTGATCTGGTTAAATTAGATACATCAAAAGCCAAGGGCTTCTTTGTCAGAGAAGATGATCGTAATTACTATTTAACGCTTAATTATCCTGATTATGAACCAGAGAATGTAACGAACAGGTTTAAGCTTTTTACTATCGATAAAAAAATGATGCTTCCCACTGCGATGAGAAATCATCAGGAAAGTTATGGGAGTGTTCAGGATCTCTATTATAAAGTAAGAGATTTAAAGATTAATGAACCTGATTCCAAATACGATTTTACATCACTGGCGTTTTTGGATCAGTATAAACAGCAGATTTCTGTTAAGGGAAGTCAGAACTTGCCAATTATGGCTTTGAGGGGTCATGAAGCTCCTTCTTTTAAGCTTAGTACATTTTCGGGAGAAGCAATCTCTTCTGCCAATTTTAAAGGGAAGATTGTTCTGCTTGATCTTTGGGAAGTATGGTGCAGTCCTTGTATAGCAGCGATGCCTAAGATAGCAGCTATATATGAGAGATATAAGGATAAAGGCTTAGTAGTATACGGAATAAGCAATGATGTGAGGGGGCTTGCTGCAGCGAAAAATATGGTTAAGAAGAAGGGTATAAATATCCCCATGTTGATTGGCAATGATCAATTCAAAAAGGATTATTATATCAGTTCTATTGCTTTGCCAATGTATTTACTTATTGATAGAAGCGGGAAGATAAGTTTGCTCTCGAATGGGTTTACGGATGAGATAGAAGATGAGATAAAGAAAGCGCTTGCTTCTAGTGGCTGATATTCCGGCCTGGGACTCTGTTAAAAAACCGGGTTATCCCTGATCGGCCCTGTGGTTGGCCCTCTGGTCGGTGTTATCACCGACCAGCATATCACCGACCAGTATACTCCCACCCAGCCTCCCCAGCCAATTTACAGATGCTCCATGTAATGTGTAAGAAGAGGATTATGTTGGTTTAGATAGTAGTATTGAGCTGATGAGAATAAATAATCTTCTGGTAATTTACAAAGTCCGGCTTTAACTGGATTGAAGTGTATGTAGTTAATTTTTTGTTCAGCCACAACTCTTGTATGTATTCTGGCTCTGTAAGCCCGACGTTCCCAGAAATGAAACTGTCTGTCACTCTGTGTGCTTGTATATTGAGATAGTTCATTTGGGTTGTTCTCAAGCAAGTTGAATTTTATTTGTTGTGCGGTATATTTTAGAAAATGCTGCTGAACATTTTTTTCAATCCAGTCATTTTGCTTACGCCAAAGTATGTGCATGTGATTTGGCATAATTACATATGCATAGAGCCATATCCGTTCATCGTTTACCAGGAATGCAAGGCTGTCAAGGATTATCTGTTTGTGTTTATCCTCTTTTAGTAAGGTCTGCCAATTTAGGCAGGTAATGGTGAAGAATTCTATGTCTCCGTGATTCATAGTTAAACCTAAACAAAGGGAATCATGATGTTTTTGAGAATGAGTAAGTGGTAGCTCGTATTGAGTATTCGGAGGATAGTGGAGGAAGTGGTACGGTGATAACACCGACCACAGGGAACAC
>CAZGWG010000068.1:4312-7206 GCA_964529165.1 uncultured Sphingobacterium sp.
CGACCACAAGGATGACTACAGGGGGTAGTGGTACGGTGATAACACCGACCACAGGGAACACCGACCACAAGGATGACTACAGGGGGTAGTGGTACGGTGATAACACCGACCACAGGACACACCGACCACAGGACCGACCACACGGGTCCTGTCGTCGCGGTCTACCAAAATCGTCCCTCTGGTCGGTGTTATCACCGACCAGTCTATCAATTTGTTAAAAAACCGGGTTATCTCTGATCGGGAGTTTGGCAAACTTTTCTACCTCAATAGCAGGGCAGCCAAAATCCTCAACTACTTTTCCCTGGATCAGGTAGCAGCCCTTTCCTCTGAAAGGATAGGAAGGAGTATTATTGGGAAAATGAACAGTATCCAGAAATTCGCCATTTGCATCCAGAAATGTTCCGAACCACATTTTCTTATTGTTTTTTGTTCTGACAGTTTTTTCACAAACATAATTGCCTGCTAATCTGATAGTTTTGTTGAGGTGTTTTGATAGGTCTTCTGCTGCTACATCACCTCTGTATTCTGATTTCATCAGATCGAACATACTCAAACTTAGTGGATAACCTAATAATTCAAGTTCATTGTAGGCATCTTCCAGTACTGAGCTTTCCAGTTCTGGCAGATAAAACTCTTTTGTTTCGGTATAAAATAGTTCAGTATTGTGTTTAGGGACAAGCTTGCTGCCAAGGTAATTGTGTACTTCCCATAGCAGCTCTTTTTTGTTCTTTCCGCAGAATCTGAGGGCTCCGATACGGATCAGGATAATGGCCTGATCGAGCGTGATTCCGGTTCGTTTGATAAAATCAGCAAGGTTCCGGTATGGACCATTGGCTTCCCGCTCTGCGGGTATAAGGTTGATATATTGATTTTCGAGCCCCTGCAAGCCAATAAAACCAAGCCATGCGTCTTTACCTTTGATCCCAACCTTCGCTTCACTATTATTAACACAGGGTAAATGAACCCGAGCACCCGATTTTTGTAGTTCATGAACATAGAGCCAGCGCTGGTAAAAGCCACCGTAATTATTCAGTACAGCCACCATAAACTCCATGGGATAATAAGTTTTGAGGAAGAGGCTCTGGTAACTTTCTACAGCAAATGAAGCGGAGTGTGCTTTTGAGAAACTGTATCCTGCAAAAGATGAGACCTGCCTCCAGACTTCTTCGGTAGTTTTCTCATCTCTCCCAATCTCTTTGGCACGGTCAAAAAATCGTTGAACCAGGTGGTCGAATTCCTTTTTGGAGCGGTATTTTCCGCTCATGCCCCGGCGCAAAACATCCGCATCTGCAAGATCGAGTCCGGCATAATGATAGCAGATTTTGATCACATCTTCCTGATATACCATTATACCAAAAGTTTCCTGAAGATGTTCTTTCATGACCGGGTGCAGGTATTCTACATTTTCAGGATCATGATAATTGCTGATATAGGTTTTCATCATACCCGAAGAGGCTACTCCGGGGCGAATGATTGAGCTTGCGGCAACGAGTGTGAGATAACTCTCACATCCCAGTTTTTTCAGCAGTTGCCGCATAGCGGGTGATTCAATGTAAAAGCAGCCGATGGTTTTTCCTGTTTTTAGTTTCTCATTGATTTTCGGGTCTTTCATGAAGGAACTAACCGCATGGATATCCAGTTTTGTTTTCTGATTTTCGAGGACGAGACGGATGGCTTCTTTAATATGTCCGATACCTCTCTGGCTTAGTATATCGAATTTTTCATATCCAATGGCTTCGGCTTCATACATGTCCCATTGTACGGTAGGCATACCCTTGGGCGGCAGATCGAGTGCAGTATAATAGGTAATTGGTTCTTCAGAGATTAGTACGCCGCCTGCATGAATGGAACGTTGGTTGGGCATATGCTGCATCATACTCTGAATGGCCAGTATTTTGGTGAAAGTCGGGTTGTCCCGGTTCTGTGTCTGTTTTGTCGGATCGGTAAAACTATCTATTTCCTGAGCCGGCAGCCCCATTACCTTGCTGATCTCCCGGATGATGGACCGGTCTTTAAAAGTGCTCATTGTTCCCAGTAATGCGGTATGATTACTGCCGTAACGCTTAAATATATAGTCCTGTACATCTTCGCGTTCATCCCAGCTATAATCGATATCGAAGTCGGGGGGACTACTCCGCTGCCGATTCAGAAAGCGTTCAAAATACAGGTCGAGTTCTATCGGGTCCACATCAGTGATGCGCATACAGTAGGATACGATGCTGTTTGCTCCTGAGCCTCTTCCGATATGGTAATACCCGCGGGACATGGAATAGCGGATAATATCCCAGGTAATTAGAAAATAAGCAGAGAAATGCAATTCATCAATCACCGCCAGCTCTTTTTGTACTCGTTTTAGAGCTTCCCTGTTAGAGCGGCCGTAACGGTATTCCATTCCTTCCAGGGCGAGTTTTTCCAGCAGGAATTTATCATCTTTTACTGATCCGGTGAATGTTTTCCGGTTCTTTGACCCCTTTTCAAAGCTGCTGCTGCAGTCATTCATCAGCTTCTCCGTATTACTGATGATGAAGGGATAAGCTTCATAACGTTTTTTTAGCTGATCGGGTGGGAGAAATAATTCATCCTGCTGACAGCAGTCATTTTTTTCGATTTTGGAGAGGAGGGTGTTCAGGTCTATCCCTCTTAAATAGGTATGCAGGCGGTGTTCGATTTTATTGCTGATAGTGACGCTGTGAAGAGCTACAATCTTTTCCCTGATTCCGGATAATGGTTTTCCGAAAAGGCTGTTCAGATCACGGTAGGGGATACCCAGAAATTCATTTTCTTTCAGTACCCGATGCTCAGAGTTGTAGTGGTATATGATGTAAACATTCTGAAAATCCCAGGGTTTGTCGGGCAGTTCCAGACTGTTGAGGTTGTAAAAACTGAGAAAGTCA
>CAZGWG010000068.1:7216-16943 GCA_964529165.1 uncultured Sphingobacterium sp.
TCCCGGTTGCGGGCTATCCCGATATAAAGGAGTCTGGAATGTTTTCTGAATTCGATACCTGTAATAGCTTTGATTCTTTTATCCTGGCATTCTCTGATGAATTCCATTGCTCCTGTAGAGTTATTGATATCGGTAAGTGCCATCTGTTCTACGCCCATAATTTGGGCTTGCTCTACAAGTTTCCCGACAGAAAGGGTTCCATAGCGTAAACTATATTGTGAATGAATGTTCAGGTACATGACTCAGAGATTGATATCGATGCTGGATGCCAGTTTTACAGCCTTTTCCCCATATCTGTTCCGGATGCGGTCCATCGCCTGATAAAGTTTATACTGTTCTTCCGAAGCGTCATACAGGCTGATTTGTTCATGTCCACTTACCAGTTGCGAAAGCTTAACTCCAACCAGGCGAATCAGCATGCGCCGGTTGTATAAGGTATCAAAGAGTTCTTTCGCCCTGCTGATCAGGAAGGAATCCAGTGAAGTATAAGGGATCTTTGCTTGTCTTGTATGGGTTTCAAAATTGGAATAACGGATGGTTACGGTGATACAGGCTGCCAGTTTTTGCTGCGATCGGAGTTGAAAGCAGAGATCCGTGACCATGGAACTAAGCAGTTGTTTAATATTTCGGGTATCAATGCTATCGTTCTCGAAGGTACTTTGTGTTCCGATTGATTTTTGCTCACGGTAAGGCAGTACCGGTGAATTATCGATCCCCCGGGCTTTCTGCCAGAGGCTTGTGCCATTATTACCCAATACCCTGAATAGTTGTTCCTGTGGGATCTGAGCCAGTGTATAGATATAACGGACTCCCATTTCGCTCAGTCTGATAAATGTTGTCTGTCCCAGTCCGGGAATCTTTTTAATGGATAGCGGATTTAGGAAAGGCTGAACCTCATCTCTCGAAACCTGTCGTTCTCCGTTGGGCTTACACTCATTGGTCGCAATCTTTGAAACTGTTTTATTGACCGACAGACCGAAAGAAAGGGGAAGTCCGGTTTCTTTCATTACATACAGCCGCAGTTCGTGTGCAAATTTCATGCAGCCATAGAAGCGGTCCATCCCGGTCATGTCGACATAGTGCTCATCAATAGAAGCTTTTTCAAGCAGAGGAACCCGCTCCTGCAGAATGTCGGTTACTATATGGGAATACTTACTATATTCATCCATATTCCCACGGATAAAGATAGCATGCGGGCACAGTTGCCTCGCCATTCGTGATGGCATTGCCGAGTGAATTCCGAATTTCCGAGCTTCGTAGCTACAGGATGCTACTACTCCGCGATCGGAGCTGCTTCCGATAATCACTGGCTTTCCGATCAGGGAAGAGTTCTTGAGGAGCTCTACAGATACAAAAAATGCATCCTGATCGATATGGATAATTTGTGTGTCCTTTGACATAATTTATTAACAGAGAAACAAATTTATGCTAAAATTTTTAGTAAAAAATAAATGATTTGACGATTTATTGATTGTTGATGAAAAAATTGATTGGGATGAGCGAATAGGAATTCTGCTTTCTATCATACATTAAACGTTTAAACATGATTTGAGCGATTTAAGCGAAAAAATGCAAAATAAATTAGGTGTAAAGGAAAAAATGATTTATCATTGCCCACTACATCCATAGATATTATATTTAATTTATTAAAAAAATATAAAATTTAAGATTAACAATAGATCATAAAAGGAAAGTGAAAGACGTAAAAGTAACTGGTGTTACCCAGGAAAAGCGGTGGAAAAAGATTGCTTATTTGTCCATATTAAGTCTGACAATACTCTTTGTAGCATATTCAGTTTATTCCTATGTTTCTTACCCTGATGTTATTAATTTAAGTGAAGTATTGCTGTCACAAATTGATGATAAATTTTTATGGATGTTGCTTGTAGGCTTTGTTGCCCAGATGGTTGATGGTGCATTGGGTATGGGCTATGGTGTGGTATCTACTACGCTTTTATTATCAGGAGGAATGAATCCGGCAGTAATTTCAGGGAGTATTCATACTGCAGAAATGTTTTCAAGCGGAGCATCGGGTTTTAGCCATTATCGTTTTGGAAATGTGAACATGAAGCTGTTTAAAACGCTTCTGATTCCGGGTGTTTTAGGAGCAATTATCGGGGCAGTTTTTCTGGCCTATGCCGGAGAAAATTATGGTCAACTTATCCGTCCGGTAATATCGGTATATACATTGTTTCTTGGGATCAGAATATTAACGAATGCATTTAAAGAGAAACAAAAGGCACAAAAAGTTAAACGTGCCGGATGGCTTGCAGGTGCAGGTGGTTTTCTTGATTCTTTCGGAGGAGGAGGTTGGGGACCTTTGGTCACCAGTACGCTTATCTCAAAGGGGAGAACCCCGAAATATGTTATTGGTTCGGTCAGTCTAACAGAGTTTTTTGTAACCATGGCAAGTGCGCTGACATTCTTTGTTATTTTGGGAGTAAGCCACTGGCAGACCATTCTTGGATTGATTATAGGAGGTGTTGTTGCAGCTCCAATTGCCGCAAGGTTTGTGGGTAAACTACCCCTTAAAAAGATGTTTATTGGGGTCGGTGTAATTGTGATCATTTCAAGCCTTCGCATTATCTGGAATTCTCTCGACAAGATTTTTTGACCGGTGCTGTATTGTTCAAGAGGGTAATATAAAGGGTACATTTCAAAATAAGCAAATAGCAATAAATTCAAGGCCATAGAATATAATTTGCCGAGTTCTTTAGTGCTAATTGGATCACAGATAAGAGATAGTCAATACCAAATTTCCCTACCCTAATCCGGTTTTTATAAATACTTTTAATTTATAAAAACGGAAATGGTAAAAATAGGAATTATAGGCGGTGGTTTTTCAGGGACCATGCTCGCTGTCCATTTGATTAAAAATGTAAATATCCCAATAACGATTAAGTTCATTAATGAAACTGATGTGCTTAATACCGGGATTGCATATAATCCATATTCTAAAAAAGCTCTTTTAAATGTGGTCAGTTCGAGGATGAGTGCTTTTACTTCTGATCCTAATCATTTCCTGAACTGGGTGATGCGCCAGGATCATTTCAGAGATAAAGACAGTACATTGATCGGCAATTCTTTTTTACCCAGATATCTTTATGGTGAATACTTAAAAGAGATTTGGAAGGATGTATTAAAACTGGCTGATGAGAAGAGCATAAAAGTAGAAGTACTAAATACATCAGTAAAGGATCTGACACTTTTAACTAATTCCATCCAGATTGAATTGAATGATAAATCCAGATTGCCAGTAGACTATTGTGTAATTGCCAGTGGTAACCATTTACCAGGAAACCCTAAGATAAAAAGCTCATTTTTCAATATAAATGCAAATTATTTTCAAAATCCCTGGGATATTCATTCTGTTTCAGAAATTAATTCAAAGGAGCCGGTACTCATTTTAGGGAATGGACTCACTATGGTTGATACCGTAATTGGCTTACTCGAAAATGGTTTTCGGGGAAAGATTATGTCGATATCTCCAAATGGCTTCAATATTCTGCCTCACCGGCATAATGGACTATTGTATCCCAAGCTTGCTGAAGAAATTACAGATCAAACAAGCTTATTTGACTTGGTTAAATTGTTTAACAAGCATATGAAACTGATCAGGGAGTATGGATTGTCTGCAGAACCATTGATAGACTCACTCAGGCCCCTTACTCAAACCATTTGGAAAAGATTAACAGTTGATGAGAAGCGGATTTTTATGTCAAGAATCAGGCATCTGTGGGGTGTGGCGAGGCACAGGATCCCCTTGCATATTCATGATAAGTTGCAGCAGCTTCGGATTGAGGGCCGGCTGCATATTATTTCAGGGAATCTCATAGATATTATTGTGAATGAAGGCCATACCATAGCGCTATTTTATGACAAAAGGCAAAAGCAGACTGTTAAGCTGGCTGTATCAAGAATCATCAATTGTACTGGTCCCGAAACAGACCTTCTTAAGCTGGAAGATAACTATTTAAAAAATGCCTTGTTGAAGGGTATATTATGTCAGGATGAGCTAAAGTTGGGAATTAATACTGATCCGGACACTTTTGAAGTCCTTAATCCGAAGGGTAAAATTCAATCTGGCCTATATGCCATGGGGTCAAATCTGAAGGGATTGCTATGGGAAAGTACAGCAGTTTCTGAATTAAGGGTACAGGCGGAGAAAATAGCTGAACATATTAGTAGAAATATGCTGCAGGATTGAAATTTTTGATGTTGGTTTTCATAGGAATGGATATTAAAGAAGTTATTTGGAAATTCAAATCATCTTGGAAAACAAATAAATTGGTAAGAGTCTTTTTATAAAACCACAAATTTCCCATTTAGAAATTCTTAAAGACAGCAAACAACTGCGAAGGCTTTGCGGGGGATCTGGTTTTTTATTATTTTTAATATTAAAATCAGTAGAGTATGTTAAGTAAAATCAAAATTTTGTGCTCGGGACTGTCAATGTGTTTGATGGTTTGTCTTACCGGCTTTATGCCTGACAACAGGATCGCTGAAACATCGATAAATGGTGCCTGGACAGTCCGGCAGGGTGCTATAGAGCAGGTTCTGCTGTTCTCAGATGGTTATTTTATGCATACCGTTTTTGATAAAGCTAATAAGCAATTCATACAAAGCAGAGGAGGAACGTATACATTTTCCGGAAAGGAGTTGCTGGTCAAAATAGAATTCAATACCAATGAAAAGGAACAGATTGGTCAGTCGCTTACCTACAGTTTTTCTGTAAACAAGAATAAGCTAAGTACTGATATCAGTGGTAAAAAAATTAGCTGGGAGCTGCTCGACAGGGGGGAGGGTGACATTGCAGGTACCTGGCGTATGTCGGGGCGTAAGACTGATGGGAAGATCGTAATGAGCCTGCCAAGAGCCCGTAAAACATTGAAAGTTTTAACCGGAACCAAATTTCAATGGGCAGCCATCAATGCAGAAACCAAGGAGTTTTTTGGTACGGGCGGAGGCTCCTATACTTTTACTGATGGAAAGTACACTGAAAATATTGAGTTCTTCTCACGCGACAATAGCAGAGTGGGGGCTTCTCTTTCTTTTGAAGGCAAATTAGTTGATGGGAACTGGCATCATTCGGGACTGAGTTCTACCGGAAATCCGATTTATGAGGTATGGTCAAAAGAACTGAAACAATAATCCGGTTTCTATTCTCATGCTTTTTTCTTAAATTCTTCTCTCTAATTTATTTCGGAGGAATTTTCAGGAACAAAATATTATTTTGTTCCTGAAAGCAGATCCTTTAATTTACAATAAGCACCTGCTGCACTAGCATAAACATAGCTGGTGACGGCATTTTTTAAATTTTCCCGTTTTTTGAATTCCCAGATATCACTTTTCCATTTGGCAAAATTAATATCGTTGATCTGATCAAATATTACAGAAATATTTGTTGTTAATGAAAGTGCAGTATGCCAGGTTCCCCGGGGGATGAATAAAGTTTCACCAGGAAGAATTGTGCCTTTAATCGGAGTCGCATTTTTGAATTTTGGATGCACATTATAGTCTGGGTTAAAAATATTGACCATGGAGACATATGGATTTTTGGGATCTGGATAAAGCATTTCATCCTGCCCCTGAGGAAAAACAGTGATTTGTTTTTCGCCGTATACCTGGGTTATCCAGGCATTGGTATAATATTGGTCGATGTGCGCGAAGGGAAACTGGCAACCTAAACCTCCGATAAATAATTCGAGACTGTTCCCCAATTTACCTGGAGGGAAGATTTTATCTTCAAACCAATTGGGTTTAGCGTATCCCATATTAACCGGCTCAATCAATGGGAGCAATTCCGGTAACTGGGTTCTGATCTCAAAAATTGCAGGATATGGAGCCGGATTTTCAGGGGTACTTACTTCAACGTGATCTAAAATCTGACCAATGGTATATTCTTTATATTTGATCATCGTACTGCGATCGCTAAAATGTTCTCTCAGATAGTCGGGAGTAATTAAGCCTTGAGCTTTCCATTCTTTTGAAGAATTTTTAAAGATAAGCGGCACCCTTGGTTTATAGTGTTCCTCCATAAACTCTTCATAGGATATTTGCGATTTTTTCTGAATAATCATTGAATCAGGGATTTAAATAAGCATAATTCTTGTTATTTTATATCATGTTTAAACTGTAGGTAGTCAAAATTCAAGTAGTTCAGGCTTTTATCTGCCGGGTATGCGATACTTCCGACATATTCATGATCAATACTGAAGCTATTCAGTTGCCAGCTACCACTTAATTTAATAAGCTCTTCATTAATATTATGCCATCCATCAAGGCAGGGAATTTCTCTTAGTTCATCATCTAAGCCTTTGGAACTTGCTTTGGTTAGAGCCTCTTTGCGGGTCCAGAGTCTGAAAAACAGATTCCGCTTATCAGCCGCCTGTTCAATATGACTAATTTCCTGCCCACTGAAACTATGTTGAAGTATATCAGCGTAGTTGAAACTTGTTTCAATTCTTTCGATGTCAACCCCAATCTCTGTGTTCGAAATGGCAATCAGAATCAGTTCACCTGAATGAGATACATTAAACCGGATCTTATTTGATCCTGATTTTAACTCTGGCTTTTTATTTTTACCGGTGATAAATTCAATTTCCGAAGCAGGTATATCAGTATATCTGCTAATCAAGATTCTCAGCGCTGTTCTTCTGGAGATAAAAGAATCACGGTCCTTGATATGAAGAAAGCGGGATGCTTTTAAAAGTTCATCTTTACTAAGTATTTTTTCGGGGAGTGTACTATGGTCCTGAACTTTGATCTTCCAAAGGTCGACCTGTTTTTTTGAGCGTCCTAAAGGTTCTTTTTGCCAGATAGGGCTGATCTGTTTACAGAAAATCCGGACGGTCGACATATGAGATCTTAAAATTCTCTCTTTTTTAGTGCCGCTTCATCGAGACATTTCTGAAGGATCTCTGCAAACTCTTTATCATTTGGCGGAGCAAAAATATAATTATGTTCGCCGGGTATTTCATGTATCCTGATTCCTTTCAATGCTAGCGGTTTCCACCCAAGATACTCGAAATCATCCATATAGAAAGTACGTTTTTTTGCTCTGAAAAGTTCAATAGAGCCATTATAAGGTGTAAATACATACTTTTCCCAGGCTTGTACGTTTTTTACATCAATGTTATTCGCATATCCGAAAAAACCTTCCTGATTTTGTTCCTGGCCATATTTGAGTTTCCAGTAGAATTGAATAAATCTGCGCTTTATTGCTTCAGTTTTGTACTCGATTGTACGTTTAGGATCTTCTCGTAGTAAGGTAAAAGTAAATAGTAGTTGTTTAGTAAGATATCTGGTTTTATTGAACAGTCTGGTGAATGAAGAATCATACCGATCCGACTGATAAGCATAAGTGTCAAACATGGCCAGCATTTTAACTTCCTTCCCCATTGCTTTAAACTGCTTTGCCATTTCAAAGGCTATAATTCCTCCGAAAGAGAATCCTGCAATAGCATAAGGTCCTTTAGGGTTTTGTTTTAGTATTTCAGATATGTAATAGGCGGCCATATCTTCTATTTTTTCCAGGGGCTGATCAATTCCATTGAGCCCTTTGGCTTGTAAACCGTAAACAGGTTGATCCTGATCCATGTTTTTTGCCAGTGTATTGAAAAATAGCACATTTAATCCGGCACCATGAACAATGTAAAGTGGCATTTTATTGCCATGTGGCTTTATTGCCACCAATGAGTCCCAGGTAATTGATTTCGCATCCATTTCGAGCATAAGTGCCATGGATTCTACCGTACTATGCTCAAATAAGCTCGCTAATGGCAGGCGTTTCCCGGTTTCTTTTTCAAGCTGATTGAGTACCTGAATAGCCATAAGCGAATGCCCACCTAATTCAAAGAAATCGTCATATACACCCACGGCTTCAATTCCCAGATGCTCAGCCCATATTTCTGCGACAAGATTTTCTACATCTGTTCTGGGTGGGACGTAGCTTATCGCCGATTCAGACTGGTAGCTGTTTTTATCTTTTTGCGACTCATATTCCGCTTTTTGCTCTGAATCAATACTATTGATTCTTGCAAGCTCAAACTGCTTCGCAAAATCTGCAAGTACTGATATTTTAAAAAGGGTTGTAATCGGTAATTTAGCACCCGTTTCCTTTTCAAGAAGAGTCATCAACTGTACAGCTAAAAGCGAATGTCCACCCAACTCAAAAAAGTCATCATACAATCCAACTGACTCTATGGCTAAAACATCTTCCCAAATTTTGGCAACCAATTTCTCTGTCTCAGTTCCTGGAAGAATTTGTTTTTTGTTGTCCGAAGGGTTCTCATGAGGTTTTGGAAGTGATTTTCTGTCAATCTTTCCGTTTGGAAGCAATGGAAATTTCTGCAGAATAACAAAATCACCCGGGATCATATAAGGGGGTAAAACCTCTTTAATGCCCTGTTTCCAGGATGCTATTAGTGAGGGAATCAGCTTATCGCTCTCTGTTTCAGCAATGATATAGGCCACCAGTCTTTGGTCTCCGGGGCGGTCCTCTCTGGCTATCACTAAAGATTCTTTAACCATATTCTGGTCGTTCAGTGCTTCTTCAATAGCACCCAATTCAATGCGATACCCTCTGACTTTAACCTGATTATCAATTCTTCCAAAACATTGAACTTCTCCATTATCCAGGAATTTACCCAAATCGCCACTGCGATAAATTCTATCTGATATTTCGGGAGCTATTGGATTCTGAATAAAGCTCTTTGCAGTCAATTCCGGTTTATTGAGATATGCTCTTGCAAGTCCGGCACCTCCAATATATATTTCTCCCGTACGCCCGGCAGGAACGGGCCTGAGGTGTTGGTCAAGGATATATATCTGGGTGTTGGCAATTGGATGTCCGATACTGATTTGAGCATCAGTTTTCTTGATCTCTTTTACTGCCGACCATATAGTAGTTTCGGTAGGGCCATACATATTCCATAGCGAAGAGCATCGGCTTATTAATGCTTCTGCCAAATCTTTACTAAGGGCTTCTCCGCCACAAAGTGCCTTGAGTTCAAGCCGATCATTCCAATTGCTTTCTACCATCATTCGCCAGGTTGATGGTGTAGCCTGCATAATACTTACTTTCTCATTTCTTATCAGGTCTAGTAGCTCTCTGGAATCCTTAGCTATTTCAGCATCAGTAATCAGGAGCTCTGCGCCAGTAATTAGCGGGAGATATAATTCAAGTCCGGAGATGTCGAAGGAAATGGTAGTTACAGCTAGTAAACGATCTGCGGCAGAAATGCCCGGCTCTTTCTGCATACTGCACAAAAAGTTGCATAGGCTATGGTGTTCAATTGCTATTCCTTTTGGTTTGCCTGTTGAGCCTGAGGTATAAATCACATAGGCAAGGTCGGTACCCTTAACGTCTATCCCCGGATCAGAAGCAGGGTAATTGATAAGCTCAGGATAAATTTCTTCAAGAACGATCTCTTTGGTACCCTGTCTTGTAAATTGATTTTTATATTTTTGAGAACTGATTAAAAATCTGGCAGCAGAATCTTCAAGCATATATTCAATTCGCTTGAGTGGGTATTCGGGATCAACCGGAACGTATGCTGCGCCTGTTTTCATAATAGCCAGCAAACTGACCAGAAGTTCGGCAGAACGATCGACAGCAAGCGCGATTGTATCACCGGGGCGAACCTGATTTTCAATCAAATAGTGTGCTAACTGGTTGGATTTTTCATCAAGTTCTTTGTAATTGGTGGTACTCTGCCTGTACTTA
>CAZGWG010000069.1:0-16891 GCA_964529165.1 uncultured Sphingobacterium sp.
GAATCTTCAGTAAACTTACCCAATACGATTTTAAAGGTTGGGCCGTAATGGAATGGGAATGCTGTATCAAACATCCGGAAGATGGGGCACGGGAAGGAGCAGCATTTATAAAGGATCATATCATTAGGGTTACTGAAAGAGCCTTTGATGATTTTGCAGGCACGGGAAGCGATGAGGAGTTTAATCGAAAAATTCTCGGTATTTAATTATTAATCACTAATTTCATTGCCATAAATTATCTAATAAAAAATGAAAAAAATACTAATCGTTTTAGGAGTTTGCAGCGTTATATTGGCTTGTAACAGTGCTGAAAAATCAGAAAGTAAAGAAGACACCACTTCTGTAGTTGAGCAAGTTGTTCCTGACACCAGCGCAACAACTGCTGCAGTAAGTACAGGCTCTGCAAAGGGAGAACAATTGATCAGTACTTCAGATTGTTTAACATGCCATAAAGTAGAAGCGAAGATTGTTGGCCCGTCATATATTGATGTTGCGAATAAATATGAAGCTACTGAGGCTAATATTGAGTTGCTTGCCGGCAAGATAATTAATGGTGGAGCAGGTTCATGGGGAGAAATCCCAATGGCACCACATCCTGCATTAAGTACAGATGATGCAAAGGAAATGGTTAAATACATTCTTTCCTTAAAAAACAAATAACATGAAAAAAATCAGCCTGGTTATTCTCAGTGCAATTATTCTTTCCGGTTGTGGCTCAAGTAAAAACAGCACAACCAATAAAGGATGGCAAAAATTATTTGACGGAAAGACTACTGCCGGTTGGCATAGCTATGGTAAAACAAGTGCCGGAACTGACTGGAAAGTTGTTGATGGAGCAATTTACCTTGACGCTAAAAACAGGCAACCCGGACAAGGTGGGGATCTGACTACCGATGAATCATTTGATAATTTTCATCTCAGGTTGGAATGGAAAATATCAAAAAATGGAAACAGCGGGATCATATTTTATGTAAATGAAGATCTTTCAAAATACAAATCGTCGTATAATACAGGCCCTGAGATGCAGGTACTTGATAATGATGGTCATGCAGATGGAAAAATCCATAAACACCGCGCTGGAGATCTCTATGATCTGATTGCAAGCAGCTCAGAACCGGTAAACCCTGTTGGCCAGTGGAATAAAGTGGAAATCATTGCCAACAATGGCAAACTTGACTTTTTCATGAATGGCAAGAACATTGTTTCTACAACAATGTGGGACGAAGAATGGAAAAAGATGGTGGCAGGAAGCAAGTTCAACACTATGCCTGGTTTTAGTATTTACAAATCCGGAAAAATATCAATTCAGGATCATGGAGATGAGGTTTGGTACAGAAATATTGAGATTAAGAAACTGTGATTAATTGAGAGTTGATAATTGATAATTGACAGTTGACATCCGATAGCTATCCTATCGTGTGGACACATTTTCTATTTCATCATGTTTAGGCATCCTTGTTCCCCGCTAGGGGGAATAAAAGGGGTGGATCCTCCCCGTAGCCCCCCTCCAAAGGGCCACAGCATAACGCCTAAATCCCTGCTTAATAATGAATTTTGATACTTAGACAAATGTTTATAATAAGATGTGTCCACACGATAGGATAGCTATCGGGTTAACAATTTGAATGGTAGTAGGTGTGAAAATCTGCTACCATTTTTTATTTACCGCTAAATAGATCGCCGCTACCTAAGGGTAGGTTTTGATATGAGCTTCAATAGATAATTTTGAAATTAAGATTTTCAATTATCAACTGTCAACTATATCAATGAAAAATCTTATGCCTTTGCAATTCAAACAATCAGAATTTACAAAGTTCTGTCTGAAGAGCGGAAAGAAATTGTTTTGTCCAAATAACTATTGAGGAATTTACATCAATAAGGGTACAAATCAGAGAGGTAGAACACACCCAATTAACAGCAGACTCTCCATAAAATGAATGTTGCGCTACAGGAAGCCAAGTAGACAGAATACTGGATAAGCCTATTAATAGATACTGAGTTTATAAATCAGGAGGAATTTATCGTAATTGCAAAGAAGTCCTTAGACTCCTCATCAGTATCGTCAAAACCACGAAAAATAATTTGATAAACCTAAAAATGCCTGATAATTTCATTAATCTATCAGGCATTTTCAACTGTCAACCCGATAGCTATCGGGTGTCAACTCTACTGCGATTTCCCGCGCGCAAGAATAGGTAAAATCTTTTCAACCTTACCATTCCGAATGCCGTACATGAAATCATATAAATTAACCACCGGATCACAATGCGGTACAATAACTTCAAACTTATCTCCTACTTTATAGGTTTTATTTGGATTAACAATTTTCACCGACCCGTACTCATCTGAACCTGCATTATAATCAAAATCAGGCTCGCCAATAATCTTACCATGAGGTACGTTTAGTGTTAATGCCTTTGCACCGGAATCCGTTACATACTTTCCTTCCTTGGAATCATTAATAATTGTTGCCATTACAGTCAGGGATGGATCGAAATCATCCATTATTTTATCATTGTTTGCACCACCAATAATCATATACTGATGATCCATGAATAGATAGCTTCCAACCTGTACATCAGTAAATCCCGGAATCTCATACATCATATCATAGGTGCCGGTCCCCCCCCCGCTAAAAATCTCCATATTCAGCCCGGCTTTCTTCATCAGTTCGTAACTCCCAACTACCGGTTCGAAAGTTTTAAAAGCCTGTTCTTTACGACGTTTAAATCCTTCAACATGCTGTACGGCACCATCATATGCCAAAACACCATGAAATTTCAGATTTGGTGCTTTATCGACAAACTGGGCAAGCTCTAATGCTGGTTGACCATTTTTTATACCTGATCTGTTAATCACATCAAGATCCACAACAATATCGGCAATAATACCTGCAGCCTTGGCAGCATCCTGAAGATCTCTGGCATTTTGCATATTATCTACAGCCTGAATGAAGCCTTTGTACTTCTTTCTTAATGCCATCGCATGATTGATCTTGGATACTGAAATGTTCACTCCAGTCATCAATACATTCTGTATACCGTTAGCAAGCATTACTTCAGATTCTCCAAGCTTCGCTGCACACACTCCTACCGCACCTGCCGCAACCTGCATTTTAGCAATTGCAGGACATTTATGTGTTTTAACATGAGGACGAACTCCTGTACCTGTACCCTGCAACCGGGATTGCACATGTTTTATGTTCTTTTCCATTTTATCGAGATCGACACATAAAGCCGGAGTGTCGAGATCCCATTTCGACTTACCAATATCAGATGATTTAACATCAATTAAAGTCTCGGCACTTAAAGAAGGTGACCATAAAGAAGCAGCTCCCGCAAAAGCACTTGCCTGTAAAAATTTACGGCGATTGAAAGAATTAGACATTGTTCACAATTTTAGATAAGTTTTAGATTCTGTTTTAAATGTAAAAAAAAAATACCAGAAATAATTACAGGCGCTATGGAGGGCAGATTCGGAAAATTAGGAATCTTAAAAAATCATCATCATGAAAATAAATATCATTCACATCAAGTATTTATCCTGCTAATTATGAAATCGGGATTGATATAATCGAATCACTAGTTTCCATCCTGTTTTTTAAGAAAATAAAGCCAAAACGGATAAAAATCCAATGATAAAGCATTATCTCAGGTGGCAAAAAAGTTATGTACCAATTTTGATACTTGCACATTCCTGGATTATTATCAATCTTTATGGCACGAAATATTGATCCAGTTTGATAAGATCTGCTGTAATAACATTTATCTTTCTATACCTTGCTTCAACTACCAGCCTGGGCGAGTTGTTCAGACTACCTTTACTTATCTCACACTACGCTGAGCATAAGGCAGATAACAGTTCCATTACTTTCTATAAGTTTCTTTACCAGCATTATCAGGATGATGATGGAAATGATCAGGATAATGATCGCGACAACCAGCTACCTTTCAAATCACAGGATGCCAGTTCCGGTTCATCATCATTTAATTTTGGAATCCCTCATCCGGGAAACAACCTCCTGCTAGCACCATTTTCGACTTTTTCCTCTTTGAATACCTCGAATTATAAGGAGCCTTATATACCTTCAGCCTGTCTGAACCGAATCTGGCAACCGCCAAAACTCGGCTGATTTATAGCTATTTCCTAAACTAATATTCATATGGTTACCCAAAGGGTATCCATCTTTTTGTATTTGCACTCATGTCTGAGTGCTGAAATTATTTCTTTTATGCTTAATAAGATTATTGGATTTTCCATTAAAAATAAACTCATTGTTGGCTTGTTCACGATAGTGCTGATACTCTTTGGGACTTACGAACTAAGCAAATTACCTATAGATGCTGTTCCGGATATAACCAATAACCAGGTACAGGTCATTACCATTGCCCCTTCTTTCGGGGCTACAGATATAGAAAGGCTGGTTACTTTTCCCGTTGAGCAGGCGAACAGTAATATTTCCGGATTAAAAGAAATCAGAAGTTATAGTCGTTTTGGTCTATCACTAGTGACAATTGTTTTTAATGATGATGTTGATATTTATTGGGCCAGACAACAGGTAGCCGAACGCCTGCAGCAGGTTCAGTCACAAATACCAGAAGGTATTGGGAGTCCGGAGATGGGTCCGATCTCTACAGGTCTCGGTGAGATCTATCAATATGTTGTCCGTCCGGAGAAAGGATATGAACATAAATACTCAATCACTGAACTGCGTACAATTCAGGATTGGCTGATCCGAAGACAACTGCTGGGAGTTAAAGGGGTTGCTGAAGTTAGCAGCTTTGGTGGTAAACTAAAACAATATGAGGTTGCAATTGACCCCAATAAACTTCAATCCTACGGCATCACTATTAATGATGTTTTCAATTCACTCGAAAATAATAATCAAAATACCGGGGGAGCTTATATTGAAAAGCATGAAGGTGTTTTATATATCCGCAGTGAGGGATTAATCAGAAATACCGAAGACATTGAAAATATTCGTATAAAAAACACCAAAAGCAACATTCCACTGCTTATCAGGAATGTGGCTAAAGTAAAGATTGGCCATGCAACCCGATATGGTGCATTAACCTATAATGACGAGGGAGAAGTTTCGGGAGCCATTGTCATGATGCTTAAAGGAGGAAACAGTAATGAGGTCATTGAAAATATTAAAGAACGGATTGCCCTGATTCAAAAATCTTTACCGGAAGGTGTGATCATTGAACCCTTTTTAGATCGAACCAAGATGGTTAATAATGCCATCAACACAGTAAAGACTAATCTGCTGGAAGGTGCATTGATTGTTGTTTTCGTTTTAGTCATTTTCCTTGGGAATCTGCGGGCAGGTTTTCTGGTTGCCTCGGTAATTCCGCTTTCCATGCTTTTTGCGGTGATTATGATGAACATTTTTGGAGTCAGCGGAAACCTGATGAGTTTAGGTGCTCTTGATTTTGGGCTGATTGTAGATGGTGCTGTAATCATCGTTGAAGCTGTTATGCATCAGCTAGCCCATTCCGGAAAATTCATGGGATTAAACAAGCTCAGCAGGCATAGTATGAATGATGAAGTAAAAAGTGCTGCTTCAAAAATGATGAACAGTGCCGTATTTGGGCAGATCATTATTCTGATCGTATACCTTCCAATATTCACACTTGAAGGTATTGAGGGAAAAATGTTTAAACCAATGGCACAAACTGTTGCATTTGCATTGCTTGGGGCATTCATTCTCTCTCTTACCTACATACCAATGATGAGTACCATATTCCTGAGTCGTAATAAAAAGGAAAAGTTAAACCTCTCGGATAGAATTATGGTAAAAATAGAACGTGCTTACAAAAACACCCTGATAAAAGTGCTTGGATTTCCAAAAGCAGTTATCACAAGTACATTAGCATTATTCATTATTGCCATTTTCCTCCTTTCCAGAATGGGTGGTGAATTCATTCCGTCTATTGAAGAAGGTGATTATGCTGTTGAAACACGGGTACTTGCCGGAAGTAACCTGAATACAACCATTGAAAGTGTTCAGAAAGTGGTACATATATTAAAATCCCGTTTCCCGGAAATAGAGAAAGTAGTTACTAAGATCGGCAGCAGTGAAGTTCCGACAGAACCATTGCCAATGGATATGGGTGATATGATTATTACCCTAAAAGATAAAAGTGAGTGGACTTCGGCGAGTTCATTTGATGAATTATCTGAAAAAATGACAAAGGCAGCACAGGAAGTCCCGGGAGTAACAACCAGTTTCCAGTTTCCTGTACAAATGAGGTTTAATGAGCTAATGACTGGCGCGCGTCAGGATGTTGTATGTAAGATTTTTGGTGAAGATCTTGACACCTTATCATTCTATGCAAAAAAAGTTGGAAATATCGTGAGCAGCGTTGAGGGGGCAGGTGAATTATATGTTGAAACTGTTAGCGGGATTCCTCAGATTGTGATTGAATATAAACGGCCGGAAATTGCTCAGTATGGTCTGAGTGTAAAAGACATCAATCAGGTAGTCAATTCTGCATTCGCAGGCAAAGTGAGCGGACAGGTATTTGAAGGAGAGAAGCGATTCGATCTGGTAGTTCGTTTAGAAAGTGAGAAAAGACAGGACCTGAAAAATGTAAGAGAATTACTAATACCTACGGCAGATGGGATACAAATCCCGCTATACCAGCTCGCGGATGTAAACCTGAAGGATAGTCCGAATCAGATCCAGCGCGAGGACGCGAAACGAAGAATATTAGTTGGCTTTAATGTTCATGACAGAGATGTAGAAAGTATTGTCGACGAATTAAGTAAAAAGGTTGACGAAGCTATTAAGCTTCCTCCCGGATATATCATCACTTACGGCGGAGCATTCGAGAACCTTAATGCCGCAAAAGATCGTCTGATGATTGCAGTACCAGTTTCACTGGCATTAATCTTTCTCCTGCTTTATTTTGCATTCAATTCAATCAGACAGGGCCTGCTGATCTATACTGCCATCCCACTTTCAGCAATCGGAGGGATCTTCTTACTGGCTATCCGTGGCATGCCCTTCAGTATTAGTGCAGGTGTTGGTTTTATAGCCCTATTTGGAATTGCTGTGTTAAATGGGATTGTACTGGTTGCTGAATTCAATCGTCTGAAAAACTCCGGCGAAGCCGATATCCGTGAAATCGTTCTAAAAGGTACAGGTACACGTTTACGTCCGGTACTCATGACCGCTTTTGTTGCATCACTCGGATTTCTGCCGATGGCCCTAAGTGCAGGCGCAGGTGCCGAAGTTCAGCGACCACTGGCAACTGTTGTGATTGGCGGGTTACTTGTTGCAACCTTCCTCACCCTTTTTGTATTGCCGGTACTCTATATTCAATTCGAAAAAGGATTCAGTCCCAAGAAAAAACATGTAATTGCAGTCTTAATTCTATTCTCGCTCATGGGTAGAGAATCGACAATGGCACAAGTTCCAATTAGCCTTGAAGCGGCAATAGATACAGCCCTAAAAAATAATCTGATCCTGAAAGAAGAAGTTCTGAAAGCCAGGTACCGGAGCCAGTTGATTGGTACAGCTTCACCTCTTCCTCAGGCTCAATTAACCGCAGAGTATGGCAATTTTAACAGTATTTACCGAGATTCCAGATTCAGTCTGATCCAAAGCTTTAGTTTTCCTACAGTTTATAACCGGCAAAAAACTATTTACGAAGAAGAATGGAAAAACAGCTTGTTGTCCGGTAAACTGCAGATGGCCGAAGTCAGGAAGAATGTAACTCAGGTTTATTATCTACTTAAATATCTGGAAGAGAAAGAACAATTACTCAGAAGGACCGATACTATGTTTAATGAATTTATGAGGGTTAGTGAACTCCGGTTAAAAAGTGGAGAAAGTAATATACTGGAAAGCACCAGTTCAATCCATCACAAAGGTGCGATTGAACTCCAGTTGAATCAACTTGCCCAGGACAGAGAAGTACTCATTATCAGGCTGAGCCAACTTCTTAATTCCAAAACATTCTTTAAACCAGACAGTCGGCCATTTAAGCGCGCTGAGCCACAAGATCCGGAGAGCATTCATACTGAACTACATCCTTCGATTAAACTTATGGAACAGCAGACGCTGATTGGCCAAGCCAATACTAAACTCGAAAAGGCAAGGCTTCTGCCTGAACTTTCATTAGGATATAATAATCTTAGTATCCGTGATGGAATTGACCTGAACAATAATAGACGTTACAGTTCTTTTCAGGCGGGAATTGGCATTCCCATTTTCAGCAAAGCTCAGAAATCAAAAATCAGTGCGGCAAAAATCAATGAAAATATAGCTCAAACGGGACTTGAAAGGGAAAAACAGAACCTTAATACGCAATTTCTTGATGCTTTATCCCGACTAAAAAAGAGCAAATCAGATCTCGGCTATTTCGAAAAGACCGGTTTGAAAAATGCAGAAACCATTAAAAAGACATTAAGTCTTCAGCTAAGCAAAGGTGAAATCAATTATCTCGAATGGACTATCCTGAGTCAGCAGGCTCTTAGCATAGAAAGTGACTATCTGGATTCTGTAAAAAGCTTGAACGAGATTATTATACAAATTGAATATCTACAATCTAACACAAAAAATAATGAATAAGTATAATCAAACGCTCCTAAAAATAATGATCAGTTTAAGCGTAATCTTACTAATCAGTATATTTTTAATATCCTGTGGAACAGCGAAAAAGGATAACAAGGAAGCAGAAGAAAAAGGCGACAAGAATATGGTTATCTTAACTGAAGCACAGTTCAAAAATGCTGTTATTAAAACTGAAATAGCTGAAAAAAGAGCAGTATCCGATATATTAAAACTCAATGGAAGTATTGAGGTGCCTCCTCAGAATCTGATTTCTATCAGCATACCTTTGGGGGGGTACCTTAGATCCATTAATATGCTGCCCGGAACAATTGTAAAAAAGGGACAGGTAATTGCCACAATTGAAGATCCGCAATATATACAGCTTCAGCAGGATTACCTGGTAACAAAGGCAAAATTAGCCTACTCAGAGCAGGAGAAGAACCGCCAAAAGGAACTGAACAAGGAAAAAGCAGGCAGTGATAAGGCCCTTCAATTGGCAGAAGCTGAATTTCAGAGTTTAAAAATTGTTCTGGGAGCATATGCGGAAAAGCTCAGACTTATAGGTCTTGATCCGGGACGTTTGAATGAAAACAATATCAGCAGGCAGATTCAAATCCGCTCATCAATAAATGGTTATGTGAGTAAGGTGAATGGAAACATCGGGAGCTATTTTAACCCCTCTGATGTGCTGATCGAATTAATTGATCCCTCAGATGTACACCTGACCCTGACAGTTTTCGAAAAAGACCTCAACAAATTAGCTCGGGGACAAAAAGCTATAGCTTACTCAAATAATAATCCTGACAAAAAATATGCAACCGAAATCAGCCTCATCAGCAGAGACCTTTCAGCCGAAAGAACGGCTGAAATCCATTGCCATTTTGAACAGTTCGACAAAAGTCTGGCTCCTGGAATGTATATGAATACCGAAATAACCATTCAGAATAGTGAGGAACAGGCTCTCCCTGAGAAAAGCGTTGTCAACTTTGAGGGGAAAAATTATGTGTTTTCAGAAAAAGCCGGACGGACATATGAAATGACTGAGGTGATTACAGGTGAAACTGAAAACGGCTATACTGCAATAAAAACTGATCTCGGAGCAAAAAAAATTGTTACGAATGGAGCATACTCGCTGCTGATGCAGTTAAAGAACCTGTCTGAAGAATAAAAACAATAGCATCAACAGGATTAGGTACCCTGTTGATGCTATTGTTCAGGATAAATTCCAATTCGCTGAAGCAATAATGAAGCATTAAAAGTTTTGCATTCGCCTTCTTTGAGCTTATAATCAAACCTCATTTCATTAGCTTCCATTTGAATATCGAAATAATAGTTGCGGATATAAGCTGGGTATTTTTGCTCTAGTCCCGCTATTTGAAGATCATGGGTAGCAACAATCCCAACCGCATTCCGGGATATCAACTTTTCAATAACTGCTTTTGACCCAAGATATTTATCTACCGAATTAGTACCTCTTAGCATTTCATCGATCAGGAAATAAACCTTTCCTGAATTATCCAGCATCTTAATCAAGGCCTGCAGACGATCAAGTTCCGCTTTAAAAGTTGAAGTACTTTCATTCAAGGAATCCCGAATACGCATGTAAGTAAATACCAGCATGTGGCTAACTTCCATAGAAGAAGCACAGGAAGGAGCACCGCAAAGAGCAAGAACAGTATTGATTCCGAGGGTACGTAGAAAGGTGCTTTTCCCGGCCATATTAGAACCAGTAATAATGTCTATTTTTAATTCATCATCCAGCATATAGTCATTAACAACCCTTTGCTGTGATGGAATTAATGGATGTCCGATGGCTTTGGCCTTTAAGGTATAATTTTCCTGCTCACTGATTTCAGCAAAGCACCATTCAGGATAATTCGTATTTAAAGAACTCAAACTCAGCAACGCTTCAAAAGAAGCAAGGACATCGAATGCCTGCTTTAGTCCCTCATGATTTTCTTTTTTCCAATTTTCAATTGCAAATAGCTGCCTGATGTTCCATAGCATCACAACGTTTAGTATACCCCCTACTGCGGTCAGTCCAAAATTCAGATGATTTATCAGCAAAGAAAAATGTTTAATCTGTGTTGAAAGTTTTTTCTCGCCTTTACCTGTTAATTCATCTGCAAGTTGCCGGCACAGGTAAGACTTCCAACTCTCATCCATTACTGCTGAAATAGCTTCAGAGAAATGGCTCAGAATTCTACTCATTTTACCAATCATGCTATCTGCTTTGAGTACTCTTGAATGATAACTTTGCATAAGTATCAGATTGAAAATAACCAGAGCTGATAGCAGAATGAGGAACAAAGGAATAAACCAGGCGGTAATGGCTGTGATTAGAAATATGAATGGAATCCAACGGGCATATACTTTTAACCAGTAGGCAGATTTTTCAAATTTTAAACTTAGAAATTTGAAAAGCTCAGCAGATTGGTCATCGGGAGCCCGATTAGCAAAAAGTAAAACCGCCTGAAAATGATGTTTCCATATTAACTTTGCACTTAATTCCTTTACAGCACCTTGTCTTTCTCTAATATGCCTGATACTCGCTGGTTTCTTAAGCCAATCTGCCAATTTCGCATTCCCTCCATTGGTCGAGCAACGATTGAGCATACCGAAGAGCGAACCCTTACCAAAAATATCCAGATCTGAGGAATAAGGATGCAGATCATCAGTATATACTAAACCTTCTGAATAAATTGTTGAACTGTGATCCAGACTGTTTAATTCGTTGGACTGAATAAGACTCAGATTCCTGAAATAATCAACTTGCTTTTGAAAGTAGCTTTGCTTTGAAACAAGCCACGCAAAGCCAAGGATAAGCAAAAAAACCAGAAGAAAAGAGAGCCAGATAAAACCATAACTAATCGACTGGTAAAACAGGAAAATTCCGGCTAAAAGTATAAAAAGACGCAAAAAGGAATAAATATTGATTTGACGTTCAAATCGCTTTATTTCCGCTTCGCATTCAAGTTGCTTTTCATGATAATACTCTCTGACTGGTTTCAGCAAAATCTATATTTAATGGTTAATTCAAATTAAGCAGGATAACATGCTCAGTTAGCGATAATGAGATAATAATTCTTTTTCCCTTTTTGAGCAACAAGGAATTTGCCTCTGATCAGATTTTCTTTTGTAAAGACCTGTGAAGGTTCTGCTATTTTTTCCTTATTAATAGATACGCCCCCTCCACTGATCATTTTACGTGCTTCCCCTTTAGAAGGGAATACCGTAGTCTTTTCTGCCAGAAGATCTGTCAGATTAACACCCGAATCGAATTCTGCTACAGGAATTTCAAATTGTGGTAAGCCATCGAAAACATCGAGAACCTCATCATCGCTTAAACTATTAATAAAATCCAGAGAACCGTTTCCAAATAAGAACTCTGAAGTTTTAAGAGCCGTTTCAAGTGCTTCAGCAGAATGACTCCGTATTGTAATTTCTTCTGCCAATGCTTTCTGAAGTATTCGGAGATGAGGTGCAAGGTCATGCTCTCGCTCCAATTCCTCGATCTGTTCCTTTGATTTTAATGTAAATATCCTGATCCAGCTTTTAGCATCTGCATCTGTAGTATTTAACCAGAACTGATAGAATTTATAGGGTGAAGTCTTTGCAGGATCTAACCATACTGCACCACTTTCCGTTTTACCAAACTTTGTTCCATCCGCCTTTTTAATCAACTGCGTAGTAATTGCAAATGCATTACCCGCAGCCTTCCTTCTGATTAATTCAGTTCCAGTTACAATATTTCCCCACTGATCTGATCCTCCCATTTGTACCTGACAGTTCTTTTCTTTCCAGAGGTAATAAAAATCATAACCCTGTACTAGCTGATAGCTGAATTCAGTGAATGACATTCCGGTTTCACCCTCAAGCCGCTTCTTAACTGAATCCTTAGCCATCATATAATTGACTGTTAAGTGCTTCCCTACATCACGAATAAAATCAAGAAAGGTAAAATTCTTAAACCAATCATAATTATTCACCATCTCAGCACTATTGGCTCCAGTATTGAAATCGAGAAACTTTTTCAGTTGATTCTCAAGACATTTGACATTATGATTTAAAACATCTTCAGAAAGAAGATTGCGTTCAGCCGATTTACCGGAAGGGTCGCCAACCATACCCGTTGCACCGCCAACCAATGCAAAAGGCTTATGTCCTGCCCGCTGAAAATGTATCAGTGTCATGATCTGAGTCAGATGCCCTACATGCAATGAATCTGCCGTAGGATCAAATCCTATATAACCTGATGTCATCTGTTTATTCAGTTCCTCTTCCGTTCCGGGCATAATATCATGTAGCATTCCCCGCCAGCGTAATTCTTCTACAAAGTTCATTTTATCTTAAGGATCGTTTGGAATGCAAATATAGTACAATTGATAAACCTCTGCATGGCAAAATTTTCGTAGATTTATGTACTTCGGCTATTATTCAGCTCGAATTAATCAACACAAATCAATTTAAACAAAAACAGTAAAATGAACTTCCTTTCTCATTTTTACTTTGACAGGCAAAGCAAAGACCCACATCTTGTTTTGGGTGCAGTTTTACCTGATCTTGTTAAAAATGCCCGGAAGGACTGGAATCTACATCCGGAAAGAAATAAAAGCCATTTCAATAGCAATTTTGAAAGTTCCATTTTGGAGGGATGGAGGCGACACATAATTGTCGACCGTCATTTTCATAATTCAGTATTCTTTGCTGAACATACCTCCGGTATTAAAAAAGCAATCATACCAGCTCTAAGAAATTCGGTTGTTCGCCCATCTTTTTTAGCGCATATCGCTCTTGAGCTAATGCTCGACAGTACATTATTAACTGAGAATCATATTCAAACAGTGGATTTCTATACTCATTTGAGACTATCAGATCGGGAAGCAATCAACAGATTTCTTAAACTGAATGGGATTGATGATACGACATATTTTTTCATCTTCTTCGATAAGTTCATTCAATCCAACTATCTTGAGACCTACCGCGAAAGCCACAATATCATGTATGCCCTAAACAGAATTTGTATGCGCGTTTGGAAAGACCCGCTTACAGAGGGCGAAATACTCATTCTTGGTGATATATTGAATCAGTACCATCAAAATCTCATGGGAAATTATATGGAGATTTTTGAGGAAATAAACGTGAAGTTAATTGACAGTTGATAATTTACAGTTGACAATTAGAATTGCAAGTTCATTGGGAAATTCTAGTAAAAATTTAATAGAAACCAGACCTAAACGGCCCTTTTAAAATAAAATAGTTAATCTCTAATTAATTGAGAGTTGATATTTGACAGTTGACAATTAGGGTTATGAGTTCATTGTAAAATTCTGCTAAAATTAAAAAAGACTTCTAGATTAGTTTAAAGTTGCTTAAGGAATCTTAATCCAATTGTCCATTTTCAATTGTCAACTGTCAACTGAATAAATTATCTTCGCTTCATGTCACTTTTTGAAATCAAGGAACGGATTGAAAGTCTTGTTAAAGAGCTTAATGAGCACAATTACAAGTATTATGTTTTGGCGCAGCCAGTAATTTCTGATTTCGAGTTTGACAAAAAGCTCGAGGAGCTAACTGCGCTTGAGAAAGAATATCCGGAGTATCTTGACCCTGAATCACCGACCAGGAAAGTTGGAGGTGACATAACCAAGGAATTTCAGACTGTAAAGCATAAGTGGCCCATGCTATCTTTGGGTAATACCTATAATGAACAGGATCTTAAAGATTTTGATGAAAGGGTGCGTAAGGCTATTGGCAGCAATTTTGAATATGTTTGTGAACTCAAGTTTGACGGGCTCTCCATCAGTCTCAGTTACGAAAGTGGCAAACTCATAAGAGCTGTTACACGCGGAGATGGAACACAGGGTGATGATGTTACCAATAATGCCAAAACTATACAGAGCATCCCAAAATCAATTAAAGGAAGCGCACTTCCTGAATCCTTTGATATCCGTGGAGAGATTTTTATGCACCGTGCGGCATTCGACAGGCTAAATAATGAGCGTATTGAAAATAATGAAGTTCCTTATGCTAACCCAAGAAATTTTGCATCTGGAACTTTAAAAATGCAAGATTCCAGTGAGGTTGCCAAACGTCCGCTGGATTGCTTTTTATACTTTATTTATGCCGATAAACTTGCTTATAATAACCATTGGGAGAGTCTGGAGGCAGTTAAGAAATCAGGTTTTCATGTATGTGAACATAGCAAGTTGTGCAGTAACATTGAAGATGTGCTTGAATTTATCCATTATTGGGAGGAGAAAAGGTTCGGTTTAAGTTATGACATTGACGGAATTGTAATAAAAATAAATAATTACAGTCAGCAGCAGGAATTGGGCTTTACAGCAAAATCGCCGCGCTGGGCTATTTCTTATAAGTACAAAGCACAAGAGGTAGAAACTATACTTGAAAAGGTTACTTATCAGGTTGGCCGCACCGGTGCAGTAACTCCTGTAGCGAATTTGAAACCAGTTTTTCTTGCAGGCACTACTGTGAAACGGGCTACCTTGCATAATGCAAATGAAATAAAGCGTCTTGATCTTCATGAAGGTGACACTGTGCTGGTTGAAAAAGGCGGGGAAATTATCCCGAAGATTATTGCAGTAAACACCTCTAAACGGGTACTGAATGCATTGAAAATTAGCTACCCGACCATTTGCCCGGAATGCGGAAGTAATCTCGTAAGAAAAGAAGGAGAAGCTGTTCACTACTGTCCGAATGATGAAGGTTGCCCACCGCAAATTGTTGGTAAAATGCAGCATTTTATCAGTCGTAAGGCCATGAATATAGAAGGTCTGGGACATGAGACAATCGAAGCATTTTACAGAAGGGGGTTTATCGAGCATATCTCTGACTTGTACCTTCTTCATGAGAAAGAAGATCAACTTAAAGAGATCGAGCGCTTTGGTGAGCGCTCGATCAGAAACATGCTCGATGGAATTGAGAAATCTAAACAAATGCCTTTCGAAAAAGTACTTTTCGGACTTGGAATCCGCTACGTAGGCGAAACGGTTGCAAAAAGGATAGCAGCCTATTTCAAGGACATTGACAGTCTGATGAATGCGAGTTATGAGGAACTCATTTCTGTCGACGAGATAGGAGAACGCATTGCCGAAAGTATCCTTGAATATTTTAAAGAGCCTCGCCATAAAGAACAGATCGAGGCGCTTCAAAGTCATGGACTTCAGTTCGAATCTGTTCAGAGTACAATTGAGCTTGCCAGTAACAAGCTTGAAGGCAAATCATTTATCATTTCCGGAGTTTTCGAGAAGTATAGCCGGGATGAACTTAAAGACCTGATAGAGGCAAATGGAGGGAAGATTTTAAGCAGTATCTCGGCGAAATTAAATTACCTTGTAGCGGGTGATAATATGGGACCATCCAAACTTGAGAAAGCGATCAAACTTCAGATACCCATCATTTCAGATCAGGAATTAGTCGAAATGCTGCAATAATTTTACGATAATAGCCTAATATTCGTAAAATGGTTTTAATATTGAGCCATTCGACTTAAATTAGCGGAATTTCTCTTGGATAAATATAGTATAATGAACAAATTTCATGGAACAGGAGTAGCCATTATTACTCCATTTAAGGCAGATCGGTCTGTTGACCATGCCGCTCTCAAAACTGTAATCGACCATATGATTAATGGTGGTATTGAGTACATTGTTTCACTTGGTACAACGGGTGAATCAGCAACTCTGACCAGTGATGAGAAACGGGCAGTTTGGGATACCACAATTTCTCAGGTAAATGGAAGGGTACCATTGGTAGCCGGGATTGGAGGCAATAATACCTCTGAAGTATTAAATGATCTGAAGAAATTTGATTCAAAGGGATTTGACGCTATTCTTTCTGTTTGTCCTTATTATAATAAACCTACTCAGGAGGGTATTTATCAACATTATAAAGTTATT
The DNA here is from genome assembly GCA_964529165.1 of uncultured Sphingobacterium sp. Lineage (GTDB taxonomy): Bacteria > Bacteroidota > Bacteroidia > Sphingobacteriales > Sphingobacteriaceae > Daejeonella. The sequence continues at coordinate 16,483 of CAZGWG010000069.1, forward strand.
GCCGAAGAAAGTCCTCTGCCAATTATTCTATACAATGTTCCGGGGAGAACCGGGGTAAATATGACTGCTGAAACTACCCTTCGGCTTGCTCATGATTGTAAAAATGTCATCGCTATGAAAGAAGCATCCGGTAATTTTGATCAGTTTAACAAGATTATTAAGGATAAGCCTGAAGATTTCCTGTTTATTTCTGGAGATGATGCTATTGCTTTACCACTGATCTCGATGGGGGCAGTTGGTGTTATTTCGGTAATTGGAAATGCTCTGCCAGGAATATTTTCTACAATGGTAAGGATGTGCCTGGATGGGAAATTTATTGAAGCTCAACCCCTGCATCACAGCCTGACTGAATTTACATCCCTCTGCTTTGCCGAAGGAAACCCAGGGGGAGTTAAATCAGCAATGAATT
>CAZGWG010000070.1:0-16677 GCA_964529165.1 uncultured Sphingobacterium sp.
TATTTTACCAGCTGGGGATATAGCATGTCTACCCATGATGCCTTTGTTCTGTTGAAAAACGCAAACCAGAAAACTGATGTTGAGAAAACACTGGCGAGTCAGATAGATAAAAATATGGGGAAGGATATGAGTAAATGGTTTACTTTTTATTTGATGCCTTTTGAAAATATGCATTTCGATATGCGCTATGCGGGTACTATTGCCAAATCGCTGCTTACTACCTTGAGTCTTATCGGATTGCTGATACTGGTCATAGCCTGTATAAATTATGTTAACCTGATTATTGCCCAGCAAACAAGAAGAAGTACCGAAATAGGAACCCGTAAAATATTGGGCGGTTCGGTAAAGCAGATATTTTTCCAGTTTATTTCTGAATCCCTGCTTGTATCCCTTATAGCAATTATCTGCTCTCTGATTATTATAACTCTGATCATACCCCAACTTAATTCTTTTGTTTTTTACGATGAGCCGATCCGCATTCTATCCTATAGTAAACTGATTTTCTTTTCTTTTTTCCTTCTGATTTTTTTGACGTTGTGTGCCGGCATTTACCCGGCTTATGTGATGAGCAGGCTAAATATATTTGATGCTCTTAAAAGTAACAATAAAAAGACAAGTTCTGTGTTTAGTACCAGGTCATTGATAGTCATTCAAAATGTTGCAGCCCAGATCCTCATTATTGGCACTATCATTATTATCATGCAGGTTCGTTATCTGAAGAATACAGACAAAGGGTTTAACAGAGAATCAGTTGTAATGATCCCTTTTGAAAAAATATCTGATCAGCAAAGACAACTGTTAAGTCAGCGGCTAAATTCCATACCCGGAATTCAATCATTTAGTTTTTGTTATCAGTCGCCCGGTGTTGACACCCGAAGAGGAGCCACGATCAAGTTCGATACAAGGGCAGAATGGGAACCCGGTGCCGCACGTTTTTCAATTGGAGATTCGGCATATTTCAGAACATTTAGTATTCCGTTAAAATATGGAAGGACGATATCTCCCACAGCAGCCAAGCCTGAATACCTGGTTAATGAGATGATGGCCAGACAACTGCTTCCCAAAAATCCTCAGGACGTGATTGGAAAGAAACTGATGGCCGGTGATCAGGAGGGCATTATTGTTGGGGTTACTAATGATTTTAATCTGAAATCCATGAGAAGCCCGATTGAACCTATTGTGTTTCTTGAGCTTGATTTCTTGATCACCAACCTTGCTGTAAAGCTTAACGGAGCAGACACGCAAGCAAGTCTCAATATTTTGAAGAGGGAATACGAAGGGGCTTTTCCGGATCAACTGTTTACCTATCAGTTTGTTGATGACCGTATCAATCAATTATATAAACGTGAAAGTCTGCAGCAAAAATTTATATGGATAGCCGCTGGCATCGCTATCACTATCAGCTCACTTGGATTTTTGGGTTTGATTTCACTGATGACCATACACAGAACCAAAGAGATTGGTATCCGTAAAGTTTTAGGTGCATCTATTTCTCAAATTGCAGTTTTGCTGAGTTCGGAATTTATGAAAATGATTGTAATATCGTTTATAATAGCATCACCAATAGCCTATTATTTAATGGATAACTGGCTTCAAAACTTTGCATATCGCATTAGTATAGAATGGTGGATATTTGTATCGGCAGGGATCTTAGCTATCCTGATTGCCCTGATCACAGTGAGCTTTCAGGCTGTTAAAGCGGCAATAGCTAATCCTGTGAAGAGCCTTAGGTCGGAGTGAGGGCCTTGAGCAATCAGCTCTGAGCCTCCACCCAAATTGATAAAATATCGAATTGTAAATTTAACTATACCAGAGCCCAGAGCTCATTTCCCAAAACTCATAGCAATGGTCAAAACCCACCTCAAAACAGCATTCCGCAATACCTTTAGGAACAAACTTTACTCCTCCATCAATATAATCGGACTAGCCATTGGGCTGGCTGCAACACTGACAATGATGCTGTATGTAGTCAAGGAATATAGCTACGACAGATTTAATAAAAACGCTGATAATATCTTTAAGGTTGATCTGAAGGACAATCCGATGTCGCCGATGTCATACCGTTTTGCAGAAGCATTGAAAGAGGCTGCCCCTGAGATCGTTGATTTTGCAAGAATTCATGAAACATCTGCTGCCAGTACGCTTATAGAAAGTGATGCGGGAAAGAAGTTCTTTGAGCCCGGAATTGTTTTTGGGGATTCCGGAGTCTTTCGTGTTTTTTCATTTGAGTTTCTGCGGGGGAATCCCATAAGGGTACTTGATCGTCCTGGGACTATTGTACTTACTGAAAGTATGGCGAAAAAGTATTTCGGAGATCAGGATCCAATTGGAAGGATACTCACTTACAATAAATCTCAAAAGCTTGAGGTCAGCGCTGTTATTGCAGATGTTCCATCTAATTCATCACTAAAGTTTGATTTCATAGCAGATCTGCATACGATACGGAATATAGAAGGGAATTTCTTTAATAGCATAATGTCTTCGGATGCCGCTGAAAAAGAGATGGAAGGGATCGGGGCAACAGGCGCTTACCAAACTTATTTCCTGCTGCAACCTGAAACCTCAATTGCCGGACTTGAGAAAAAGATTCCGGGTATTTTACTTCCGGTATACCTGATACTGATAAGGCATTTCCTTATTATATGGTCCCATTGACCGATATTCATTTTAAACTGATATCTCCGCAGTCATTAAGAAACGTACAGATATTTTCGTTGATTACATTATTGATACTCCTTCTGGCTATCGTAAACTATGTTAATCTTTCTACAGCCCGCGCCATTCAGCGTTTTAAAGAAGTTGCGATGCGGAAGATTGCCGGGGCATCACGTAAATCCCTGATCCTTCAATTTTACATGGAATCATTTGTTCAGGCAAGCATGGCTTTTGTTGCCGGATTGGCAATACTTATAGTTCTAAAGTACTTCATGCTTGATCTTTTCAATTTCGAAGTAGATTCAAATTTACTCAGCAGTAATATTTTTATCTTGTCTGTTCTTGGAGTATATCTGAGTACCATATTTCTATCTGGTTTATACCCTGCTTTGTTGCTCTCGGGATATGAACCCCTGAAATCAATAAAATCCGGTTCAATAGCTAACAGCAATGCAATGCTTTTTAGGAAATTACTTACAGGATTTCAGTATAGTGTTTCCCTGATTTTAATTATCGCTTTTTTTGTGATCAACGGACAGCTTAACCTGATGATGGAAAAGGATCTCGGTCTGGACAGAAACCGCTTAATTTCAGTGCAACTGGATCAGGCTGATGGGCAGGATGTGCATTACTCTGCGATAAAGTCAGGTATCAGAAATATTAATGGAGTAGAGAAAGTTGCAGCTTCTGTATTGCCGAATGTACAGCAGGTATTTCAGCTCGGTGACCGCTAAATCAGTGCTCGATACTAACCGAAAAAGTAAAGACACAAAACTGTTCCGTGTGGATTCGCAATTTGTATCGACAATGGGCTTAAATTGGATAATATCCCCCGCTAAAGGAGTAACTTTTCGGGAAACTGATGTCGTTTTAAACGAGACAGCCGCTAAATTATTAGGTGTGAGTTCAGGTCAATCAGGCGATTTCATCGATATGGGTTTAGGTGCAAACCATAAACTTATTGGTGTGGTTAAAGATTATAATTATACAAGCCTGGCCGAGAAAATCAGTCCCATGGTATTGTTAATCGAAAATGAGAATACCTATCAGGCTAATCTTTATATCAAACTATCCAATAATGCCTCAATCACTTTAACAATAGCTTCCATTCAGAAAGTTTATGATCGTTATAAATCAGACCGGCCTTTCAGCTATTCCTTTGTGGACAGTAACTACCGGAAATTATACAATGAAGAAATAGCTGTTAACAAGATAATCGGCTTGTTCATGGGCCTGGTCCTTTTAATTGCATCATCAGGTCTATTTGGTCTGGCGGCTTTTACAGCATCTCAAAGAACCCGGGAAATCGGAATCAGAAAAGTCCTTGGAGCATCAGTAAGCGCTATACTCACAATGTTGTCCAAAGATTTCTTAAAGCTCATTAGTATTGCATTAATTGTTTCGTCCCCACTTGCCTACCTTATCATGCAAAAATGGCTTGACAATTATGCCTACAGAATAGAATTTGGCTGGTGGATTTTTGCATCAGCTGGGATAATTGTTTTGTTGGTTTCATTAATTGTAATCAGTTTTCAGACGGTTAAAGCTGCGGTGGCGAATCCTGTGGATAGTTTGAGGAGGGAGTGAGTTTAAGGTATCAGCTATGGGCTATGAGCTTTGGGCCCCCACACATTGTATTAAAAGCAGATTAAATATGAATGAAAACATAGCTCACGGCTCATTGCCCATAGCTCACAGCAATTTTAATATTAAGTACAATTTAACTCAGACCTCACCACCTAGAAACCAATAGCCCTGTTCAACCCTCTGTCAACACTTGTCCAACACTGTCTATATCGGTATAAGGTCGGTATAAGGACCGTATAAGGTCGGTATAAGGGGGTGTTTGAAATTGTGTGGAGATTTTGTAATTTGAACTTTAAACCAATTTACAAAATAATAAGGATATGGCAAAATATAATTCTAATCTGCCACCGGACCCTAATAGCACCTATGTTGATAGCAAGGCTTATAGAGAACACACAAGAGCCAGGAGAGGCACAAAGAGCAAGGTTGAGGTAAATGAAACATTCAAGGTGCATAATGTGCTGCTTTCAGGTGCAAATACCCCTGCCAGCCTGGTTAAAAAGGCAATAGATACTTACCGTTCTGATTTTCCTTCCGGGCAGCTATGGCAATTTCTGGTGGGCATGTTTAAAACACAATTAAAAATGAATATTCCGCTGAATGTAGATGACTTGCTGTATAAGGATATCAATACGGATTATCGGCAGTCGCGCATTCTGAAAGGTGGATTTAAACAAGAAATCAGCTTAAACCCGGAAATGCTTAAGGTTGAGCTGGGGAATTTAAACCCACAGTTCCGGAGTAAATCCATCGATGGCTTTCTAATAGAAGTTATTGCGATGTATTTCAACTTTAATAGCATGGAAAGCACATCAGATTCCGCTTCAAGCCCAATATTGCCACTTAAGCACAAACAGGAGCTGAGTTTTGAACTTAAATCCGGGAAACCGGGAAATAGCTACCTGATCTGTCTTAAACTAAACGGCTGCATCAGGGATAAAATACTGACTGAGAATTTAGCACGGTCTATGCAGATTATTGAAACAGGAAGGATTTCGGAAAATGGGCTTGAGAAAGGCAGCTTATATTAGCTTAGTACTCATCAGATGACTTAAAGTCATCTGATGAGTATACTATAAAATACCCTAATCTGTTTTGGCAGCATTGATAAATTCAAAATAGGCTGTTGCCAATTCTCGGCTTTCTTCAACAAACGTGTTTTCCTGAACACCTGTAACTTCGAATCCTAATTGTTTATTGCACAAAGTCCCGGCTCGCAGGTTTGCATAATCACGATAAGAAGAAAATTCCCATTGCTCAATGGACTTCACAAGTCCTGCTTTTACAGCATTTTGATGAATGTAATTCATGCAGACGAAGGCTTCATTAATGGTTTCATTGGCCCGGCTATTGTTAAGCAGACGAGCCTTAGTCTTTTGCTGGAACAATGATCCGGTAATCTTTTGTTGTCTTTGTATAGCTCTTGTATAGGACCTGAGAAGTATCGCAAGACCATTATTGAATGTTTTACCAACAGGCTGCCTGTCAGTTGAATGGCTTGATATGGCCAATCTGGATGTGGGTAGCGGCTTTATAAATACCTCCAGGTGAAAGTGATTCGGCATAAGGCAGTAGGATATAATATCGCAATATGGAAGCAATTCTTTTCTGATCTTGGCAAGAAAAAACAGGTAGTTTTCCCTATTGAAGAAAATAGGCTGTTTATTATTGCCGCGATTATACACATGATAGATCCCGCCTTCAATAAATCTCATTATTAAAACTACGACTGAATTTATTACTCTTACAAATAATCGCTATTTAACTTATTAAACGGTATTATTAAACTCATTGGATGACTTTTTTATCTCTAATACTCATCAGATGACTCCAAGTCATCAGATGAGTATTATGATGTATAACTGTTGCATTTGCGTACGCGAAGTGTCCGTTAACGAACGTTTGGAATTGCAAGTATATTTGCAAATTGCTGTTTTTCAAATTGTTATAAAATTGGCTCTAAGTATGTGTTGACCATGCCAGACCTGATAAGAATAATATTAACAATTAACCCAATGTTGACTAACACCTTATACCTGACAGTTCATATCTGACACCTCAAATATGCTAAAGAACTACTTCAAAATGGCCTGGCGTAATGTTTTAAAAAACAAAACATTATCATTTTTAAATATTCTTGGGCTGGCAACAGGGATGGCTTTCGCTTTATTGATAGGATCCTGGGTGCAGTACGAAACAAGCTACGATTCTTTTCATAAGAACAAAGACAATATTGCTTTGGTTATGAAGCATTCATTGTACAATGATCAGAAAGGTACACAAGAATCAACACCCCTTCCTCTTTATTACGAGCTTAGAAGCAACTATCCTGAAGTGAAAAGAGCAAGCAGAATGACCTGGCAGGATCCGCATACACTTAAGATAGATAACGATACTTTTAATGCGAAAGGTATATACGTCGATCCCGATTTTCTTACTATGTTTTCTTTTCCCTTGCTTAAGGGAGATGTTACCTCAGCACTTAAGGAAACTAACTCTATAATCTTAAAGGAATCAACCTCAAAAGCTTTATTTGGAGATTCAGATCCTATTGGTAAAATACTAAAACTGGATGATGCTTTTGATTTCAGGGTAACTGCTGTAATTAAAGACCCTCCGCTAAATTCCACGATCCAATTTGATTATCTGGCACCTTATGAATTCGGACTAACAGTATCTGAATTTATAAGGAACAACAAAACAAATTGGGGGAACAATTTTATGATGAATGTTGTGGAATTAAATGAAGGCGCTTCAATGGAAGCTTTCTCAAAGAAAATAGGTCCTTTAAATGTACTCCGTGACAACAGAATAAAAAATCAAACATTATTCTTACATCCTTTAAATAAATGGCATTTACGAAACGATTATAAAGACTGGATAAATACAGGTGGCAAAATAGAATATGTACGTTTGTTTGGCATTATTGGCATTTTTGTATTGCTGATCGCATGTATTAATTTCATGAACCTTTCTACGGCACGTTCAGAAAAGAGAGCCAGAGAAGTAGGTATAAGAAAAGCGATTGGCTCAGGTCGAAAACAGCTTATAATACAATTTCTGAGTGAATCGATTCTTACAGCAGCTTTTTCTTTTCTTTTGTCAATTGCTATAATATACCTTGCAATTCCATTTTTAAGAGATGTAGGATTTGAAAATATCAATCTGAATATCACCAGCGGTTCATTACTTGTTGGCGGATTATTAATATGCCTTTTTACAGGTTTAGTATCAGGAAGTTATCCTGCAATGTATCTTTCATCTTTTCTCCCTGTAAAAGTATTAAAAGGTACAATTAAGCAAAGTAATGGAGCAGTGCTGTTCCGTAAAGTATTAGTGGTTTCACAGTTTACAATCTCAATCGGGCTGATCATTAGTACTATAATTGTATACGAGCAAATAAACTTTGCCCGGAGTCGTTCTTTAGGATATAATCCTGATAATTTAATTTCGGTTACCGCGAATGCTGAGCTTGTTAAAAATTACGAGCCTCTAAAACAAGATCTTTTGAATACCGGTAATCTGGAAGCAGTAGCCAAGGCCTCACAACCGATGACAAGAGTTTATAACAGATGGAGTGACTTTTCATGGGAAGGCAAAGCTCCAAATTCTGACATAGCCCTGGATGCATTAATGACCGAATGGGATTTTGAAAAAGCTGCTGGATTAAAATTTAAGCAAGGACGCCCTTTTTCAAAAGATTACCCGACTGATTCTAATGGGGTTATCCTTAATGAGACAGCTTTGAAAGTAATTGGTTATAAAGATCCTATCGGGAAGACTATGAAAACCGGCGATCGAGTGGTGACAATTGTGGGTATAATAGAAGATATAGTAATTGATAATCCTTTCAAGCCTGTTTATCCATTAGCAATTCTTTTCAATTCACAATCAGCGAATAACATTTTCCTGCGAGTAAAGCCAGGCGCTGACCTCAAAGAAACTTTGGATAAAATTCAACCGGTCTTTCAAAAATATAATGCTTCTTCTCAATTTGAATATAGCTTTGTAGACGAGGAATACGATCAAAAGTTCGCTCTGGAAAAGCAGGTGGGTAAATTGTCTGGTATCTTCGCAGGACTTGCAATTTTTATTTCATGTCTGGGTTTATTCGGACTTGCAGCTTACATAGCTGAGCAGCGTACCAAAGAAATTGGTATCCGTAAGGTTTTAGGCGCATCCATTTCCCAGCTTTGGTTAATGCTATCAAAAGACTTTATCCTGCTGGTTTTGATAAGCTGTGTCATTGCGTCGCCACTGGCTTATTACTTCCTGCAGGATTGGTTACAGAAATATGCATACCGTATTGATATCGGAATGGGAGTATTTCTGGTAGCTGCAGTGCTGGCTATTTTTGTCACACTGATTACAGTAAGTTTTCAGGCAATAAGGGCTGCATTGATGAATCCGGTGAGGAGTCTTCGGTCGGAGTAGCCTTGAGCTATCGGATATGAGCTACGAGCTATGAGAATTGAACTAAGATCTATAGTAATTGAATATTTATATATAAAACTCGCGAATATGAACTCAAGCCCACAGCCCATATCCTAAAGCAAATAAACTATATTATTAACTAAAAAGTAGCTCAAAGCCCAAAGCCCAAAGCTCACAGCCAATACAATGATCAACCTACAACACCTTTTCAAATGGTACAACACCGGTGGTAATCGTACTTTTATACTAAGAGACATTAACCTTGAAGTTAAAGAGGGAGAATTTATCTCCATCATGGGTCCATCAGGATCCGGGAAATCATCCTTGCTTCATATTTTGGGAATGCTGGATGAACCAGATGAAGGCACCTATACATTTCTGGACCATTCGGTTTTTACCCTGAAAGAGAAGCAGCGTTCTGCTTTATACAAACAATACATCGGATTTGTATTTCAAGCCTACCATCTTATTGATGAACTGACGGTTTATGAAAACATTGAGACCCCACTGATATACCAGGATATCAAAAGTTCAGAGCGTAAGGCCATTGTTGCTGATATGCTCGACCGTTTTGGAATCGTGGGCAAGAAAGATCTTTTCCCTTCACAGCTCTCAGGTGGACAACAGCAGCTTGTTGGTGTGGCCAGAGCTCTTGCTGTAAATCCAAAATTAATCCTGGCAGATGAGCCAACCGGAAACCTCAATACAAAGCAGGGTGAAGAGATTATGAACTTGTTTAAAAAGTTAAATGAGGAAGATGGGGTAACCATTGTCCAGGTAACACATTCTGAAAAAAATGCTGCCTATGGATCACGGATTGTTCATTTGCTGGATGGTAGAATAGATGAGATTGTAAACGCTTAAGTCATGATGAAATTAGTATTGTCCATAATTTCCCTTTTTGTTCTGTCCTCCACACCTTATGCCCAGGACACTCTGATAACAAAGCTAAATCTTGAACAGAGTATAGCCATTGCACTTAAAAATAATATTGACGTACAAAGAAGCGCTATCCAAACAGAAAATGCTAAAGTAGGATTACAGCAATCACGTGCTAATCTACTCCCGAATTTGAATAGTGGAGTAACTCATGGGATTAATCTTGGAAGAAGTATCGATCCCTTTACAAACGCTTTTAGTAATGAGCAGGTAACGTATGCTCAGCCTTATCTGAATAGTAGCCTGACTTTGTTTAACGGGATGTCTTTGCAAAACCTGATCAAACAGAATTCTTTTCTGTATCAGGCTTCAAGGCAGGAAGAGCAGCAGGCCAAAGACAATCTTTCTTTAAATGTTACCCTGGCCTACCTTCAGGTACTTACGGCTAAAGATCTTTATACAATCTCATTGTCTCAGCAGGAAGTTACAGCAAAGCAGCTTGAGCGACTTGAAATTATGCATCAAAATGGTTCCGTTGCACCTGCTGAATACTTTGATGTGAAGGGTCAGTATTCAGGAGATAAACTTTCTGCAGTGAATGCGGCAAATTCTCTTGAGAATGCAAAAGTGGCCTTAGCTGCATTGCTGAATATTTCTTATCATAAAGAATTGGAACTGGAACCTTTAACTGCAGACCAGTTTGCTTTGGTTTATGAGGGTGGGGCAGAACAGGTTTATCAGTCGGCACTAACTAATTATGCCGGAGTTAAAGCTGCTGATTTGCGTTTGAAAAGCTCTGAATACCGCGTTCGTGCAAGCAGAGCAGGTTTTTTTCCTAGAATATCTTTTGATGCAGGAGTTGGAAGTAATTTCTCCAATGCAGCACGTGATGCACAGGGATTACCTATTGGCTATTTCAGACAGTACAATAATAACATTAATCAGGGTTATAGCGTTGGAATCAATATCCCGCTGTTTAATGCATTCAGAACCAAAAATAATGTTGCAGTTGCAAAACTGGCCCGACAGGAAAGTTTTCTGCTTTCAGAAAGTGTACGCGTTCAACTGCAGCAGCTTACGAGTCAGGCTTACCTGAATATGGAAGCATCCAGGGAGCGTTATCAGAATTTGCTGGAGCAAAAAGAAGCTTTCGCTGAATCATTCAGAACGATGGAAATCCGTTTTAATGCTGGAGCGATAAATTCGGTGGACTATTTGGTGTCGAAAAATAACTATGACCGTGCAAATCAGAATCTGGCAACTAACCGCTATGACTTTATTTTGAGAAAGAAAATTCTCGATTTTTATAAGGGCAAATCACTTTTATGATCTCCTATTTATTAGAACCTGATTTTAGTAATAAACACGCCTCCTCATACCTGAAACCTCAAACCTAACACCTGAAACCTGACACCTCACATCTCACCCTTCCCACCATCTCAAAGGCAGTTCAATCTTATCAATTGAGCTGCTTATTAAATCAGGTTTGAAGGCATAATTGGATAAATCATCCTTTTGGGCAATACCTGAAAGTACCAGAATTGTTTTGTATCCCATTTGAACCCCGCCCTGTATATCGGTTTCCATAGTATCACCTATTACGGTTGTGCCACCGGTTTCGAGGCCTAAATATTTTCGGGCAGAACGCATCATCACCGGACTTGGTTTTCCCGTAACAAAAGCTCTCCTGCCGGTTGCCTCTTCAATCATCGCGGTAGTAGCTGCGATGCCTAAATTATTCCATCCCGGCTTTTTAGGTGATGGATCCCTGTTGGTTGTAATGAATTTTGCCCCGGCCAGGATCATATCTACCGCACGCTGCACCATTTCCAGTGTAAAATTCCGGCCTTCCCCCAATACCACAAATTCAGGATCGGTGTTTACCAGCGTGATTCCGTTTTCGTGCAGACTGGTTAATAATCCTCCTTCACCCAATACATAGGCGGTTCCATGAGAACCCTGATCACCAAGGAATTTACCGGTCGCCATTGCACTTGTATACACATGATCGACAGTTACGTCAATTCCAAGATTCTTCAGCTTACGCACAACCTCAAGCCTGGTACGCTGGCTGTTATTGGTCATAAATGTAAATGGGATATCTTGCTTTATTAAATTATTTATAAATCTGTCGGCCCCCTCTATCAGTAATTCACCACTGTAAATTACGCCGTCCATATCTATTAAAAGCCCTTGTTTCATAAGAATTGATTTTGGCTCAAATTTGCATAAAGTATTTCTTAATGGGGAGAAAAATCTTAAGAATGGCGATGCTGTTGTAACCTTCCCTTTTTTGTAAGCTTCCCCGAAATTCCTTAGTCTAGTTGAATAGGTGTATCTGACAATGTTTAAATAAACACATTATTTAAATTCTGACATGTTATAAAATTAGACAAAGTATTCGAAAAGAGATTTTCAGGCTTTTATCTAATAAGGCATTTCTTTAAGCAATAATATGTGGAACATATTTACAGTGTATTGGATATACAATTGTTGGAATTTTAATCTGCTTGACAATTAGATGATTATTATTCGCATTATCAGTCTGCTTTTTCAGTTTGGTAATGAGAATCTGGTTAAATCAATATTGATAGTAATTGTATTTGACATTTTGTATAGGCTTTCAAGTTTATAAATGTGTTTATCGGGGAATGAATTATCTATCAGAAAACAGGCTATTATTTTTGATTACTTAGAATGCTTTTGGCCTAGTCTAGTAATGGAATTTTACAACGAACTTAAAGAGTCCATGGTATGATTATAATGCTTAATGCGCGAATTACACTTTTTCAAAGTAATTGAGTAGATGGCTTTTCATTTTGCTTCTAAACTCTTCAGGAGTACCATTCTTTAATACATTTAGTAATACCCTGTGTGAAACATATTCTTCATTGGGAATCTGACTTTTAACATGCAATTCAGTATTCATGTAATCGAATATTGGCAAAAGCATTTTTTGAAATCTTTGAATAGTTTCATTTTGCGAAATTTCATAGAGCATAGAATGAAATTCTACATCATTTTTTATCTTTTCATTTTTGCTTTCGGTCTTTTCATCTTTCTCTACAATCAGTTCTAATTTAGCTAAGCCGGCTTCCGTCTTTCTGAGGAAAAGGATATCTGCTAAACCTATTTCTATAACAAGTCGCATTTCAAATATTTCCTTCATGGTATCTCCATGTAATAATTGGGGATCCATTAAACGCTGCATATTGTTTAAAATATCCGGTCGGGTTAAGATCATTCCTCTGTTTTTTCGAGATTCTATTATTCCCAAAGTTTTAAATCTGGCTATTGCCTCTCTAATTGCAGTACGACTTACACCCATAGCTTCGGCAAGTTCCATTTCTTTAGGTATTGAATCCCCTGGAGCAAAATTCTCATTGCGAAAATATTCCTGTAATGTGATCTCGATTTTATCTACTTGGGTCAGGCTTTCAACTGGTCGTAATTTGGATAGTTTAAATGTCTTCAATCTTTGAATGTTTAAAAGTGCAAAGATAAGAATTTAATTTCATAGATTAATATGTCACACTTTTTTTATAGCTACTTGCCTATGGTAAAACATTGAATAGTATCTAAAAGCTAATTAATAGAATTATCTAACCGGCAAAAATTAATTAATCTATATGGTTTAATCTGCTCAATTTATGTTTTCTTATGAAATTTCTTAGGAAGCTTGGAATTTCAATTTATATCATTAATATTGTAATATGTAAGACTTATTAATCTCGATAGATAATATTATATGAAATTTTTTCTGCTCTATAGCGTATTGGCGATGATGTTATGTTCTATCCCCGAAGCAACTATTGGTCAAGATATCTCTCCAAAGTCGAAATTTCAAGTCAAATCTGACCTCGCACTTCGGCAATTGAACAAAAATTTCTGTTGGTTTCATCCAAGGGCGGCTGCAATGCCAGGATTTGGTAAAAATGGGAAGCCTGCCGTCATAATGACGATCCAGAAGCACCTTATGATCGACGATTTTTATTCTGGGATGTATTATATGCGTACTGATGACCTTGGCAGGACATGGAAAGGTCCGATAGAAATTCCTGAGCTATCTTGGGAATATGAAGCTGACAGTACCATTGTTAGTGTCACTGATGTTACTCCTGGTTGGCATAGTTCCACAGGGAAATTAATAGCGATTGGTATAATGGTGCGTTATACAAAAAAGGGAAAACAATTACTTGATCAATCCCGTTCTCACGATGCTGTTTATACAATATTTGATCCAAAAACAAACAAATGGACTCCGTGGAAGGTTCTTGCCGAAGTACCAGAGGCCAATTCAAAGTTTTACTTCGTAAACCCCGGCAATGTTCAATGGCTTGTTAAGCCTGATGGGAACATTCTTCTTCCAATTTATTTCAGCGGATTAGGGTCGGGGGAATCTAGTGACCAGTCCGTTACAGTTCTTGAATGCTCTTTTGACGGTAATGATATGGCCTATATTCGTCATGGGAATGAGATGACCATAAAAGGAGGTCGTGGATTTGTAGAACCTTCTCTAACAATGTTTAACAAGAAGTATTACCTCACATTAAGAAACGATTTCAGTGCCTATGTAACTGCAAGCGATGATGGCCTTAACTACTCTTCAATTAAGCAGTGGACTTTTAATGATGGTCAGGAATTGGGAAGTTATAACACCCAGGCGCATTGGCTGTCACATAGCAATGGACTATTTCTGACTTATACCAGGCGTGATGCCAGCAATGGACATATTACAAGAAATCGCGCTCCAATGTTTATTGCAGAAGTAGACCCTGAAAAGCTCAACATAATTCGCTCAACAGAAAGGATATTAATACCAGAGCGAGGAGTAATGTTAGGAAACTTCGGTGCTTCGCCAATTACAAAGCATGAATCCTGGGTTACTGATGCGGAGTTTATTTACGGAGACAAACCACATTCAAGAGGTGCTGATGGAACAGTTTGGACGGCGCGCGTTATCTGGTTAAAAAAGAACAAACTTGTAAAATACTAAGCTGGAATTCAAATTGAGGATTAGTTACTACAATGAAAATAACTAAGTAATTATTGGCTGACCTGAATAGTAAAGTGATGCCTTCTTTAGCTGAATGGAAGAACAGAAAATCTCATAGTGAGAACTACTTATCACTATCTAATCAAAGCATAAGCAATCTCTTAGTGGTATTAATTGATTATTCTGAACTATACTAAACCATAACTAAAATGTATATAAACCAATTTCTATTTCTGAAACCACCTATATCGTCTGTAAGTGCTACAATTCTTAACCTTGTTAGCATAATTACAATAGGATTTGTTTTGTTGCCAATGCAAGTCAGATCGCAGCAACCTTTGTTTGAAACTGGAATAATTTCATCGCACAATACAACAGGCTTTATCAAGAGTGCCTATCCTGTGATCAACCGACTTAAAAACGGCAGGCTGGTTAGTGTTTTTTCTGGTATTGAAGATGCAAAATCAATGAAGATGAATATCGTTTCCATTATTTCTGATGACGACGGTCTTACCTGGTCAAAACCACAGATAATATTTAGTCATCCAAATGCCGATGAGTATGATCCAAACCTTATAGTAGATGGTGATCGTATTCTGGCATTTTCGACAACAGTTAGCGTACCCGGTATCGATAGTACAGATATCTATATGCGCTCAAGTCAGGACGGGCTAACATGGGGTACCGAAGTGCAACTCAAGAAGCCTTATCGTTATATCAGCGGTAAGATTCATCAGGGTCATAGGCTAAAAGATGGAACGTTGATTATGGGATATTGCTGGGATGCCTGGGCTGAAAGAGGCTTGCCACCCGCAACTGAAGGAGAAATGGACAACAGATCCGGAGTGTTACGATCTATAGACGGAGGAAAGACATGGTCTCAGGGTGCTGATATCTTTGCGGGAGAAGTGAAGAAGAAGACTGCTCCTGGAGCGGCAGAAGGTTTAGCTGAGCCAGCTACTGTGGTTCTTGCAGATGGCAGAATCATGGCCATTCTAAGGTCAGGAAGTGATGAGCTATATCTAACCTGGAGCAGGGATAATGGTCTTACATGGGAAATTCCCCGATTGAGTGGACTAACTGCTCACGACTCTCCTGCGGCGCTATGGAAACTGGACAACTCTTCTGATGTTATAGTTGCCTGGAGCAATTCGCCTATAGGACGGAATCCTCTTGCTGTAGCCCTCTCTTCAGATGGAGGAAAATCCTGGAGTCCCCCTAAAACTGTGATCAACACAGGAGGCAGCGGAGGGAGGAAAGGAGGCCAGCAAGCCTCATATCCCTCAATTATTCAGGCTATTGATGGAACCTTCTTAATAATGTGGCATCAGGATACTGATCAGGGACGTGAAGTAAGAATTGCCCGATTTAATCGGGCTTGGCTCCTTAATGCTGATAAACAGTGAATCATGCTAATGCTAAGTTCATTGGCCCTAAAATAACAAATAAATTATATTCAAATACTATCATTGAATTGCTTAAAAAGCTCGGATCTATTCAAAATCAGCTAAATTATTTTGGAATCGTTAGACAGGTTTTGTGCTTTAAGTTTTAGTATGATGAGAGTGGTGCAAGCAGTTTTTATTTTTTTAAATAGTACTGAACATTTAACTTATTAACCCTTAAAAAGTATGGATATGTTGTTAAAAAAGAACTTACTCTCTCCGATGGTGTTTGTAAATGCCCAAGGTATTAACCCGCGTATTTCTGTTTTTATTCTGGCAATTGGATTTGTTCTTCTACCAATGTTAGTCAGATCACAGCAGCCCATGTTTCAAACGGGTGTGATCTCTGATTTCACTGGAACAGGTTTTGTCACGAGTGCCTATCCAGTGATTGATCGACTTAATAATGGGAGGCTGGTATGTGTATTCTCATGTATTGCAGAAGAGAAACCATCAAAGATGAATATCGCTTTCAGTACTTCAGATGATAACGGCCTTACTTGGTCGAAGCCAAAGATTCTGTTCAATCATCCTGGAGTTGAAGACGCTGACCCAAGTCTGATAGTTGATGGCGACCGAATACTGGCATTTTCAACTACTGTTAGTGTACCCGGTATCGATAGTACAGATATCTATATGCGTTCTAGCAAAGATGGTCTTACATGCGGTAATGAGGTACAT
>CAZGWG010000071.1:0-16621 GCA_964529165.1 uncultured Sphingobacterium sp.
GATAAAATTCCTCCGGCCAAGGGAAGAACTGTTAAACCTTTAAGAAGGTCTCTGCGTTTCATATTATTAGTTTTTATATTAAAAAAAAATGTCTGATCAGGCGGGCTGATCAGACATCGATTATTTTTCAGAACCGTGACCGAGATAAGTTCTGAGCTTTTCACTCTCGAACAAATCGGCTGCTTCTTTTTCAGGTTTGAGAAGTGAGACAATAATACCCACTATAAATGCTGAGGTCATTGAAACAATAGTAGGATTTTTCAATGGGAAAATAGCATCTGAATTACCCATGATATCCACCCAAACAGTAGGGCTAAGTACAATTAAAATCAGAGCCAGTGAAGATCCGGTAACCATACACCAAACAGCACCCTTGGTTGTAAAACCTTTCCAGATAATTGACATAAGTAAGGCGGGGAAATTGGCACTTGCAGCTATTGAAAAAGCCAGCCCCACCATGAAAGCAACATTCTGTCCTTTAAACAACAATCCCAATACTACCGCAAGTATTCCTAAAAATATAGTGGCTCTTTTAGCCACTTTCATTTCACCTTTTTCATCCGACACACCATGCTTAAATACATGTACATATAGATCATGAGAAATAGTTGAAGCACCAGATAGGGTAAGACCGGCAACTACTGCAAGAATGGTTGCAAATGCTACTGAGGCAATAAAACCAAGGAACGCACTTCCACCGGTATTTTCAGCAAGCAATAAAGCAGCCATATTACCACCTTTATCAAGACCTAAGATTGCATCTTTACCTACCAAAGCCAAAGCAGCAAATCCGATAAAGAAAGTTAATATATAGAAATAACCGATGAAACCTGTTGCCACAAATACTGATTTTCTGGCGGCCTTATCATCAGGAACTGTATAAAAACGCATTAAAATATGTGGAAGACCAGCTGTTCCAAGCATCAGGGCTAACCCAAGGGATAATGCATCAAACGGATTTGTAATAAAACCTCCGGGAGCGAGCATATCAGCACCATACTGCGATTTTACAGAAAGGAATAATTCTCCGGGACTGAAATTAAATTTAGCTAATGCCAGTAATACCAAAATTGTAGCACCCGAAAGCAAGAGAACCGCTTTAATGATCTGTACCCAGGTTGTAGCAAGCATACCCCCAAAAAGCACATATGACGTCATAACTATACCGACTACAAAAACTGCTATTTCGTAATCAAGGCCAAATAGTGTTTTAATTAGACTACCAGCCCCAACCATTTGTGCAATCAGATAGAAAGCAATAGTCATTAATGAGCCTGCTGCTGCTGCGATACGAATTGGCCTTTGTTTTAAACGAAAGGCAACCACATCAGCAAAAGTGTATTTTCCAAGGTTACGGAGAGGCTCAGCAACCAAAAACATAATTAGCGGCCAGCCAACAAGAAAACCAATAGAATAAATCAGTCCATCATAACCTTTAGTTGCCACCATTCCGGCAATACCGAGGAAAGAAGCAGCACTCATATAGTCTCCTGCTAGTGCAAGTCCGTTTTGAAAACCTGAAATATTCCTGCCAGCAGCATAGAATTCAGATCCTGTTTTGGTCTTTTTTGCAGCCCAGTATGTAATGTAAAGCGTGATTGCAACAAACAGGAAGAATATTGCGATTGATACCGGATTCGCAGTTCCAAGAGATGAAGGAACAACTTCCGGATTGATTTGAAGTAATAAGTTCAAAGACATATATTTTAAGATGTATAGATATTTAGATAATTTCTTTTTTGATTTCCTTCACGGCTTCATCATAATAATTGTTCGCCCAATAAACATATGCCCCTGTAATCAACCAGGAAAACAGAATAATTCCTAAACCAACAACAATTGCCAAATTAAGAGATTCACCAATCGGTATTTTTAGGGCGTCCTTATCGTATGCTACGAGCAGTAAAAATCCTATGTAAACGAAAAGCATGATAAATGTGAAGGACAAAGAAATATTCCATCTGTTTTTAACAAGTTTCTTAAATGCCGCACTTTGAAGAATCTCCTGTGTGTTTGTTTTACTCATAATTTACCTGTATTTGTAATTAAAAATTTATATAAAAGGATTTGTATTCAGAGAATATTTACTATCTGCACCACGGAAAATCGGTATTATATCATGGAATCAATGCTACGATAAATGAATCTATAATTCTATGAAAAAAAATTGAATAAGACAGCCTGTTGCGATTAATCTTTTAAAAGTCATAAAAACGTTACGCTTTTGTTACATTGAAAAGCTTAACAGACACCGTTTTAAATAATTTATGTAAGTCTTCCCTGATTTAAATCTTAAGCTTCAATCCAATACGATTAAGCGAACGTGTGATCATTACACATAAAAGTGCGAAACAAAATGATTTTAAAAGCCCTATGCCTCCGGTTAGCAGAATATCAGGAAGTTTAAATCCGGTTAATCTTACAAAACCATAAACAAAATAAGGTATCAGATAACAAAGTAATGTATCAGTTCCTGCTGGTTTAATAAAATTAAACCATTTATTCCTTTTCCAGACATCGGCTACCCAGAAGATTAGAGTGAAAGCCAGTAATGTAAAAGCAGAGCATAGAAATAACCAGGCAGGTGTAGCACCCAGTTTAGCAAGTCCCCAATATGGGCGGGTTAATATTGACAGCGCAATCAAAACCAATCCTGAAATAAAAAAGATAATTGTCAGTCTACGAGGATCATTTTTCTTAATATAATGCCTGAATGCATAAGATGTTAAGACACCTCCCATTGTAAGGGCGGGTAATGTACCTCCCAAAATTGCATTTGGAATATAATCACCAATGCCTCCGGGGATTAAACCTGCTTTATTTACCATACTTAAAACACAAAAGAAGATCCAGGCTAATAAAAGCTTATAAAAATTATTTTCTGAGAACACAGTAACTAATGCGGCCACAAGATAAGCCCATCCGATTAAACCAAGAATGCCCCACCAATGGGTTCCGAAACGAATATCCCCCCCTTCTCCTCCCCGATAGTAATAAGCTAAAATCGTCAGGATAAAGATTCCGGAAATCTTCAGGACATTTACTAATACTTTATTGATCTTATTTGAATAAGAATTCCAGATAAGTATGAAGCAAAGACAGCAAAGGGGATTCCATAGCCAGCCCGGGATTCCCATCGCAGCAGGCTTAATGCTTTCTCCATTAACCAGAAATACCCCCATCACCAACAGGGCTGTTGTTCTTAATAATATATGCTGAATAATACCAGTAGTATTATCGCCTTTTTTTATCCTGCTCTCAACAGCATAGGGTAATGAAAGTCCAACGATAAAGAGAAAAGCCGGAAAAATTACATCTGAAAAACCTATCCCATCTACTCCTTGCTTAACATGTTTTAAACCCTCAGGAATATCCTTAAGCGACCAAAAATCATTCACAAAAATCATGAGCACCATCGTGATAGCCCTTAAAATATCAATGGAAGATATGCGCTGAAAGATGTTATCGGTTTTCGACTTCAATAATTGATTTTCCGGTATCATATTTACAAAGCAATTTAGGTTTAAAGACAAAAAACCGGGCATAATCTCAAAAAACCGGTTTACTAAAGTAAAAAAAATAGCCTCAATTTTTCAGGTCGATAGTATTACATTTATAAAAAAAAAAAAATAAAAAGGAGCATTTGAAAGAATTATGAAATCCAATTTTAGAGCATTAATTCTGTTACTACTAATTATCTTTATTTCGGGTATACAAATAAACAGAACCTTTTCCCAAACATTCAGGACATTCAATAAACCTGTAGTATTTGATGAACTGAGAAAAAAACTTTCCATTGAATACCTGAAAGAGCGCCATGGAATCATACAGGATTCCGCCACTATTGTTCCTAGAATAATAGTGTTGCACTGGACCGCCATACCTACACTTGAAGAATCCTTTGATGTCATGAATCCCGCGTTGCTTCCTGGTGCCAGAATTGGAATTGCAGGAGCAAGTAACTTAAATGTGGCAGCTCAATTCCTGGTTGACCGTGATGGTGTCATCTTCAGACAATTACCAGAAACCGCCTTCGCCCGTCATACAATAGGACTTAACTATTGCGCTATAGGGGTAGAAAATGTAGGTGGTAGCAATGCCCCATTAACAGAAGCACAACTGGAAGCGAATGTCGCTTTAATCAGGTACCTGAAGAAAAAATATAATATAGAATACGTGATCGGACATCATGAGTACAAATCATTTATTGGTCATCCCCTATGGAAAGAGAAGGACCCGAACTATCTGACCAATAAAACTGATCCTGGTGATGACTTTATGAGCAAAATAAGAGAGCGAATTAAAGATTTAGACATCAAGGGAGCTATCAAGAATTAGCTCTATAAAGTTCTATGCACAGAAACCTTTGCTCTGAATATTTATTTGGCAAACAGGTTAGCAAAAGGCTAATCCGATAGGAAAATCTTTACAAGCTTTATTTTACCCTAATTCCCTCCGTTTCAAAGGGCTTGGGTTTACTGAACTTGACAATGAGTTTTTTTTCGTAACTTTGAATATTGAAAAAGTTATTCTCCATAGTAATTATTTCAGCTTATCTGATTTCAACGACTGAATTTTATCAGGTGTTAAAGCTACCTTTGCTCGCAGAACATTTCAATGAGCATAAGTCCTTAAACAAGGGTACAACTTTTTGGGATTTTCTGGTCATGCATTATACAAATAATGATATAAAGTATGCCGATCACGACAGTGATATGCGTCTTCCTTTTAAATCTCATGAGGGGTCTGTCCATAGTCCCATTTTATCTTTTATACATACTCCTGTTATACAGGAATTTATTAAACCCGTCATTATTGACCTGAAAGAATATAGTCTTTCAGAAAATATATATTTTAAATCTACATACCTCTCCAATATCTGGCAACCGCCAAAATCTTGTTAGACAATTTTATTTAATTCATTACTGGTATCCATTAAAGACGCTGGTTAATTCTTATTATTCAATAAATTGTTAAACAATACATTTTATGTTAAATGCAATTATAGAGTTTTCCGTAAGGAATAAACTCATTGTTGGATTGTTAGTCATCGGACTTATCGTCTATGGCAGTTATCAAACAACAAAACTACCTATAGATGCTGTACCCGATATTACAAATAATCAGGTACAGGTGATTACCGTTGCCCCTTCATTTGGAGCTACCGATATAGAACGACTTATAACCTTTCCGATAGAACAGGCGAACAGTAATATTAAAGGGATAAAAGAAATCAGGAGCTTCTCCAGATTTGGTCTTTCTTTAGTAACAATCGTGTTTAAAGATGAAATAGACGTTTATTGGGCCAGACAACAGGTTTCAGAGCGGCTTCAACAAGTACAAACTATAATTCCAGCGGGTATTGGAACACCTGAATTGGGTCCAATCTCCACTGGTCTGGGTGAAATTTATCAATACGTTTTAAGAACTGAAAAGGGCTATGAGAACAAATATGATGAAACTGAACTCAGAACTATTCAGGATTGGATAGTAAGACGTCAATTACTTGGTGTTGAAGGGGTTGCTGAAATCAGCAGTTTTGGCGGGAAGTTAAAACAATACGAAGTAACTGTTGACCCTAATAAATTACAATCCTTCAATATTACAATTCATGATGTTTTTAATGCTCTGGAACAGAGTAATCAAAACACCGGAGGAGCATACATTGAAAAAGGGCCAACAGTACTTTTTATCCGATCGGAAGGTTTGATAGGATCAAAAGAAGATATTGAAAACATTAGTATTAAAAGTTCTGAAAATGGTTTGCCAATATTCATCAGGGATGTAGCTGACATCAATATCGGATATGCAACACGGTACGGCGCTATGACTTATAATGATGAGGGTGAAGTCTCAGGGGCTGTGGTTATGATGCTTAAAGATGCTAACAGCAGTGAAGTAATCAAAAATGTAAAGGAAAGAATAGCTGTAATTCAGAAAACTTTACCTAAAGGAGTAATTATAGAACCATTTCTTGACCGGACTAAAATGGTCAATAATGCCATTCATACCGTAGAGAAAAATCTGCTCGAGGGAGCTCTTATAGTTGTGTTTATTCTGGTGTTGTTTCTTGGGAACTTCCGGGCAGGTTTATTAGTAGCCTCTGTAATTCCCCTATCTATGCTTTTTGCGATCATTTTAATGAACACGTTTAAGGTTAGCGGAAACCTGATGAGTTTAGGAGCCCTTGATTTTGGTTTGATTGTGGATGGTGCTGTTATTATTGTTGAAGCTGTAATGCATCAGATCTCACACGCTAACAAGTATGGAATAGTCAATCGCCTGACCCAATCAAACATGGATAATGAGGTTAAGAAATCAGCCAGCAAAATGATGAATAGCGCTGTTTTTGGACAGATTATCATATTGATCGTATATCTGCCAATCCTAACCTTACAGGGTATTGAGGGAAAGATGTTTAAACCTATGGCTCAAACTGTTGCCTTTGCCTTATTAGGAGCATTCATACTTTCATTAACCTATATTCCGATGATGAGTGCATGGTTTCTGAGCAAAAAAGTTAAGCATAAACCAAATTTATCTGACAGAGTAATGCAGCGGATTGAAAAGTCATATCAAAATTCACTCTCAAAGATCTTACGTTTCCCCAAAGCCGTAATGGGTACAGTTATTACACTCTTCATTATCGCTGTCTTCATACTTTCAAGACTTGGAGGTGAATTTATTCCGGCACTTGAAGAAGGAGATTTTGCAGTGGATACACGTGTTTTGACTGGCAGTAATCTCAATACCACCATTGAGAGTACCACAAAAGCCGCTCATATACTCAAAACACAGTTCCCTGAAGTCTTAAAAGTTGTAACAAAAATCGGGAGTGGCGAAGTGCCTACCGATCCGATGCCAATGGAAGCCAGTGATATGATGGTCATTCTTAAAGATAAAAAAGAATGGACATCAGCAAAAAGCTTCAATGAACTGGCAGAAAAAATGGGCATGGCTCTTCAGAATGTACCGGGAATTACCACCGGTTTTCAGTTTCCTGTACAGATGCGTTTTAATGAATTAATGACCGGTGCAAGGCAGGATGTGGTATTGAAGATTTTCGGTGAAGACCTTGACACATTGGCAAAATATGCAGACGGTCTGGGTAATATTGTAAACACTGTTAAAGGTAGTCAGGATTTGTTTATTGAGCCTGTTACTGGAATGCCGCAAATCGTTATAGAATACAACAGAGCAACAATCGCACAATACAATTTAAAAATTTCGGATATCAATAAAGTAGTTAATACTGCATTTGCTGGACAGAGTACAGGGCTTGTTTTTGAAGGTGAAAAACGATTTAACCTTGTTGTAAAACTAAATTCCGAAAAGAGAAAAGACCTGG
This sequence comes from uncultured Sphingobacterium sp., assembly GCA_964529165.1. Lineage (GTDB taxonomy): Bacteria > Bacteroidota > Bacteroidia > Sphingobacteriales > Sphingobacteriaceae > Daejeonella. The sequence goes on from CAZGWG010000071.1 coordinate 7,349, forward strand.
AAGATGTAAGGAATTTATTGATTCCTACTCCACAGGGTATTAACATACCTCTCTACCAGCTTGCTCATGTAGAGATAAAAAATGGTCCTAATCAGATACAACGAGAGGATGCAAAACGAAGAATTGTTGTGGGTTTTAATGCCAGAGGACGTGATGTTCAAAGTATAGTAAATGATCTCCAGTTAAAAGTTGAAAAACAAATCAAACTACCTCCCGGATATTACATCACGTACGGAGGGGCGTTTGAAAACCTTAATGCAGCTAAACAAAGACTAATGATTGCTGTTCCGGTATCTTTACTCTTGATATTTATTCTGCTATATTTTGCATTTAACTCAATAAAGCATGGCCTAATTATTTACACAGCTATACCCCTATCAGCCATCGGAGGAATTTTCTTTTTGGCGCTACGTGGTATGCCCTTCAGCATTAGTGCCGGAATTGGTTTCATAGCATTATTTGGTGTTGCAGTATTGAATGGAATTGTCCTGATCGCTGAATTCAACAGACTTAAAAAATCAGGGCTTAAAAATCTTAACAGGATTGTACTTATGGGGACAAAAATCAGATTGCGTCCGGTAATGATGACTGCATTTGTAGCGTCTTTAGGATTCTTACCAATGGCTCTGAGTAATGGAGCCGGAGCTGAAGTTCAAAAACCATTGGCTACAGTGGTTATAGGTGGCTTAATGATTGCCACTATGCTGACTTTATTTGTTTTACCAATACTCTATATCATTTTTGAAAAAACAACTAAAGCAAAACTTTCAAAAATGCCGGCTCTCATGCTTTTGACAATAGTTTTTTCTGGCATTGGGGGAGTAAACGGACAAGAACGGATAAGCCTTAAGGCTGCTATAGATACGGCCTTAAAAAATAATTTATCTGTAAAAAATGAAAAACTTAAAGCTGATTATCTGCAAAAGCTGACCAATTCATCAGCTAATATTCCGCAGGCAAATCTAAGCTCAGAATTTGGACAAATAAACAGTATCTATAATGACAATAGATTTGGTTTAAGTCAGTCATTGAGTTTTCCAACTGTCTATTCCAATCAAAAAAAGGTTATGAATGAAGAATGGAAGGCCTCCGTTTTAGCGATTTCATTAAGAGAAGCTGAAATTAGAAAGACAGTAACTCATATTTATTACGGAATCATTATTCTGAGAGAGAAGGAAAAATTGCTGCTGCAGGCAGACAGCATCTATTCAGAATTTGTAAAGAAGGCGAATCTAAGGTTTAAAACAGGTGAAAGTAATGTCCTGGAGAAATCTACTGCACAAAGCCAGCGTGGAGGTATCTTTCTGCAATTAAAATCCTTACAGGAAGAAATCCAACTGGCTAAGCTTCAATTACAATTAATCCTAAATTCTGAAGGCAATATTGAACCAGCGGAAAATTCATTAAGAATGGATCTACCTTCATTAATTCCGGCTCTCGAGTTAGAGGAGCATCCCATATTGAAAATTTCTGAACAGCAGAAAATAATCACGGCAGCAAATACCAAACTGGAACGATCAAAGATGCTTCCTGATTTGAGTATTGGTTATTTCAATACAAGCATTCAGGGAACCGGCGCAGATAATAATTTGTATTCTTCTTCCAAAAGATTTAGCTCTGGCCATATTGGAATAGGAATACCCATATTCTCAGGGGCTCAAAAAGCAAAGATAAGTGCCTCAAGAATACAAGAAATGATGGCTGATAATGAATACAAAAATCAGCATCAAAAAATTGAAAATCAATACCAAAGTGCTCAATCACAATATGAAAACTACTTAGAAGCCGCTAATTACTTTGAAAAGAATTCCCTGCCTGAGGCAAAAACTATAAGTCATACAGCAGATAAGCAATTTATAAATGGTGAGATCAACTATCTGGATTGGGTAATGCTGAATAACCAGGCAATATTGATCAGGAATAATTACCTGGATATCATAAAAGCCTTGAACGAAAGCATTATTAACCTTAACTATTTAAGCTCAAAACAATAAAATAAGATGAGAAATATTTTAATAATCTCTGCTTTCTTACTGGTAACAGCCTGTGGAACCAAGAATCCAAAGGAAGATGTGAAGGCAGATACAGATGTAAATCAAGATTTGGTAAGTCTGAATGAGGCACAATTTAAATCAGCGGGTATTGCTTTAGGAAAATTGGAAAAAAGAAGTATATCCTCTTTAATCAAAGCAAGCGGCACCATAGATGTTCCACCTCAAAATATGATATCCGTTTCAATGCCATTGGGCGGATATTTAAAATCGACAAAACTCATTCCCGGTATGCCGATCAGAAAAGGTGAAACTATCGCATTAATGGAAGATCAGCAATACATTCAATTGCAGCAGGAATACCTTACCACCAAATCTAAATTAGTGTTTAGTAGAGCAGAGCTCGAGCGTCAGAAAGAATTAAATCAAAGTAAAGCTAGTAGCGACAAGACGTACCAACAGGCTCAGATGGATTTTAGTACGCTGAGTATAACGCTAAACTCACTGGCTCAAAAACTGCGTCTTATCAATATTAATCCAGGCACTATTTCTGAAAATAGTATTTCAAGAACGGTTCCTGTATATTCTCCAATAAATGGTATTGTATCAAAAGTAAATGTCAATATTGGAAGATTTGTAAATCCATCAGATATGCTTTTTGAAATTATTGATCCTTCAAGCATTCATTTAAACATAAAGGTCTTTGAAAAGGACATTGAAAAGCTTTCTAAAGGACAGAAATTAGTTGCGTATACGAATACTCAGCCTGAAAAAAAACATTTAGGTGAGATTAGTCTTATTACCGGCGATCTTAGCCCAGAAAGAACTGTAGAGGTTCACTGCCATTTTGAAAATTTTGATAAATCCTTAATACCAGGAATGTATATGAATGCTGAAATTGAAATAAAAAGCCATGAGACGCTTTCTATCCCTGATGAGGCAATTGTTAGTTTTGAAGGTCGGGATTTTCTATTTGTTAAAAAGACAGGAATGGAATTTGAGATGATACCTATTGAGACTGGCGCCAGAGAAAATAAATATACTGAGGTTATTAATAGTGCTGTCTTTGCTGATAAAGAGATAGTAACAAAAGGTGCCTATACCCTACTGATGTCACTTAAAAACAAATCTGAAGAATGATAATCCTATAAACAATAAAGGTCGTTTGCCGGATGTAAACGACCTTTATTTAGGAAATCAAGAAAAAAATCAGGAATTATTGTATTTTCTTCCCTTCAGTTTATAAATATCCGACACCAGTTGTTTTAAAGCCGCTGTAACACACTCGCCAATGCGAATCCCCTTTTCAGCAGAGGATTTGGTTGGATCACCATAAACACCATTGGGTGTCAATTCCTTCATTGTACGATAAAAGGAAATCTTAGGGGAGGATAGCAAATCTCCTTCCACAGGAGGAAAAGCAGTTACATTTGCTCCAGGCTTGATCAGTGAATCATGAACTAAGTGCGGGGCAATAACCTTCATCAAAGAAGTCTCAAATTCGCAAGCATGACCGGTGCCTCCAGGTCCTGTTTCTGTTATTTTAACTAGCTCTTCTTTTGCTACATTCCACCATGAAGCACCAAGGATGTGAGCCTCGGGATTAGCAAAGCCAATTTGTTCAATAATGACCTGCATAATACCCTGATTACCACCATGACTATTCAGCAGAATAATATTATAAAAACCATGGCTTAAAACAGACTGGATAACTTCCTTAACGACAGCCGAAAATGTAGTATGGCTCAGTGTCAGCGTGCCGCAAAAGCCCATATGATGATCTGAACAGCCAACTGCAACAATAGGCAGGATCAGAATTTTATCTCCAATCTCCTTATTTAGTAAGCCTGAGAAATATTCACCAATAAGTCTGTCGGTAGCTACCGGTAAATGGGCTCCATGTTGTTCAATTGCGGCAATATTTAACAGAACAGGAGTTTGTTTATCCAGTTCAGCTAGCTGTGCGGATGTAAGTTGATCCCAAAACATAATTATATCAGATTAGGAAAATTATACCACAGGATAAATCTCAAATAATATCCTGTAGTATAACTTCTATTTACTTTTTAGAGATTTTAGCAATTGCGTCAATTTCAATTTTGATTCCGAAACCTAAACCAGATTGAACGGTAATACGAGCCGGACGAACACCTGTAAAGAACTCAGAATAAACTTTATTGTACCTATCCCAATCTTTAATATCAGCAAGATGTACAGAACATTTAACCACGTCATCTAAGGTACCTCCAGCAGATTCTATCAGGCATTTGATATTATGAAGTGTTTGAAGTGTTTCTTCTTCAATAGTTCCTCTGATAAATGTACCAGTTGCGAAATCAACAGGTCCCTGACCACTAATATAAACTGTACCATCAACTTCAACAGCATCTGAAAATGCTCCAACTACAAAATCCTTGTCCTTTTGTTCTGGATGAAAAATTTGTCTTTTACTCATTATTTTGCTTTGAATAAATGTTTATTGTTTTTTTAGATTTTAATATGTTGCTCTTCCACCTGAAAGGTCGAATGTAAATGCAGTAGAAAAACTAGCTTCTGGCGATACGATAAATGTAGCAGTAGCTGCAGCTTCTTCTAATGTTCCACATCGCTTCATTGGAATTTTATCTGTCATATATTTCACCTGTTCATCTGGCAGGGCTTCAACCATTGCAGTACGAATTACAGCGGGTGCAAGCGCATTGACAGTAACACCTGTTTCGGCATATTCTTTACCCTGAACCTTAGTCATACCAATAACCGCTGCTTTTGATGTAGAATAGGCAAGCATACCAGCGTTACCCTCCTTACCTGAAATAGAAGCAATATGAAGCACCCTTCCATAATTATTCTTTAGCATTTCAGGAATTGCATATTTAGAGGTATAAAATGAACCCATCAGATTCACATTAAGAACTAATTGCATATTGTCAGCCTCAACTTCATGGCTAAGGATATTAGTTTTTCCAACAATACCGGCACAATTCACCAGAATATCAATCCGGCCAAAATGATCCTTTACTTTTTGTATTGATTGTGCAACTTCAGATTCATTTGTAATATCTAAAATATATATTTCTGACTCCCCTGCCAACAAGTCTCTTGTTTTCTGCAAGCCATTGGTATCCCTGTCGAACAAGGCAAGTTTTACACCTTTTTCAGACAATTTCAAGGCTATAGCCTGACCTAAACCGGATGCAGCTCCGGTAATAATTCCCACCTGATCTTTAAATTCAATTTTCATTAGTCTATTAGTTTGCTTTTTAATGATAATGAAGCTTGTATGAGCCTGATTTTTATAATTCTTCTTTTTTAAGTCAAATGGCAGCTCGTAAAGCGTTCACTAGTTTATTGTTTGGTTTTTATTTTAATGAAGCTTGCATGAGCTTATATTTTCGTCAAGATATTATTTAATTAATTCCTGCAAACTTACCGTATCTGATTTTCTGGTCAACAAATGAATAATTGTCCAGGCAAACAGATAGGTCAACCCACAAATAAGGAACAAGAGATTATAGCCTCCAACTAAATTCCCCGCAGCTTTATAAGTATCCAATATATACCCTACGAATAATGGAAACAACATCCCTCCTACAGCTCCTGACATTGCTCCTATACCTGTTACAGAGCTAACCGCCTGTTTAGGAAATAGATCCACCACTAATGTAAATATATTGGTACTCCAGGCCTGGTGGATCGCCAGAGTAAAACTGAGGATTCCAACTACCATCCATGCATTCGTTGCATATTGGGCGGAAAGTACGGTTAATTCCATAATTGCAAAAATAAAAAGTGCAGTTTTTCTTGCTTTCAATGTCGGCCAGCCTCTTTTGATAAGTAATGATGAAAAAAATCCACCACCTACGCTTCCTAAAACGGTCATTGTGTAAATAATCATCAGTTCTGGACTTAAATTGGACATATTAAGCTTAAACGTTGAGGCAAAATAAGATGGGAGCCAAAACATAAAAAACCAGTAGATCGGATCAAGTAATATCTTACCTGTAATAAATGCCCAGGTCTGAGGATATGTAAAGAGCTTGAACCACTTTATTTTTACCACTTCTTCCTCTGTTTCAGCATCCAATTTTTGCCCTTCATGAATATAATTATACTCTTCATGTGTTAAACGTTTGTGTTTTGCCGGAACATCGTATACATATATCCAGACCAGAAGCCAGATAAACCCAACTGATCCTGTAATAATAAATACCTCATGCCACCCATAATTCCTCAGAATCCATGGAACGATGAGCAGTGCTATGATTATACCAAAGCTAGTGCCTGCATTAAAAAGGCCAGTGGCCAATGCTCTTTCCTTCCTTGGGAACCATTCTGCAATTGTTTTCATACCTGCAGGAACGTTTCCTGATTCGGTCAATCCAAGTCCAATTCTTGCCAGTCCAAATCCTGTAACGCTTCTTGCTGCCGCATGCAACATGCCCATAATACTCCATGCTGCAACTGAAATGATATATCCCGGTTTGGTACCAATCCTATCGATAAACCATCCCCATGAAATTAAGCCTACCGCATAAGCACCCGTAAATGCCATAACAAGAAAGGCAAAATCTGTTTCAGACCAGGAAAATTCTATTTCGAGTGTTGGTTTTAATAAACCAAGAATTTGCCGGTCAAGGTAATTGATAGTAGTGGCCGAAACCAATAAGGTTAAGATGAGCCATCTGTAGTTTTTTATTTTTCGGCCAGACATGAATTATGGATTTTAAAAGATATAAACTAAATAACAGGATCAATTTTTAGGATAGCCGACTCCTTGAAGAGCCGGCCGAACATAAAGGTATATTCAATAAAAAGGTTAAAGATTCAGTTTCGTTCTTCCAGCATCAGTAAGCAGGTTAACACTCCATAATGGATACCATGTTTGTTCCATAATTACTTTTTTAACCCCTGGTACAGCATAAAGCGCTTCCATCATCGTTTTTGACTCTGTGGAATGAACAACATTGGAACTGTGTGTAAAATAGGCTCCCAATGGACGTCCCCTATGTGGCATAGCCAGAGTTACTTTTACAACGCTGCCACGTACTGCTATATCATAAACCAATCCCAGATCAACAATACTGATATCAGCTTTATAAAGCTGCGGATCTTTCACCATACCTAAAGCTTTCCAAAGCAAAGCCTTGCTAATCGGACTATCCTGGGCTTCTGAAACACGGGCCAGACGACCTGGACTTTCTTTAGCAGTTACTCCTTTTGGCAGCTCAGCACCTGATCTGCTTAAAGGATTCAAAAGTTCCTGCCTTAGATTCTCAATCTTTGCAGTATCATCCTTTAAAGTAAATGGAATTGTAACATAGGCATTCTTCTGATGAAGTACTGCTCCTTTAGGTATGGTTTTAATTGTTTTTGGCACCGGATATCTGCTCCAAAGCTGTCCATGCCATTTATAGTGTAAAGTAGGCGATCCGGTATGAATTAATTCAGCTCCCAGACCCTCTGCCCGATGTTCCAGAAAAAATCCAAAGAACGAGTCTTTGGTGTCTTTATTGAAGAAACCGATTCCCCATAATTTATCACTTAAATCTGCCGGGACTTCCCCTGTTTTTAATTTTTCATCAGGCCCCATCCATAATGTATCAGTAAATGATTGTCCGGTTATAACCCATTCATCATCTCTTAAAGCCGCTGGAGAGAACTGTTTAACTGCTGTCATGTGACCGAACTTATGGAAATAAGGCAAACCTGCATAAAAACGATATTCTATATCCATAATCATCCGGGCCGGAGAGAATAAAGGATGTACAGGTGAATAAGGGAATCCCCAGCGACGAATAATGGTACATATAGGACCTTTAACCACTTCAAAATCAGGACATTCATCCCATAAAGAAATGCGCATTTTTTGAATTCCATCATCAGACACATAATCGTGAGCCCAATCAATTCCTGCAGGTTCACCATGACCCTGACCTCCGGAATAGATCTCCAGTCCATGCTCACGTTTTAAAATCATTCGGGCTAATTGTCCGGTTTGTTTGGATAGGATTGCTGTAAAGAACTCATTCTCTATGTCTAATCCGTAACCTTCACCGCTCACCTTAAGATCAGACTGATAATTAGGCAATTCCGCATCCGGATTGCCGTAAAAAACAATATAATTTCTCTTCTCTTTTCCCTGGTTATCGGCAAGGAATAATAACTTACAAATCTTTTCTGACCCTCTGCGTATTTCAGAGAAAACCTGAGAAATCACCTCTGTTAAAATACCATCCTTAACTTCAGCCACCCGAATTTCACGGGCAAGAGAGTCCGTTTGAGAGGACTGAAAACTCAACAAAACCTCGACGGGTTCGGCTTTTCGGGGAGTTCCTATTTTCTCTTCCAAACTGACAACCTTATAATACTTCCATCCCTTAGCCCATGTTTTCCAGGCCGTTGGAAGTGAATCAACTGTTCCAAACTGACTTGCAGAAACATGAGGGGTTCCAAAATCCTCTTCTTCTGCCTGAGCTTGTATTTCGGATATTCTGATTGAATTGGTCAGCGCTCTTGCTGTACGGTAATCCTTTTTTACCAAAGCTTCCTGAAGTAATTGAATTTTTTCCTGAATACTGTCGGTCTGACTGGTTGTTTTGTCAACAAAAGGCGCGATAGTCTCCTTTACAAAATTTTCCACTGAATTCTGACTTTCTGCTTTGGAACTTAAAGGCAAAGTCAGGCCTGCAAAACCTAACAGTCCCATACCCAAGAATTTACGCCGCTTCATTGCGTCTGGAAATTGAGTTTCAGACCCAATCCCTGTAATCTTTTCTACATCTCCAGTTCGCATTTCGGAGGAATTATCATGCATCTTTAGTGCAGATTGTGATGGATTAAATTTCTTCATTTTATTATGTTTATGTCAAATAATCATTAGGAAAGTGCTCTGCTTCAGATAAATTAATTATTCAAATTCTAAATACCCAGTTTTTTCCTGCCCTCATCAGTCAGCATATTTGAACTCCATCCCGGATACCAGGTCTGTTCCATAATCACTTTCTTAACACCCGGAACCTCATATACAGCAGTCAGAACATTTTTAGACGTAGTTGGATGAACCACATTAGAACCGTAAGCAAAATAGGTACCCAACGGGCGACCTCTGTGAGGCATCGCTATTAATACTTTTACTACTCCCCCTCTTACTGTCACATCATAGACTAGACCAAGATCAACTATACTGATATCCGATTTGTAGAATTGGGGATCTTTAACATCTCTGAGAGCCTTCCAAATCAGTTCTTTGGGACTCGAGGATTCTTCTGTCCTGAGATGTACT
>CAZGWG010000072.1:0-16139 GCA_964529165.1 uncultured Sphingobacterium sp.
TGAAAATGACACCCGATAGTTATCGGGTTTACAATGAAGAAGAATTTACTGGCTAGGTAACAGACGACAGGTAACAGACAACATGAATATAAGAACCGACATATTGCTCCGTGTGTACATCGCCTTTGGGATGATCGTATTGCTGGCTTTTGCGGTGCTTTATAAGCTGGTAGATGTTCAGATTGTAGAAGGAAAGAAGTGGAGGTCTATGGCAGATAGTCTTTCTACCCGTTTCGCAAACGTAGAGGCAGCACGGGGGAATATCTATTCGGTTGATGGCAGTTTGCTGGCAACTTCTGTTCCTGAGTACGAGATTCGTATGGATATGTTGGCTGGAGGGATAGAAAAGGATGAGGTGTTTTACGAAAAAGTAGATTCACTGGCAGCTAAACTTTCCTTATTTTTTGGGGATAAATCAAAGAAACAATATTCAAGGATGCTTCGTGAGGCAAGGGCTGAGCGTGCCCGTTACCTGCTCCTGAAGCGAAATGTTACTCATCCGGAGTTAAAGGAAATCCGGAAGTTCCCGATTTTTAATATGGGCAGATACAAGGGAGGACTGATCTCAGTTCATCAGAACAAGCGTATTCTGCCGTTTCAGACTCTTGCTGCCAGAACAATAGGCTATAAGAATAAAAACGTACAACCAGTAGGGCTTGAAGGTGCTTATGGTGCTTATATCGATGGAGAAAGTGGAAAACGCCTGATGCAGCGGATTTCAGGTGGTGTTTGGATGCCTGTTAATCAGGATATTGAAATTGCACCCAAAGAAGGTGCTGATATTATTTCAACGATTGATATCAATATGCAGGATGTAGCACAAAGGGCTCTTAAAAAACAATTGATTACCAGTGATGCAGATCATGGTTGTGTTATCCTAATGGAAGTGGCAACAGGTGAAATAAGGGCAGTTGCAAATTTTAGTAAGGTAAGAGAAGGAGAGTACAAAGAGCAGTTTAATTATGCAATTGCTGCCAGTCAGGACCCTGGTTCTACATTTAAGTTGGCATCTTACATGGCTCTGCTTGAAGATAAAAAGGTTGATACCAGTACTTTGGTAGCTACTGAAGATGGGACTACCGTATTCCTGGTCATACTATCCGCGATTCTCACGGTGGTATCGGGACGGTTTCTGTAAAGAGAGCTTTTGAGGAATCGTCAAACGTAGCAATTGCTAAATTGATCAATGCGGCCTATCAAAACGATCAGGAGAAGTTTCCTGCACATTTATACGCATGGGGACTAAATAAAAAGTTGATACTTCAGATTCCGGGAGAAGGGCAGCCTGTAATTAAAAACCCAAAGAACAGAAGCTGGAACAAGAAGCAAACCCTGCCTCAAATGGCCTACGGCTATGAAATGCAGATCACTCCCCTCCAGATGCTCGCTTTTTATAACGCTGTGGCAAATGATGGTAGATATATCGCTCCAATTTTCGTACGTGAGATCAGACGTCTTGGGAATACCATAGAGCAATTCAAGGCTCGTGTGATTAATGAGAAGATCGTTTCGGATGAGACCATTAAAAAGGCACAGGAGCTTCTAGAAGCAGTTGTTGAAAATGGGACTGGCAAAGGGCTTGCGTCTCCTCTCTATAAAATTGCCGGAAAAACAGGTACGGCCCAAGTTGCTGATGCGAATAAAGGTTATCGTGTAGACAAGAAGTATCAGGCCTCATTCTGTGGTTACTTCCCAGCAGATAATCCAAAATATTCATTGATTGTTGTGGTCAACAATCCACGTAAAGGAACTTATTATGCTGCATCGGTTGCCGGACCGGTTTTCAGAGAGATTGCTGACCGTGTTTTTGCCAGCGATATCAACATGTTTGACCCGCTGAAAGAGCAAAAATTTACAGGAAGTTTGAAGCTTCCTGAAGCGAAGGCAGGAGAACGTAAAGCTACTCAGGCTGTTTATAAGGCATTTGGTATTAAGGCATTATTTGCTTCAAACTCTGATTATATAAGTCTCGATACTAATAAGGGTGTGGTTTCTCAGGAAGTAAAAATTATTGAAGGTTTTGTTCCTGACCTGAACGGAATGGGATTGAAAGATGCATTGTATGTTGCCGGCAATTCAGGATTGAAAGTATTGGTTCGCGGAAGCGGAAAGGTGATCAGGCAATCCCTTGTTGCTGGTACTAGTGTTCAAAAGGGGCTTCCCATAGTTTTAGAACTTGAATGATGAAGAAGCTCAAAGACATATTATACGGAGTATCACTCAGGCAAGTTTCAGGTTCCACCAATGGGAAGGTATCAGGAATATGCTTCGACTCGCGAAAAGCTAGCCCGGGAGTTTTGTTTGTCGCCGTTCGTGGTACTGAATCTGATGGGCATGCATTTATAGACCGTGCTATCGATCAGGGAGCTATTGCTGTACTTTGTGAAGAATTTCCAAAGGAATTCCGTGAAAAGGTTAGCTATTTCCTGGTAGATAATTCCGCCAAAGCACTTGGAATCACAGCCTCCAACTTTTTTGATAATCCCTCAGCTAAATTGAAGCTTGTTGGGGTTACGGGTACGAATGGTAAAACAACAATCGCTACTTTGCTTTTTCAATTATTTAAGGATCTGGGATATAAAACTGGCTTGCTCTCCACAGTTCAGAATCAGATCAATGATGTTATTGTTCCTGCTACCCATACCACACCTGATCCTGTAGTATTGAACAGCCTGTTGAATGAGATGGTTGAAAGCGGATGTGATTATTGCTTCATGGAGGTTAGTTCACATGCAATGACGCAATACAGGACCGAAGGCTTGAGCTTTTCGGGAGGGATTTTTACAAACCTGACTCATGATCATCTCGATTTTCACAAGACATTTGATGCCTATTTAAAAGCTAAGAAGAGCTTTTTCGATGGATTGACCAGTCAGGCATTTGCACTTACTAATATTGACGATAAGAATGGGATTGTGATGTTGCAGAATACCGGAGCACACAGGAAGACTTACGGACTTAAGAATATCGCTGATTTTAAAGCCAGAATTATTGAGAATCATTTCAGTGGTTTATTGCTTAATATCGATGGACAGGAAGTTTGGTTTAAGATGGTCGGAAGCTTTAATGCTTATAATCTGCTTGCAGTTTATGCTACCGCATTATTGTTAGAGCAGGACCGTACCAGGGTTTTAACTTCTCTTAGCCGACTCAGCGGAGCCGAAGGCCGCTTTGATTATATTATTTCACCCTCTGGCATTATTGGTATTGTAGATTATGCTCATACTCCGGATGCCGTTCAAAATGTACTGAGCACTATTCAGGATATCCGCAAAGGGACCGAGCAGGTAATTACGGTGATTGGATGTGGAGGCGATCGCGATAAAGCGAAACGTCCCGTAATGGCTAAGGTAGCATGCGACTGGAGCACAAAGGTTGTACTTACCTCTGATAATCCGCGCTCGGAAGTCCCGGAGCAGATCATTAAAGAGATGGAAGAAGGGGTGATGCCAACCAACAAGAAAAAGACTCTTTCAATTACCGATAGAAAAGAAGCAATACGTACAGCCTGCCATTTGGCAAAACCGGGCGATATTATACTGGTTGCCGGAAAGGGGCATGAGAAGTATCAGGATATCGGAGGGGTGAAATATCCTTTTGATGATAAGGAAATTTTAACTGAATTTTTAAATCTGATGAGCTAATGTTATACTATCTGTTTACATGGCTGGATAAGCAATATGATATTCCAGGAGCAGGATTGTTCCAGTTTATCTCATTCCGTACGGCAATGGCTGTTATCCTATCCCTTATCTTAACTACGGTTTATGGCAGTCGTCTCATCAGATTATTAAGAGCCAAACAGGTTGGTGAATCTGTCAGAAATTTGGGTCTTGAGGGGCAGATGCAGAAGCAGGGTACTCCAACAATGGGGGGACTAATCATTCTTCTTGGAATTCTATTGCCGACTATTCTTTTTGCCAAAATTGATAATATCTACATCATTCTTATGCTGGTGACTACAGTATGGATGGGTTTAATAGGCTTTGTTGACGATTATATCAAAGTGTTCAAAAAAGATAAGGAGGGGCTGGCCGGGCGCTTTAAGATCATGGGTCAGGTTGGCCTTGCATTAATCATTGGCTGGACTATGTATTTCCACCCGGATATAGTAGTCAGAGAGCAGGTTACATTACCGGCGAAGGTCAGTGCTCCATTGGATGTTCATAAGCGTGGAGATCAGTTCTATTATACTCAGGATCTTAAATCGACCATCACTAATGTTCCTTTTTATAAGGATAATGAGTTTGATTATGCGAAGGTGCTGACTGTCTTTGGCGATGGGTATGAAAAGTATTCGTTGGTGGTATTTCTATTGTTTGTAATTGTGATAGTCACTGCAGTTTCGAATGGAGCCAATCTTACAGATGGTATTGACGGATTGGCAACCGGAACATCAGCTATAATTGGAATTACTTTGGCTATTCTTGCTTATGTTTCAGGCAATACCATTTTTGCTGATTATCTGAATATAATGTATATCCCTAATTCCGGAGAGCTTGTAATTTTTGCCGGAGCTTTTGTAGGAGCGTGTGTAGGCTTTTTATGGTATAATTCCTATCCAGCCCAGGTTTTCATGGGAGATACCGGCAGTTTGGCTATTGGTGGAATTATTGCCGCCTTTGCAATTATGATCCGTAAGGAATTATTGATCCCTACGCTATGTGGAGTATTCCTCATCGAGAATCTTTCAGTGATTATGCAGGTTTCCTATTTCAAATATACCAAGCGTAAGTTTGGAGAGGGGAGACGAATCTTTTTGATGTCGCCACTACATCATCACTACCAGAAAAAGGGGTATCATGAGGCAAAAATTGTGACTCGTTTCTGGATTGTTGGAATTATTCTGGCTATTGTAACTGTTGTGACTTTAAAACTGCGTTAATGGGGGCTGAAAAATATATCGTTGTTTTAGGTGCCGGAGAAAGTGGCACAGGTGCTGCATTATTGGCACAGAAGCAGGGTTTTGCTGTATTTGTTTCCGATTTCGGACCAATAAATAATCAGTATAAGAAGGATCTTGAACAGGCCGGAATTCCTTTTGAGGAGAATCAGCATACGGAAGATCGTATTCTAAATGCTGCTGAGGTAATCAAGAGCCCAGGAATACCTGATAAAGCGCCCATAATCAAAAAAATAGTCGCTAAGAATATTCCAATCATCTCCGAAATTGAATTTGCAGCAAGATACACCAGAGCCAAGTTGATCTGTATCACCGGATCAAACGGTAAGACTACCACAACCATGCTCACCTATTATATACTGCAAAATGCTGGCCTCAATGTGGGTCTTGCAGGTAATATCGGCAAGAGCTTTGCCAAGCAGGTTGCCTTCGATGATTTTGAATATTACGTTTTGGAGATTAGCAGCTTCATGCTTGATAATATGTACAGCTTCAAAGCAGATATCGCTGTCCTTTTGAATATTACACCTGATCATCTCGACAGATACGATTACAAAATGGAAAACTATGCTGATTCCAAATTCAGAATCATTCAGAATCAGCAGAAGGATGATGTATTTATCTATTGCGATGATGATGAAGAGATTAGAAAAGGTCTGGCAAAACGCCGGATAAACTCGAAAGCCTATCCTTTCTCCATTGAGAAACCCCTTGATAAAGGAGCTTTTCTTCAGGGAGACCAGATCATAATTAACCTAAAGCACACAAACCAAGAATTACTGACTATGTCAATTAACGATTTAGCTCTTCAGGGAAAGCACAATATTTATAATTCTATGGCCTCGGGCATAGTAGCAAAAGTGCTTGAATTAAGAAACGAGACCATTCGCGAAAGCATGGGAAGTTTTACAAATATTGAACACCGCCTTGAGCATGTGGCCAAAATTTCAGGGATCGATTTTATTAATGATTCCAAAGCAACAAATGTTAATTCAACCTGGTATGCCCTTGAAAGTATGCCCGGAGATGTTGTACTTATCCTTGGTGGGGTGGATAAGGGCAATGATTACAATATGCTTAAAGATCTGGTTAAGTCGAAAGTGAGATCGATCGTTTGTCTGGGAAAGGATAACAAAAGGATACATGAGGCTTTTGAAGATGATGTCGAGGTGATTGTAAATACCTTCTCAGCTAATGAGGCGGTTCAGATTGCCTATCATCTCGCAAAAAAGGGAGACACTGTGCTTTTATCTCCTGCTTGTGCAAGCTTTGATCTTTTTAAGAATTATGAGGATCGGGGGAATCAGTTCAAGAAGGCGGTGAAAGAGCTTTGATAAAATTAAAAATGGAGAACTGAGAGTTGGAAGAACTGGAATCTTCCGAGTAATAACCAACAAGGATAATAAATGGAAAGACTAATAAGCAAAACAAAAGGTGACCGCTGGATCTGGTTGATCGTGATTTTACTTTCGGTATGGTCGCTGTTGGCTGTGTATAGTGCAACCGGAACGCTTGCGTACAAGAAGGGTGTTGGTTCAGAGCAGTTTCTGATCAAACATCTGGTGATGATTGTTGGGGGGATCGCTTTGATGTATTTTTCACATTTACTTGATTACCGCTATTATGCCGGAATTTCCAAGGTACTCATGGTGATTACAATTCCCCTACTGGCATATACTCTGATTTTTGGAGCCAGTGTAAATGAGGCTAGCCGATGGGTAACTATTCCGATAATTAATCAAACATTCCAGACTTCCGATTTGGCAAAACTTGCTCTGATAACTTTTCTGGCACGAACTCTGAGTAGAAAACAGGAAAATATTAAGGATGTTAAAAAAGCATTTATCCCGATCATGGCCGCAGTATGTGTGGTATTTGTATTGATTGCACTGGCAAATCTTTCAACCGCTTTAATGTTATTTGGTGTTAGTATTCTCTTGTTGATTATGGGTAGAATCAGCATTAAGCAGATCTCAATTGTATGTCTTGCCGGCGTGGTGCTTTTAGGTGCAGTTATGATGCTCGGGCCAAGAAGGAAAACCTATATTTCACGTATAGATACTTTTATACATCCTGAAAAGGCCGATCCTGATAAAGCATTTCAGGCTAATCAGGCTAAAATTGCAATTGCAACAGGAGGAATTTTTGGAAAAGGGCCGGGTAATAGTACTCAGCGTAATTTCCTGCCACATCCCTACTCAGATTTTGTTTTTGCTTTAATCATCGAAGAATATGGGATGGTTGGCGGAGTTGGATTAGTTCTGTTGTATCTGCTTTTTCTATATCGTTGTGTATTGATTGTAACCGACAGCCCCAAGGCATTTGGAGCGTTGCTGGCAGCCGGTCTGAGTTTCAGTTTAACTATTCAGGCCTTTGCGAACATGGCTGTAGCAGTTGGCTTAGGCCCGGTTACAGGGGTTCCGCTGCCGTTAGTTAGTATGGGTGGAACATCCATATTGTTTACAAGTGTGGCTTTCGGAATTATATTGAGTGTGAGCAGGGATATAGAGGAAAAGAAAAATAAGAGTAAGGATAAAGTAATTATTGGCGAAATACCCGCAATGGGATAATCAGAGAAGTTTTTTTAGCTGGTTATAAGGAATTAGGTAATGGGAAAAAGAGTAATCATAAGCGGAGGCGGAACAGGCGGACATATATTTCCGGCTGTAGCGATAGCGAATGCGCTTAAGAAAATTGATCCCAACACAGAAATTCTATTTGTTGGCGCCAATGGGCGTATGGAAATGGAGAAAATTCCGGCTGCCGGATATCAAATTATCGGATTGGATATTCAGGGATTTCAGCGGAGTTCCCTCCTTAAAAATATTTTGCTACCCTATAAATTATTAAAAAGTGTGATTAAGGCCAGATCAATAATCAGGGATTTTAAGCCTGATGCTGCAGTGGGTGTTGGAGGTTATGCTTCCGGTCCTTTATTGTATGCAGCTTCACAGCTAAAAATACCTTATCTGATTCAGGAACAAAATTCATTTGCAGGAATAACCAATAAGATTCTGGGTAAGGATGCAGAACTTATTTGCGTAGCTTTTAATGGAATGGAAAGATTTTTCCCTGCTGAGAAAATAAGGATAACCGGAAATCCAATCAGGAAAGAAGCCGTTGATGTCGAAAATAAGCGTTTTGCCGCAGCAGAATTATTGAGTCTGTCTCCGCATAAAAAGACTATTCTCCTGACCGGAGGGAGCCTGGGATCAGGTACACTGAATAAAAGTATGTTTTTGGGGCTTGAGAAAATCCTGGCCGCCGATGTGCAGTTGATCTGGCAGACAGGTAAATATTATTATCAGTCGGTAATTGAACAATTGAAAGGGAAAGAGCATCCAAATATTAAAGTGCTCGAATTTCTTCACCGGATGGATTTGGCTTACGCGGCGTCTGATCTGGTAATCTCAAGGGCAGGGGCAGGTACCATAGCTGAACTGTGTGCAGTTAAAAAGCCTGTAATTCTTGTCCCTTCACCTAATGTGGCCGAGGATCATCAGACAAAAAATGCAATTGCTCTGGTTGAGAATGGTGCTGCTATTATGGTTGGAGATTCAATGGCCCAACTTGAGCTGATCGATATAGCTTTATTGTTGATTAATAACAATGATAAATGTAAAGCGCTTTCTGAAAACATAGGTAAAATGGCTTTACCCGATGCGGATGAAGTGATTGCAAGAGAAGTGTTAAGAATTGCGCAGGGATAACCTGAGTTTTTTATAGAACAATATGGAACTGGAGAATATTAAAAGAGTTTATTTAATTGGTATCGGCGGTATCGGTATGAGCGGACTTGCCCGTTATTTTAAAAAACGCGGATGTGTAGTATGTGTTTATGATAAAACCATTACACCACTTACTTCAGCATTTAGAAATGAGGGTATTTCTGTCGTTTATCAGGACGAGGAGGACAATCTGAAGGTCAGTTTTCTTGAAAACGATCCTGAAACTTTGATTATTTATACTCCCGCAGTTCCTAAAGAATCCAAAATATTAAATTATTTCAGGTCGGGAGGCTTTGCCCTTAAAAAACGTTCGGAAGTTTTGGGTATCATTAGCAAAGGTATGTATACTATCGCCGTTGCCGGTACTCATGGCAAGACTACTACCTCCAGCATCATTGCCCATGTTCTTAAAGATAGTGGGTATGATTGTTCTGCATTTCTTGGCGGAATCGCAAGCAATTATGATTCGAATGTATTGTTTGGTAATAACAATACCATGGTAGTAGAGGCGGATGAGTTTGATCGTTCTTTCCTCACTCTTCACCCGGATGTTGCAATTGTTACCTCAATGGATGCAGATCATCTTGATATTTATGGTGACCGTTCACATCTTGTTGAATCCTTCAGACAATTCGTTTCCCAGATCAAAGAAGGTGGCAAACTGATTTTCAAAAAGGGGCTTGATCTTAGCGGAGGTAAAACCTATTCAGCAAATGTGCTGGCAGATATTCAGGCAGTCAATGTCAAAGTGCAGGATGGAAGCTTCTATTTTGATTTTAAGAACGAGAATATCGTGCTTGAAAATATCCAGTTAGGCTTACCCGGGCTGCATAATATAGAAAATGCTGTTGCTGCTATCGAAGTGGCATTACACCTGGGTATTGATCCGGATAAAATTAAAAGAGCATTGGCCAGTTTCCTGGGTGTGAAAAGGCGTTTTGAATATATTCTAAAGGAGCCGAAGCATATTTACATAGATGATTATGCACATCATCCTGAAGAATTAAGGGCTTGTATTCAAGCCGTAAAGACTCTGTATCCAGGTAAAAAACTGACTACGATCTTCCAGCCGCATCTGTTTACACGCACAAGGGATTTCGCGGAAGGTTTTTCGGAAGTCTTAAGTATGACTGATGAACTAATCATGCTTGATATTTATCCTGCCAGAGAACTGCCAATAGAAGGAGTTAGTTCGACGCTGATTCTGGATAAAGTAAGTATTGATGCAAAGCAGATATTATCAAAAGAAGAAGTATTGGATTACATCAGCTTGAAGAAACCTGAATTGCTATTAACGGTTGGTGCTGGAGATATCGATACTCTAATAACACCATTGAAAGAAATCTTAAAAAATGCTTAAAAAAATTAATTGGCGTGCGATTTTATTTAGTTTCCTCTGGCTGATTAGCCTGGGTGGACTGATTACGCTGATGAGTTTTATTGAGATAAAGAAAAGTACATTAAAGTGTAAAGATGTAAAGGTATTACTGCCGGGTCAATTCAATTTTATAGAGCGGGATGAGGTAGACAGAATACTAATGGAAAATGCAGGGGCTATGGTGGGAAAGGATTTGAATGAAATCAATATTCATAAGCTTGAGAATGCCCTGAAGGCAAATCCTTTCATCGAGTTTGCTAAGGTCTATGCAGATATGACAGGAGTTATTCATGTTCAGATCAGGCAAAGAGAGCCGGTTCTGAGAGTGGTGAATATGGCTAATCTTCATTTTTATATTGATGGTAATGGGAATAAAATTCCGCTCTCAGATAATTATACAGCAAAGGTATTGGTGGCGAGTGGCTTAATAGATGAAGACTTTACTGGTAGGGTCGATACACTTAAAACGGACATGGCCAGGGATCTTTTCCGTACTGCACTTTATATCAAAAGTGATTCTTTATGGGATAATCAGATCGAGCAGCTTTTTGTTGACCTGAAAGGAGATATTGAAATGGTACCACGGGTTGGAGGTCATAAAATTATTCTAGGCAGTGCAGATTCACTTCAGATTAAATTCAGGAACCTGCTTGTGTTTTATAAAAAGGCAATTCCCAAGGTAGGTTGGGATGCTTACAAATCAATCAATTTGAAATATGCCAATCAGATTGTTTGTGAAAAGAACATTATTGATACCAGTAAAATTGTGATTGACAGAAATAAACAAATTGCTGATACACTAAAAGAAACTCAGAACTAATAAATTTTAATACAATGAATATGGATCAAATTAACTCAGCTTCAGCCAAAAATTCACCTATTGTTGTCGGCTTAGATATAGGTACAACTAAGATTTGTGTTACCGTTGGTCGCAGGAGCGAACATGGTAAAATCGAAGTTTTGGGTATGGGTAAAGCCGAATCTGCGGGAGTTACCCGTGGGGTAGTTTCCAATATTCAGAAAACCGTGCAAGCAATCATTCTAGCGGTTGAAGAGGCCAGTGCCCAATCGAATGTTGATGTAAAGATTGTAAATGTTGGAATTGCCGGTCAGCATATCAAGAGTCTCCAACATCGCGGTATCCTGACCCGTAAAGAGTTGAACACCGAAATTCAGCGTAAAGATATTGATAAGTTAATAGAGGATATGTACAAGCTGGTAATGCCTCCTGGTGAAGAGATCATTCATGTATTGCCGCAGGAATTTACAGTCGATAATGAACCAGGTATAAAGGATCCTATCGGTATGGCAGGTGTTCGTCTTGAGGCTAATTTTCACATCTTGTCCGGTCATGTGAGTGCAGTTAAAAATATTCTGAAATGTGTGGGAAATGCAGGGCTCGAAACTCAGGAACTAATCCTTGAACCGCTTGCATCGTCTGAGTCGGTGCTGAGCGAAGAGGAAAAAGAAGCGGGGGTTGTTCTGGTTGATATCGGTGGTGGTACTACTGATCTGGCTATATTTCATGAAGGAATTATCCGTCATACAGCAGTTATTCCTTTTGGTGGTAATAGTGTTACTGAAGATATCCGTGAGGGATGTTCTGTAATGCGTAATCAGGCTGAATTATTAAAAACCCGTTTTGGCTCGGCACTTGCTGAGGAAAATAAAGAGAATGAGATCATCTGCGTTCCCGGATTAAGAGGTAGGGAACCTAAGGAGATATCTGTGAAAAATCTTGCTTATGTAATTCAGGCTAGAATGGAAGAGATTATTGAACATGTCTATTATGAAATCAAATCCTCAGGATATGAGAAAAAGTTGATTGCCGGAATCGTGATTACAGGAGGAGGGGCTCAGCTAAAGCATTTGCCGCAGTTGGTCGAATTTGTTACAGGACTGGATAGCCGTATCGGTTATCCGAATGAGCACTTGGCAAAGAATGACGTGCTTCCAAAAAATGTATATGATGAATTAAAAAGCCCAATGTATGCAACCGGTATAGGTTTGCTGATCAAAGGTATACAGAAGGCTGAACTTATAGAAGAATCAATAGTTTCAGTTGGTGCTCCTGTCGAAAAAATCAAGACTGTTCAGAAACCTAAAAAAGGACAGGGGATGTTTGAATGGATATTGCAGTCGAGCACCAAATTCATTAAGGATGATATCAAGGATGAGGATTATACTAATTAATTTTCCACAAAGGAGGAGTTTCCAACAATCGTATGATTCAGGGAACGCCCCATTTAAAATTGGCTAATTTTACAGTGTAAACTGTTTAAGAATGAACAAGATTTACCCAACTGATAATTTAAGAATATGCAGTTTGAAATGTTAAAAGAAAAGTCATCAATCATCAAAGTAATTGGTGTTGGTGGCGGCGGCGGTAATGCTGTAAACCATATGTACCGCCAGGGAATCACAGGTGTTGATTTCATTATTTGTAATACTGATGCGCAGGCTCTTGAACTAAGTCCTATTCCCAATAAAGTTCAGTTAGGTGCAAGCTTAACAGAGGGAATGGGGGCAGGATCTATCCCGGAGGTCGGTAAGAACTCTGCCATTGAGAATATTGATGATATCAAGCGGATGCTGGGTACCAACACCAAAATGCTATTTATAACTGCCGGAATGGGTGGCGGTACCGGAACTGGTGCCAGTCCGATCATCGCAAAAGCAGCTAAAGAAATGGATATTTTAACTGTCGGTATCATTACTACGCCTTTCTCATTTGAAGGAAAGCGCAGGAAAACTCAGGCAGAGGAAGGCTTGGAAGAATTTAAAAAGTATGTGGATTCTTACCTTGTTATTTCTAACGATCGTTTAAGGGAGATTTTCGGGAATCTTACTCTGGGTTCTGCATTTGCACAAGCTGATAATATTTTAACAACTGCTGCCAAGGGTATAGCCGAGATTATTACTATTCCGGGATATATAAACGTTGATTTTAAGGATGTGCGCACTGTGATGAAAGAAAGCGGAGTCGCTATCATGGGAAGCTATGCTGCTGAAGGTGAAAACCGGGCATTAAGGGCAGTAGAAGGAGCTTTAGCATCTCCTCTGCTTAAAGATAATGAAATTGAAGGGGCGCGTTATATCTTGTTGAATATCAGTTCAGGTGATAAAGAAGTGACAATGGATGAGGTGAGCATTATCACTGATTTCATTCAGCAGGAAGCTGGACTTGCAGCCGATCTGATCTGGGGAAACTGCACAGATGAAGGCCTTGGCGAAAAGATTTCAGTAACTATTATCGCTACAGGATTTCAAACAAGAGAAGAGCGTGAGGTTGAAAAGAGCCAGGTTCGTAAAGTATCTCTTCTAACTCCTGAGCAGGCACCATTGGTGAAGCCAGTTCAGGAAAACACCTTCATTGAAGTAAAAAATGAAGAGTTGAATGTGCCTGTACTTAAAACCAGGGAAGAAAGTCAGGTAGATCTGTTTGCGGGCTATTTTCAAAGTGCTCCAAAAGTAGAGGAAGAAAGGGTAGAAGACGCGAACCTTATTCGTCATACCTTAAGCGATGAAATTTCGGCAAAACAGGAATCAACTCCTATTGAGTCTTCATTTGACTTTGAGCTCAAAACTGAGGAAATCAGAGTAGAAGCTCAACCGATTGCTGAAATTGAAGAAGAAAAAATTCCTGAAGTAGTATTCAATCCTGATGAAAATAAAACCGATGAGTCTATAGAAGAACAGTTACGTAAGTCTAAAGAAAGAATACTTCGCTTGAAGGATCTCAGTATGAAACTCCGTACAACTAATGGACTACAGGAGCTCGAAAATGAACCTGCTTATAAGCGTAAGCAAATGTCTCTTACTGATGTTCCTCATTCTTCGGAATCTCAGGTTTCACGCTTCACTCTTAGTGTTGAAGAAGGAATCACAGAGATCAGGCCTAATAATTCATTTTTGCATGATAACGTTGATTAATTGATAGTGGAGACCTGATAGCTATCGGGTGGGAAGTTAAAAATTAAGACCTCATCTCATATCAGTACTATTTACTTACCACTGATGACAGATATTTAATAGAAAAAGACAGGTCAATTCCTGTCTTTTTCTATTAATCATGGACCCGGTTGAACCCGAATCAGACAGTAGAATCCGGTCCTATTATCTCACATGCCACATCTCACATCTCATATCTCATATCTCGCATCTAAAATTGTTAATCACAGCACTAAATATTAACTTTGCAGCAAAGAACCGCTTACAATAAAATTATACCAATTGGATTTATTTGATAAAATTTCGAAAAATATGGGACCTCTGGGTCAGCACCAGAAAATGGCCCACGGTTATTTCTCATTTCCTAAATTAGAAGGGGAAATAGGTCCGCATATGATGTTCAGAGGTAAAGAACACCTGATTTGGAGTTTGAATAATTACCTAGGACTTGCCAATCATCCGGAAGTTCGTAAAGCCGATACTGACGCAACAGCAGAGTATGGACTTGCTTATCCGATGGGCGCCCGTATGATGTCAGGAAATTCTAATCATCATGAAGCACTGGAAAGAGAACTTGCTGAATTTGTAGGGAAACAGGATGCTTTCTTACTGAACTATGGGTATCAGGGAATCATGTCGGCTATTGATGCTTTGATCGACAGACATGATGTTATAGTTTATGATGCCGAATCACATGCCTGTATTATTGATGGAGTTCGTCTTCATCAGGGGAAACGTTTTGTTTATACCCATAATGATATGGAAAGCCTTGAAAAGCAGCTTGAAAGAGCAACCAGATGGGTTGCAAATACAGGCGGAGCTATCCTGGTGATTACAGAAGGAGTATTCGGAATGTCAGGAGCCCAGGGAAGACTTAAAGATGTTGTGAACCTGAAATCAAAATTCAATTTCCGTCTTCTAATAGATGATGCACATGGTTTTGGAACGATGGGGCCAACAGGTGCAGGAACTCATGAAGCTCAAGGATGTGTTGAAGGTGTTGATATATATTTTGGGACCTTTGCCAAATCTATGGCTGGGATTGGGGCATTTATTGCATCAACAGAAGAAATCACTAATTTCCTTCGCTATAATATGCGTTCCCAAACCTTTGCGAAATCATTGCCTATGCCAATGGTGATCGGTTTAAGGAAGAGACTAGAGCTATTGAAAAGCAAACCAGAGTTGAGAGAGAAATTATGGTTCATTGCTACAAGTCTGCAAAATGGATTGAAGGAGAGAGGTTTTAATATTGGGGTCACTAATACAATGGTAACTCCTGTTTTCTTGCAGGGAGAGCTTCAGGAAGCAACTGCAATTACAATGGATCTCAGAGAGAACTACGGTATCTTCTGTTCAATAGTTATGTACCCGGTTATACCAAAGGGATTGATTATGCTTCGCCTAATTCCGACAGCTCTTCATACACTTGAGGACGTGAACCGTACACTTGATGCCTATAGTGAACTTGCAGAAAAATTGAAAAAAGGACATTATAAAGAAAAAAGTGCGGTTGGAGCATAGCGCTTTCTGATCAGTTTTAACAGAAGTTTAACGAAAAAAGGTGCCCTTAGATAGCTTCTAAGGGCATTTTTGTTTTATGAAATTTGTAAATCATTGAATTATAAGGAATTAATATTTCAAAATGTGAAAACATTGTGCATAACTGCCTGAAATGTGGAAAAAAACGCCAAAAACGCAAGGTTTTATTTATTTCAATTGTTCTTTTTATGGAAAAAACATTTTACATTAGCTTACAGTAAACAACACTAACCTCAAAACTAAAGGAGTAAACACATGAAAAAATTCACTGAAGCAAAAAATTTATTCGAATCACTGGAAGCGGATGCTGAGAAGTTTTACAATAAGTCAAACAGCGCTGCTGGTACTCGTGTAAGAAAAGGAATGCAAGATTTAAAGAACCTGGCGCAGGCTATTCGTCTTGAGGTTCAGACTTTGAAGAACAAAGAAGCGGCAAAATCTGCTAAGAAAAAATAATTTTGCAATTCAAACAAAAAAGGCCATGTTTCAGATAGCATGGCCTTTTTTGTTTGAATATGATTCGACTTACAGTAAGTTCAGTAACTCCAATTGTTCCTTGATTTTATTCTCGGTTGAATCACTTATTTTGACAAGAGGTAGTCTCATATGAGACTCACAAATACCTAACAAATTCATT
>CAZGWG010000073.1:0-5523 GCA_964529165.1 uncultured Sphingobacterium sp.
TCAGGTGCAGCGGCGGCATTTTGTTTCTTTTCTGCTGCAGGAAAAGAAAAGAGAATGATTATGAGTTAAGAATAAGATAACTATTTCTATATTTTCAATTTTTCCCGGACACTACTGATTAGAGAATTAGCAAATTTAGAGCCTCACCCTATGTACGGAGCTACCTGGTTTCAGGTAAAGTGCTGCCCCTCTCCAAAGGAGAGGGTTGAGAGATGCTGCAACGATGTGTCGATGAGCAAATAAGTAAATACAATAATGAGTAGATTGTCAAATCAAGAGCAGAATCTAAAACGTACAACCTAAAACTTATTACTCACAACTTATCCCTTACAACTCAGATCTTAATAAAAATCTTCTTCCTGTACAAAAAATACATCATCGACCATATCAAAATCAGGGCGCCGAGCGCTTCAAGTGCATCATGAAACTGTTCGGGTAATGGAGCGTATAGTCCTGCGAAAAGTGCATGAGAGGTGTGTTCAAAATCAATGAAGTGATAGGCCAGATAAATAGTTAAAGAGTTCATTCCAATTACCTGAAAAAAGAATGC
Source organism: uncultured Sphingobacterium sp. (assembly GCA_964529165.1). GTDB lineage: Bacteria > Bacteroidota > Bacteroidia > Sphingobacteriales > Sphingobacteriaceae > Daejeonella. The sequence continues at coordinate 551 of CAZGWG010000073.1, forward strand.
CCAGCGTTGATATTTCAAGACATCGATTATATAATAGAAAAGACTGAGTATCAAAAAGGCCATTCCTCCAGTGAGCATAATGAAAGAACTTGACCAGAGGTGCTTGTTGATCGGGAAGTGCAGGCCCCAAAAAAGTCCGATAACTATTCCTGCTATACCTGTCAGCAAGAGAATCTGTAGTTTTTTACCCTCTTTCTGTTCTGAGCGCAGGACGTCCCCTGCAAGGGACCCCATTACAGTAAGACAAAGAGCTGGTAATTGAGTGATGAGTCCGTTTTCATCATAAATCTTCTGAAGGAGCCGTCCCGGCAGGAAATTTTTGTCAATCCAGCCAACAAGATTACCCTCCATGCTTAAGTTTCCCGGGCCATAACCGGGGACAGGTATCAGGAATAAGGCTGCATAATAGAACAGCAAAATTCCGGCAACCCAGAAGATTCTATGAAGGCGGGAGAAGTTCAGATACAATAAACTGGCGAAAAATCCTGCAACACCAATCCTCCCCAATACGCTGGCAACCCTGATCTGACTGGGTTCAAAAAATGTGACAGGCTGATTTTTATCAAGAATCCCGAGTAGGATTAAAATGAGCATTCTCCAGAATGCTTTTTTATACAATTCGGTTTTCGACAGGCCCGTTTCTATACCTTTACTCAATGAAAAGGCCATGGATACGCCAGCAATAAAAAGAAAAAGCGGGAAAATAAAATCATAAAAGGTAAAGCCATTCCAGGCAGGGTGTTTCAACTGACCTGCAATCCAGTCAATCCAGGCTAAGCCGGTATTATTTTCAAGCAGAACCAGAAATGTTCCGCCACCAGCTATCAGGAGCATATCAAATCCCCTTAATGCATCAATGGATAACAGCCTTTGGGGTTTACCTGCTTCTGAAGTATTTACTGTTCCGGTTTGCTTTTTCATTTCTTTTGTTCTGGCTGTTTGTGATATTAAATTACACTTTTTATCAAAATATTTACACTAATTAATATTTTATTCATGACCTTCTGTACGTTCAATAAAAATTCTTCTTAAATTTCTCCTCATGTTCTATTAACAACATTATCCGATGAAAAATAATCGAAGAGACTTTATTAAACTCGCCGTTCCGGCTTTTGCCGGAATGACAACAGCATTATCAGGAATAGGTCCTGCCTTAGCCGGGACGCTTTCAGAGAAACCGGAAATCCCGGATTTAATGTGGGATCCTAAGCAGAAGTTTAATATGTCTGGTTATGCTGCTCCCAAGCTCGAAACCGTACGGATTGCTTTTATAGGTACAGGAAACCGGGGATCAGGTGCGGTTCAGCGAATGAGTAAAATTGGTGGTGTTGAGATCAAAGTAATTTGCGATCTGCGACCTGAAAAGGCTAATGCCGCATTTAAGCGTATTGAAGCTTCAGGCCAGAAACCCGAACTGATTACCGGAAATCCGGAAGCCTGGAAAAAGGTATGTGAGCGTGATGATATCGATCTGGTATATATTGCAACTCCCTGGGCATTGCATGCACCAATGGCTATTTATGCTATGGACCATGGAAAACATGCTTGTACTGAGATACCTGCGGCTACAACAATTGAGGAATGCTGGCAACTGGTAGAAAGTTCTGAGCGAAATAAAAAGCATTGTATGATACTCGAAAACTGTTGTTATGACTTTTTTGAGTTGCTTACATTAAATATGGCTCGTCAGGGATTTTTTGGAGAGATTGTTCATGCTGAAGGTGCTTATATTCATGATCTTTTGGCCGGCGATTTCTCAAAAGAGAAATATTATGATTTCTGGCGCCTTAGAATGGATGCAAGCAGACAAGGTAATTTGTACCCAACGCATGGCCTGGGTCCGATAAGTCAGGTGATGAATATCAATCGGGGTGATAAAATGGATTACCTGGTTTCTGTTTCAACAAATGATTTTATGATGGGTGATACAGCAAAGAAACTTGCTGCAAGCGACGATATCTACAAGCAATTTGTTGGTAAGCCTTTTAACGGCAATATGAATACCACCACCATACGGACCAATAAAGGTAAAACAATCATGTTACAACATGATGTAACCTCCCCACGTCCGTATTCAAGAATACATTTGTTAAGTGGAACCAAGGGTACTGCTCTGAAATATCCACTTCCGGGCAAGATCTCTACGAGCCATGAAGGCTGGATCTCTGAAGAGGAGTTTAAAGTACTTGAAAAGAAATACGAACCTGCTATCGTAAGAAAAGTTGGGGAACTGGCAAAACAGGTCGGTGGTCATGGAGGAATGGACTTTTTAATGGATTGGCATAATATCGACTGTCTTCGTAATGGTCTGCCTGTCGATCAGGATGTGTATGATGCGGCTTTATGGAGTTCTATTTTCCCATTGAGTGAATGGTCGGTTAAGAACCGCTCCAATTCCATAGATGTTCCTGACTTTACCAGAGGTGCCTGGAAGACAAATGAGCCGATAGATATCTCATTAAGTAAAGGCGGGAATACGCAAGTGAAACTTTGATTAGTTGAGATCCGATAGGATAGCTATTGGGTCACTTTTCCTTATTTTGTCTGAACTGTGATTTTTTTGATTAGACTGATTAGCTTGATTGTAAATAGTCATAATAATTAGATTAGTCATCTGAATCATAGTTCAGACAACTGGTAACAGACAACACTATTCAGTCTGAACTTGTTTCCGGAAAAAGCATGAAGAAGACATCTTTTTCCCGGTAATAGAATTTATTTTAATCTTCCTGAAGCGGAGTAATCCATCAGCCCGGAGGCATTTCAGGGTACTTTTACTCCAACTTAGTTTAAACATCACTTCCTGATCATTATAGAGAATTTCAGGTAGGCGGCCCTTGGTTTTAGGGTTTAGCTCAGCCAGAATACGGATATAGAAGAGAATTTTTTCCTGATTCTCTTCTATATTCTTTAATTTCTGTAATAGATGCCTGTTATCCATTGTTCAGGTACAGCTACCGTTTTTCTGATTGAAACCTGTTACTGTCAAATTGGTATTTCATCGTCCAGGATCTTTGATCTGTTGCTCAAAAAGGCTTTCTAATCGAATTTAAATCCCTATTTGTTCATTTTTATTGAATCCAGCAATCCTGACCTGATTATCCCCGGCAGGCGCAAATGATTGCAGCTAAATGCAATTGATAAGCTCTTGAATATCTTTTTTGCGGTAATAGTATTTACAATTAAACCGGATATATTTTATCGTTCCTTCAAGGTGGTGACATTTAAGGGTGCGATGGTTTAAGTGAAGCATTTTCCTCAAGTCCTGATTGTTCAGCCAACATTCTGTAGAAGCAGGAGCAGGTTCGCCGGGCAGATGCCCTTCAATAAGAATCTGAAGCTTAATTGTTGGAGCAAGCCGGGTATTGATATTAAGGAAAACCCTGAAAAAACGTATTAAGCCATGTATAAGCCTCAGGTTTTGTTCAGATAATATGAAGAACCCTTAGATAACGGGAGCGCGAAATTTGTCGAAATTAGTTGCTAACTCAATAAAATATGGTGACATGTTGAATTCTTTCATTTTGCAAGTAAGGAATTCCAGTTAAAAATGTAACTCATGTCACCACCATTTTCAATAATTGCTATTAGATTTAATTACCTAACCTAAAACATAACCCTTATGGAAATTGAATTTAGCACTGCAAGTTTCAAAGACTTTGAAAATGTGGAAGGGCTGGATGCGTGGAAACGCGCCGGTCTATTTCAAAACTATCTTAATTACCTGGATGGTAAGGGACGTCTTAATTACCGTCTTATTTCCTCAAGCGCTTGTGGGCCGGAAATGAATATTGCTTCAAGAGGCTATCGGCAGGCGCGTAAAATGGTAAGCTTTGTATCTAATGATTACCTGGGTTTTACCCAACATCCTGAAGTTAAAGCTGCCGTTATTGCCAGCATAGAGGAGTTTGGATCCGGTGCCGGTGCATCTCCTGCGATTGGCGGACAATTCAGCTATCATGAAGAGCTCGAGGAAAAGATCGCTGCATTTTTTGGCCGGGAAAGTGCAATTATTTATACGACCGGCTATACGGCTAATAGTGCTACTTTAATGAGTCTGCTGCAGAAGGAGGATATTGCGATTGTAGATATGGCAGTTCATGCAAGTGTATATGAAGGCTGTCAACTCACAAATTTGAAAGTATTCCTGCACAACAGGCTGGATCTTCTTGAGCGGGCTTTGAAATTAAGCAGGGATGCTTACCGAACCAAAATGGTAATTGTAGACGGTGTTTATTCACAGGACGGGGATACCGCCCCTCTGGATAAGATCCTTGAATTATGCAAATATTATGGCGCTTATTTAGCCGTTGACGATGCACATGGTGTAGGTGTGGTAGGGAATACCGGAAGAGGTGCCATGGAAATGTATGGGATTATACCGGAGGCAGATCTAATTACCGGAACCTTTAGCAAGACTTTTGGAAATGTCGGAGGATATGTAATTGCTTCTCCGGAATTGATCAACTTCCTTAAATACCAAAGCCGGCAACATCTGTTTTCGGCCACTTCCACCCCAGCGGCAGCCGGAATTATCCGTGGAATTGAGCTACTCGACGAAGAACCTTATTGGAAAGATAAATTATGGGAGAATATTAATCAATTCAAAGGCGGCCTCGACAGCCTGGGCTTCGATACAGGCCCGTCCCAATCAGCTATTGTTCCGGTAAAAATCGGTGATGCAGCGATAACTGCTCAGATGGCAGAACTATTAATGAGAGCCGGTATCTATACTAACCCTATCATTTACCCGGCAGTTAGTAAGAAAAATGCGAGAGTCCGGGCCAGTGTAATGGCCACTCATACCAAAGAGCAGTTGGATCAGGCTCTTAATGCATTTGAAGACGCAGGTAAAAAGTTAAATATTATTCATAATTGATCCATTTAAATCTTAAGACAATGGAATACAGTGGACAAGATCACCTGAGAAGACAGGCGGACCTGTCGATCCCAAATAATACAAAAGATAAAGA
>CAZGWG010000073.1:5533-16096 GCA_964529165.1 uncultured Sphingobacterium sp.
ACTCACTAAGCGTAAGCTCATTAATGCAGTAGGTGAGATAATCAGAACAGAAGGTTATACGGGGCTGGGCGTTAATAAGATAGCCCGGCAGGCACAGGTTGATAAAAAACTGATATACCGCTACTTCATCACGGTTGACAGACTTATCGAAGAATATGTACTTGAAAAAGATTACTGGATGCTGGCTTCAGAAAAAATGAGCGATGAGACGCTTAATGATGACCTTTCAAGAACGATATCCAATATACTGGAAAATCAATTTGATTTTTTTTACAGTCAGGCAGAAATGCAACAGCTCATTATCTGGGAAATTAGCGGCAGCAAATTAATGAAAAGCATCTCGGCAGCAAGGGAGCATCTGGGCGAGAAATTCATGGAGTTAACCGACGACTACTTTGAAGGCAGCAATATAAATTTCAGAGCCATTGGATCACTCCTGTCTGCGGGAATATATTACATGATATTGCATGCACCGGTTACCTCTTACTGTGGTATCGACCTGAACATAGCGGAGCATCGTGACGAGATAAAGAGAACTGTTCGGCAGATTATAAAGCATGCATTCGATATAGCAAAGGCCAGAAGAAAGGATAGGAATGGAAACTGATCGAATGGCTGAATTCCTGAACCGGATTTATCCTCTGGCTTCAGCTACAGAGAATTATATCCGCGATATAGCCTACCGGGTACAATACACCAAAGGCCAGATTCTCGCCAGCCCCGGTAAACGGGCTGACGAGATTTGGTACATCGTGAATGGCCTTGCCAAAGAGTATTATTACGAAACTTCGGGCAAATGTATTATCAGCTCATTCTGGAAAGAAAATGAACTCATGGTCATTCCTGAAAGTTTTTTCAGGAAAACTCCTTCCGACCGTTATATCGAGCTGGTTGAAGATAGTGTACTGCTGGGATTGAGTGGAAGACAAGTATTGCGGCTTCAACTGGCACATCCCGAGGTTCATTCACTGGGCTATGGAATACTTTCAATGGCCAAACGAAAGAGTGATGAGAAGGGTTCTTTGTTATTTCATAACGCCAAAGAACGGTATTCCCTGTTTTGTGAAAAGTTTCCATGGGACAGAATCTCAGTTGCAGATGCAGCTTCTTATTTAGGATTAACAAGAGAGACACTTAGTGCAGTAAGAGGTAAAATGTGATAATCTCATCGATTTTTTTTAATAATCATTACTTCATTAAATTATAAGCAATCCCTGATAATGTACCTGCTTTAACATTTTCTGTACCGGTTCGCTAATGAACTTTAGGTTATGAATCCGCATGGTACAAAAAATACACTCAACCAGTTAGCAATTGCACTACTGGTATTGCTTTGGATATACTCCGGAGTAAGTAAATTAATAGAAGCTGGAGAATCCCAGCAACAGATGCTTAACCAGATATTTCCACGAGCATTATCAAAGTTCATTTTATGGAGTATAAGCAGTATTGAAATACTGACCGCCATCTTATTATCCTTCAGGTCAACCCGTTTAAAAGGCATCATAATCTCAGTGACTTTAATGAGTCTTTTTACTTTATACATAGTTGCAGTTATCCTGGGACTATTCAGATACACCCCGTGTTCCTGTGGCGGCATCATAGCAGATTTAAGCTGGATCCAGCACCTGCTCCTTAATATCTTCTTTCTTGCCTTAACGCTCTATACTTTATTCATCAATTTAAAAGAAAGGAGGACAGGAAAAATACAGTGAAATAAGTGATTTTGATATCCGGCTCGGGAGACTGGATATCTGATACCAAAAGGACAAGCCGAAAACCTTTAATAGAGTAGGCGATAGTTAAAAAAATATAATCATGAAAACCTTAAAAATTAATCTGAATGTTTTGGCCTTAGTGCTTGGTTTAACATTTGCTCTTAGCTCATTTGCTTTTTCAAATAAGAGCGTGAACGAGAATAATTTAGTAACCGGCTGGTTTGCAACAGACCGTGATGGAAATCTGCTTACATCGCCTTATGTTCCAATCGCGAATCCGGAAATTAGTTGCCTTGGAGGAGACGATTTTTGTGCCAAGGAATATAACCTTGATATAAATGGAGATCCGGATACAGAAACGCAATCTCAGCCAGTCATGAGACCAGAGCAATGATTTAAAAACAGCCCCGATTTAAGGGGCTGTTTTAGGTTTAAAAGCTACCTGATTACCAGAACTTTAGTGTCTACTTTCTTGGGAATTAAATCAAATCCGAATTTCTTCAGTTCTTCTCTCATTTCCTGAAAAGTATCTTTTCCTTTATAGTTTAGCATTATCCTTTCTTTGAAATTGGTTTCATCCACAATGATCGTATTTCTCAATTTTCCTTCAATTGATTTAATAAGCTGTTTTGTCAATTGATTTTCCAGAGTTGTTATTCCACTTTTCTGATTGTACAAGGTTAAACTTCGTCCTTTTCCGGAGGACAGGGGAATCTTATTTTTTTCGTTTACTATTAAGGCATATCCATCCACTGTCCTTGTTTCTTCATTTACGCTGATATTAAAAAAGCGTTGAAGATCTTCCTGCATCATCTTGGGGAGCTTATCGGCATTCTCAGGCAACACCATAATTTCATAACAATAGGTGTTCTTCCATTGCCATTCAACTAATTGGTTATTATCTGTTGGTGTGAAAAAATTTTCTGAATCACCTTTTTCATAGACTATTCTCCTGTCGTCAGATAAGGCCCCATATTTCTCTCCTGAGCCGAAATTATCATAAGCCAGTTTAATCAAATTTTTGACCGACATATTATAATAAGCTCTCCTGATTACTTTTTTTGTAATCGGATCAATGCTATTTCCTGCTTTCTGGTTTATTCCGTTTATGTATCGGGTGTAATAAGAAAACTGTTCAAGATTAGTCATAAAAGACATATTAGCCTGCATGAATAAGGCTTTACCAGGATCGAAATTTTGAAAATGATCCATTGGTAAAAGATTTAAATCTCCTTTATGAACTAGTTTTTTTACGTTTTCAACTGTAAAATTCTGTGGATTCGCAATTGCTCGGATTACTCCTTTATTATCGACCCAAATCTGATGAGGTAACTCAATGGGAAAGAATTCTCTTAACGTGGAGTCAGAGTAAACAAGTGGTAATTTTGAATTGGAAGCAATTTCAGATCTGGCAAACAGTTTTCTGAGATCCAACTCGGTTTGCCTGGTAACACGAATAATTTCCAGATCTTTTTTAAAGAGCTCTTTTATACTATCCAGAGCCTTAAAGGAGTTAACAGAATAGCTGCAATAAGGACTCCAAAAATCGATGATCAGGTGTTTTTCAGGATTATCCTGGATTTTTCTCACAGTCTTATTACTATTCAGGATGTTGTTTATCTGGATTGCGGGAAGCTTGTCACCTACTGCTAAAACTTTACTGCTTTTAGTTTGTGACCAAACAGGCAGATAAGATAATATGCTAAAAACAAGTACCAGGAATTTTAGGCTAGATTTATTTTTCATAGTTATCTTGGATTTTGTGCGATGCCCGTAGCAGCGATTATATAATTGGGAATTGGAAACACATAGCGGGAGTCATTGGCAGCAAGTAAATAAGTCTGCCCATTTATTACCCTGCTAAGTTCTGTTGCAAATCTGGCTTCCAGATTGAGTCTTCGGAGATCCTGCCATCTCATCCCGCGATATACTAATTCCTTTCGCCGCTCTTTTAATATGATATTTAATGCTGCTTCAGCACTGGAAGCGGTTAATGGAATGAACGTGCCTGTTTTAAATCTTTTTACAAGGAGTGTGTTTAACGGTTTCATAGCTTCGGCAGTGTTTCCCTTGCGCGCATGACATTCTGCCTGAATCAGGTATAACTCATTGGTTGAAATGCCGCCAAATGGCAAAACGCTTCCGGTGTAGCTTCCTTTAAAAGAATAAGTCCCGTCGGTGTTCAGTTTGAAAAAGACTGATTTCCGCAGGTCGTTGTTTGAATAGGTATTGATTAATTCCCGGCTGATATTCGCATTCGCCAGAACGGTTATTAAGGCCTGTATGGCATAATAGGAAGTTTCCGGGTTAAAAGCAGCGAATGAGTTGGCTGCTGCTGGGTTTATGCTGTTATAATCAATTAATGTACTAAACAGATTGAGACTCTGACCTGAATAAGTTAATGCCTCATCATACTCTCCCATTGATAAACTAACCCTTGCAAGTAATGCCAGAGCTGCAACTTTAGATGGGTCTGTTCCTGTCTTAGGTAATGGATATAACAGATTAACAGCTTCTTTGAGGTCATTTTTGATTTGTTCATACCCTTCCTGCACGCTTGATCTCACAGTTTTAGTATTGATGTCTGAACTGAGCCTGATTGAGATCCCAGGGTCATTTGCTGCAGTTTGTAAGCTATACGGCTTGGAAAATATAATATGGAGGTCGTAGAAAGCTTTAGCACGGTGAAAAAGTGCCTGCCCACGGATATTGTTCCATTCGGCCTGGCGGATTGTATTCACTTTCAGTTTCTCCAGACCTTCCAGCACCACATTGCTGATAAAAACCTGGTTGTAGCAATTGTTCCACTGGAGCACTTGCGTTGTCCCAACAAAGATTTCAGGCTGCCAGGAGTATATATTTCGATCTAGTAGGGGTAAAGAACTAAAAACCGAATTGCTGACAACAATATCATCACAGGAGGCTTCACCTATTGCCGTGTAATTGGTATTCAAAACGGAATTGTTCAAAAGCAGTTTCATATCCTCAAGTGTTTGAGGAACAATCGTTGAAATATCGGATTTGGCATCCAGCCAGTCTTTTTTGCATGAGGAAGTCAATAAGATGATTCCTGCAATAAGTGGATAAATAAGTTTCATTTTCATCTGTTTGTTTTTATAGTTTTCATTTGTTAGACAGAACCGTTAATGATTTAAATAATCCTTGCCCGGTATGTCAGCTGATTATTTTTATAATGTCGGGTTCATCTGTTTATTTTATTGTTTTTTCATCCCGCACATGCGGGATGAATCTGCTTGCTGCCAGAAAAGGGACTGTGATTTAATAATTTCACCTCCTGGTTCGGTTCGAATCACCATGTATTCATATGTCTAAAGGACTGATTTATAACGTTGCCCTGAGTCCGAAGGCGATAGTTCTACTGAGCTTCATGTCGGGATAATCCGGGTCAATCCCTTGTTTATTAGCCGTCCATATTAGCCCCCCATTATTCAGGTAAATAAACATCGACAGTCTTTGAAAAGGCAGTTTGTTCCATTGTTTATTTGTCAATTCATAACTCAGGTTGATATCCTGAAGCCTGATATTGTCACCTTTTTCAACCAGTATTTCGGCATTCCGGTAAAAATTATCTCTTGCACTATTGTTATCGGCGGGAAAAGAGGGAATAGAAGTAAAGGCTTCATCTCCGGGTTTTTGCCAGCGCAAAGCGTAATCGCTATGACTTCTACCTGTGGTAAATAATGTGCTGTATTCGATCGACCGTCTTTTGAAATAATATCCGAAGCGGTAAGTAATATTTGCGGAGATAGTGAAGCCCTTCAAACGAAATGAATTTCTCAGTGCTCCATAAACAGGAGGTAAAGCTCTGCCATGAAATACAAGGCTATCCACGGTCTGTCCGGACGATGAGTTCAATGCTGAATAGTTCATGCTGGGAACTCCCTGAACATAACCCATCGGATTTCCTGTTTTAGGGTCTAATCCTGCCCATTGTTTACTGTAAATGCCGAACAGAGGCTTGCCGGGAGTTGGAGAGAACGAGGACTGACTTCCTGTGAGACTCGCATCAGCCATATAAGAAGCGAAGGTCGGGCTGATAGCGTAACTGGTAACTTCATCCCTGGTATAGCTGAAAAGTAAATTACTTTCCCATCTGATCTTTCCGGTAGTATTGACACTTTGCAGCTCAAAGTCTAACCCACTGCCTTTCATATTGGCTACATTCCCCCGGAATGCTGATTGGCCTGAAGTTGGATCAAGTGGACTTTGGCCTATCAGATCAATTCCCTTTTTACTATAGTATTCTAAGTTGCCGTTTAGCCTTCCATTTTTACTGCCGAATTCAATACCTAAATTCAGGATGCCGGTTTTTTCCCATCTCAGGTTCGGGTTTGGTGGATTATTAATATTGGCGGCAGGTAAGCCATTTTGACTGTTTCTTGTGAAGTTTGCAGTCGTTAAGGCTGTCACTGTTTTATCAATATTCCCATTGTAACCATAGGTTACTTTTAGCCTGAGAATTGGAAGGAAATTGATTTTGTAGAATTTTTCAGATGCCAAATCCCATTTAAGCCCTGCTGACCACAACGGTACAGCTCTTTGATTACTGCTGACTCCAAAATGGTTCGATTGATCGATTCTGCCGCTGGCTGAGAAGATGTATTTGTTATGTAAGGTATAAGCAAGGTTTGTAAAATATGATCTAAACCGGTTAAGTGTCTCAGAGATAGAGGGGTCGGTTGAAATAAGTCCACTCCCATTTGGGGAAAGAGGGAATGAAGTCGTAGGATTTACTGCAACGGAAGATCCCAGATTCGGGTCATAACCGAATACCCTGTTGCTATTAGCAGCAGTTGCAATCTCTCTTATTTCCATCCCGGCCAGTGCGTTAATGGAATGTTGGTTGAAATTATGATTGTAATTCAGTTGCGCTCTTCCATTATGGCTGTCAAGATTCGATCGGCTAAGGTCAAGTATGCCCCCAAGGGGAATATTCCTGATTAAATCGTTCACATTATTACTGGTATACCGATTGATCAGGTTTCGGGTATAGTAAGAATCAATGCTATTCATGGAATTACCATTCTCCCATTGACGCTGATATTGATATTTGATGTCTGTACTGAATAATTTCCCGAGCTGATATCTGATTCCGGTTAAAAATCTGATATCGTTATTCTTCATTCGCTGGCCAGGCATTTCTAATTCCTCTACAGGACGAAAATGCCAATCTAAATAGCCTTGCTGGAAAGCGGCCTCTTTATAAGAATTGCGATAATCTTTAGTAATGCTTAAAGGATTTCCATTTTCATCAATCAGGCGGGTATAAGGATAAAGAACCCGGCCGGAGGGGCCTCCGGTTACCAGATCCTGTAAGGTGTTGTTTATATTACTACCCGTCTGGCTGAAGTTCAATGTTGCATTAAGCTGCAGACCTTTCAGTGGCCGGAAGGTTTGGCTGGTATTCAGCGTCAGACGTGAATAATCATTCCCAATGGCATTTGACAGATTATTATCAAACCCTGCGGAATAGTAATAGGTATAGTCTTCAGTTCCCCCTCTCAGGCTAAGTGCACTCTGAATATTGGTTCCTTTTCGATACATCAGCCCATCCAGATCGTTCCGCAAATCATACCCTCTGAGGTCATTTATCCGGCTTTCCATATCCGGGTTGCTGATAAGTCCTTTTTTGTTCCGGTCCAGTAACTCCACAACTTCCGATATTGGGGGGCGGGTTGTAGTATTATTCAAATCAGCGTTAAAAAAACCTCGTTGAAACAGGAGAATCTCCGTATCAATAAAATCAGAGCTGGATATCCTGGGCTGATAGAACTGATCGGGTTTTTGTATCTGAGTGAGATTGGTATGAAATTCTGTAGTTAAAGGTTGGCTGAGACGTCCTTTCTTGGTATTAATTACGATAACACCATTGCCCGCCCTTGCTCCCCAGATCGAAGCAGCAGCGGCATCCCTTAAAATGCTTATGTTCTCAATATCATTTGGATTGATGTTATTGATATCACCTTCATAGGGGAAATTATCAAGTACAATCAAGGGTTGATCATTTGCAAAGATGGTACTGCGACCCCTGATGCTCAGTTTGGATGAACCGCTTCTTTCATCGAATAACAGTGAAGGAGCAATTCCTTTCAGGCGACTGATCACATCAGTAGAAACCTGGCGGTTAAAAAGCTCTTTACTGACACTTGCAAAGGATCCTGTAGCACGCTCAAGCGGAATCTCCTGATATCCGGTGCTGACCATCACTTCTTCCAGTTGTCTGCTATCCGGCAACAGTGTGACATTGATTTCATTTCCTTTGCCGGCTACCGGAATTTCCTGTGGCAGATAACCTATGAAACTAATCAGGAGCACCGTTTGCTCGGGTACTGCGCTAAGTCTGAAATGACCATTTGGGTCACTTAGTACAGCAATTTTACTATCTTTTATTTTGATGGATGCTCCCTGTAGGCCCTCTCCTTTTTCATTGGTTATTTTTCCGGATAGTATAATTAAAGGTTTGACTCTAGAGATTTCCTGAGAGAGTCCGTTCAGTACAGGCCAAAGCGCGGCCAGTACGATAGTTAGTATCGTTTTTTTCATCAGTAGATCGTTTTTTTTAATGGTTATGAAGCTTGCATGAGCTTATTCATTCCGGTTTGTGAGCGGTAAGCTCATGCAGGTTTCATTTAATTAATGGTTAGTGATTTTCCCGGGCTAGCGCCGGGATGCGGTTCAATGATTGTTATTGTGGTGTTGCCTAGCGAATTCAGGATCATTATAAGGGGCGATTATGTGATCCTGAGGCAGGTTGGAATCATTCAGGATGCCGCTTTAAAGAAGCGAAGAGATCTTTAGATGATACATGGTCAGGGTAGATATCCGCCATATCTTCCTGAAGCTGGACATTCTTAAGTTTTTCCTGGAGTACATAAAGAGCAGGCAGTACTTCTTCCAGAGCTTCAAAGTAATCGAGCAGATGTATTTTAGTCAAATTACTCAGAGCAGAATAGTTCCCACTAATCAGCGTAGTTAAGGATCGGCAGAGAAGTTCATCACTTTTTCTCAATGAATAAGATGTACAGAAGTTACGAAGACTGCGAATAGCAGATTCTTTGATCTCGTCTTTTTTGTTTTTACTTGCCATAATTTTGCTAAGAATTTTGGTATAATAAAAGTATGTATATGGAAAGACATACACAAATTTATTACAAAATAGTTTGTAAAATATTATTATATCTGATTCTTCAATTTGTTATGTGGGAAAATACGTGGACGATAATTCTGCTAAGCAGATTGGAGAAAAGATCAGGAAGTACCGTAAAGAGAAGGGCTATAGTCTTGATGATGTATCCTTAATGACCGGACTGAGTATCAATACGCTTTCATCGATAGAAAACGGAGGAAATACATATGTTAGTCATTGCATTGCGATCTGCCAGTCATTAGAATTAAAACCCTCTGAATTATTTGATATCCAGATTGAGCTCAAACCACGCTATGAATTACCTCCTGCAAGAAGAAACAGGGCTCTCACAACTTTAAGAGTTAATAAATTACTTGAATCCGGATTTTTCAACACCCCACGATTTGTAGAATCGGTAGTTGAAGAGCTTGCCGCTAATTATGGTGTTCAGGTGGATTCCTCAGAAATTTCAACCGCACTTAAGAAACTCAATGATGATGGGAAACTTACCTTTTCTAAATCAGGGAGAAGGAATTTGTATGTGGTAAGGGAGGATTAAGGAGAGGATTTGTCGATTGGAGCAAATTTGAGAATGAGTAAATGGGCAAATGAGCAAATGGGAAGGGTGATTCATTTGAGATTATTGTTTTGTTATTCCTTGCTCTTTGTTCCGTTTAAAAAGCAATTAGTAACAGGGAACTGTGAGTCAGGAAAATTTGTAAATTTGTCTCAGGTATTCAGTAAGGAATTATTATTCTTAATAAGGTCGTTGCAGAATATAAATCCCGATAATAATTGCCTGCTTTGGAGTTATTAAGTATTTTTACATAAAGGCCATTATTATGATAGTTGTAAAATTGTCTGTTCAACAACTTATCGAAGCTATTAGCGGATTAAATGAAAAAGAAAAAATTCGTGAACGAGAGGCACTGAATAAGGACTTTGAAATAGACAATGCTGATTTAGAAGAACTTTTGAATCGTAAACGTGATTTTCAGGCAGGCAGATTAAGTTCACGTCCCTGGGCTGAGATCCGGAAGAATTATGATAGCATATAGTTTAGAGCTTCTTCTGGTTGCGGAGGAGGAATTAAATGATTCTTTCGATGGTATGAGAAACGGCGCAATGAGTTGGGTTATGAGTTTATTAATGAGGTATCTCATTATCTTTCAATTATAGAACATAGTCCTTTACATTATCCGGTACGTTATGGAAATGATTTGCGTTTTGCTCCTTTAAGTAGATTCCCGTTTCTGATTGTATATTGGATTGAAGAAAGTAGAGACTTAATAGTTGTAGCATCTTTATTTCATATAAGCCGTAAGCCAGTAAAAATCAAAATATCCGTAAGTCAAGCCGCTAAGATTCATTGTTTCGGCTGAAATCGATATGAAATTGTCGAGGTGGTAATGAATTAAGGAGCAACCCGATAGTGGGTTGAGCAAATGGGAAGGCTACTTTATTTGAAGCTATCGATCTTGTCTTTATTCCTTGCTCCTTGATCTTTGCTCTGTTTGATAGCCTTAAAATGGAACTGCTTTTTTCAAATCGAGAATATTCCTCTGTTTTAAGTAGGAAGATTTTGCAAGAATAAATTTTAATGATTAGGCTTTTTTCCAGAGTTATTAAAATAGCTAAATAATGTGAGTTCGACATAAAATCTTGCCGAGGTACTGTTTTTTATCTTGTTTTAGAAAG
>CAZGWG010000074.1:0-16066 GCA_964529165.1 uncultured Sphingobacterium sp.
TAAAAGAAATAGCCAGAAGAGCTAATGTCTCAATAGCCACTGTCCACAGAGTACTTCATAACAGAACAGGTGTTTCCAAACAGACTAAGGAAAAAATCCTTAGCATAATTGAAGAATTAAATTACGAGCCTAACCTGCTGGCACAAAGGCTTGCTTCAAGAAAAATTCTTCGGCTGGCTACACTTATACCTGAAACTTCAAAGGAAACCAGTTTCTGGGATGCCCCATTAAAGGGGATAGAGCAGGCTGACAAAGAAATTAAGCAGTTCGGAATTATAATTGATAAATACTTTTACGATCAGAATAAGATCGAATCTTTCGTTGAGCAAACAAAGATTATTCTGGATAGTAAACCTGACGGGATATTACTTGCTCCTTCCTTTATTGAAGAGTCTGTAAAATTTACTGATAAATGCATGGATTTAGGTATTCCGTATGTACTGATCGACTCAGACCTGCCCAATGGCGGTAGCCTAAGCTATATTGGTCCGAATCTGTACCATAGTGGCTATCTTGCGGCCCATTTGGTAAACTATCTGATTAAAAATGGTGATAAAATACTGATCGTCAATATATCCAGAGAGATTGATAATCATCACCATTTGCTTAAAAAGGAGGAAGGCTTCAGGGCTTATTTCGATAAGCATAAGAACAAGCATGGCATCATAAAAATTGATATCAGGGATACAGATCTTGCATCAATAGAAAAGTCTTTGAGTAAAACTTTTACTGAACATAATGATATCGGGATCGTTTTTGTAACTAATTCAAGAGTCTCTAAGGTTGCTCATTTCATAGAAAGTTCAAAGAAGGATGTAATTTTGATTGGTTATGATTTTCTGAAAGAGAACATCGGATATCTGGATAAGGGGGTGATTGATTTTTTGGTTTGTCAGAAACCCAAGCAACAAGCTTACAGGGGACTCATATCGCTTTATCAGCACCTCGCTTTCTCTTCTCCTGTTGAAAAGATTTATTTCATGCCGATCGATATACTCACAAAAGAGAACAGCTCATTCTACAGAAATTAAATTCAGGTTTTTATCCAATTGCTCAAAACTGAGAGGAGATTGGTAAGAATACAGAAAGCAAAGTCTTTGAAGTAATATTAATAGTCAAACCGAATAAAACCCGGGAACTGATTCCCAACAGCACATAATTACCATGAGAATTCTTCTAAAACCTGTTTATCAATTCCTTTTTTGTTTCAGTGTTTTTTTATTAGAGCTTAATATTTCTGTATTTGCTGCGGGAGATTTTCCGGGAGCTGTTCAGGCTCAACTGAAACTGGCTACTTTCGATTTGGATGCTACTCCGCCGGTTGGGAGTAATTTAACTTATGATCCCATGATCAATAGCTGGGACCTTGGTTTAAGAGCAAAGGGTATTGTGATATTAGGAGCCGGAGATCCAATTGTAATTTGTTCGGTTGACTGGATCGGTATTGCGAATGATAGCCAGGATGAATTTAAACGCATTATGGCTGAAGCCGCCGGTACTATTCCTTCAAGGGTAGTAGTTCATGCTATACATCAGCATGATGCACCAACATCAGATTTTGGTGCTGAAAATATCTTGAAAACTGCGGGTTTGAGTACCCTGGCTTTTGAAGGCAGTTATGCCAGGGATCTGATTCAGCGTCTGGGAAAGGCTATTCGCAAATCTGTCCTTGAAGCTATTCCATTAACTCATTTAGGTACCGGAGAGGCAGAGGTCTATAAAGTTGCCTCAAATCGCCGTATTCTTGGCCCTGATGGAAAAGTGAAGTATACCAGGACCTCTGCAACAAAAGACTCTGTTATAAGGGCAGCACCAGAGGGACTAATTGATCCAATGGTATCCCTCATTAGTTTCTGGAATAATGATAAACCCCTGGCAGTGCTTAGCTATTATGCCTCTCATCCTCAAAGTTATTATCGTACAGGTATTTCCAATCCTGATTTTCCGGGCATTGCACGTTTTATGCGTCAACTAGCCGTTCCTGATGCATTGCATATACATTTTAATGGAGCAGGAGGTAATCTTACCGCCGGAAAATACAATGACGGTGCGAAGGAAAACAGGCTAATCCTCGCAGAAAGGCTTGCTGATGGAATGAAACGTGCATGGGATAATACCAGGCTTGATCCAATTAGTTCAGCTTCTTTGAAATGGAATGTTGCGTCTGTAATCTTAAAGCCTGCAGCGGGTATAGAGAAGCTTGAAACGGAACTAAAAACACAAACCCCTGTTTTTTTATCTAATAATTTGTCTAAACTGGTTTGGTTAAGACGTCAGGAAGCCGGTAAAAAACTTGATATTTCCCTGCTTAGCATTGGAAAAGCGCGAATTCTTCATCTTCCAGGTGAACCTTTCGTAGAGTATCAGCTTGCTGCTAAAGCAGAACGTCCTGATCTTTTTGTGACGGTTGCAGGTTATGGTGATTATGGAGTAGGATATATTGGTAATGCAATAGCCTATTCTCAGGGTGGGTATGAAACAGGGCAGGCATCAGGTGTAACCGCCGAAGCAGAAGGGGTTTTAATGAAAGCTATTCATCAGCTTCTTTCCGGGAAATCTAAATAAGTGCTTATTCAATTGATTAGACCATCTGGATTTTCAAATAAATTCGGTAACGTACACGGTTTCTATTATATTAGAATATAATTAAAGCTCTGATTTTTATTAATTGTTAATCAGGGTTTTTGAAAGGCAAACTCAAATCAGAAATCTGGCTAAACATAATCTTATGAAATTCGAAGACTTAAGCAGAAGAAAATTTATTGCTGCTCTAACTACTACTACAGTAGCAACTGCTTTTTCCAATACGATTCCTGCACTAGGAAATACCTCTGGAAATGCAGCAAAATTAGCAATACATGGAGGAACTCCGGTAAGGCTAAAGGTTTGGCCCAAATGGCCTGAAATGATAGCCGATGAGAAACTGATTGAATCGGTTGTGAAAACAACTAAAAGTGGTATCTGGAGCCGTATTCAATCACCAACTGGAACCGTAGCAACATTCGAAAAGGAATACGCCCGTTTAATGGGAACACAGCTTTGTATTGGTACGGGATCGGGAACGCAGGCCTTGGCGACTTCGGTTGAAGCTATGGATTTTGGTCCCGGAGATGAGATCATTACGTCACCATACAGCGATTTTGGAACTGTTTCTGCTATTTTAACCAGCCGCGCATTACCCGTACTGGTCGATCTTGACAGGGATTCATTCCAGCTTGATCCTGATGAGATAGAAAAGAAGATCAATAAAAATACAAAAGCGATAATTCCTGTTCATATAATGGGTATGCCATGCAATATGGAACGTATTATGGCTATTGCAAGGAAACATAATCTGAAAGTAATTGAGGATGCTTGTCAGGCTAATTTTGCAAAATATCAGGGTAAACAAATAGGTACAATAGGAGATCTGGGATGTTTCAGTTTTCAGGCCAGTAAGCAGATTGCCTGTGGAGAAGGGGGAGCGATTATTGGTAATGATGAAGTCATGATGGACAGATGTTTTACTGTTCAGAATCATGGTACTAACCGTAAGGGGTTTAATGTGACAATAGGACCTAAATACCGTATGAATGAATTTGAAGGGGCCGTCCTGATGGGACAAATTTCCGGAGCCAGAGAACGTTTTGAAAGACGAAATGTAAATGCTGCCTATCTTGATGCAAAGCTTAAAGGATTTCCGGGGCTTGTTCCTCAAAAAAAATATCCCGGAACAGAAAGTTCAGGCTATTATAAATATGCCATGAGTTATCGTAAAGAGTATTTTAATAATGCCGATCGCAGTAAATTCCTTAAAGCGCTTTCCGCTGAGGGAATTAATCTTAGCCCATATATTGCCAGGGGCTTTCATGTTGAACCCTGGGTAGACGAAATCATCGGACTCAGAGAATATAAAGCCTTATATTCTCCTGCAAGGCTTAAACAATATAAGGAGGAAATGACAATGCCAGTTTGTGATTTGGTTTGTAATGAAGAGATGGTGGTTCTTGAAGGTGTTGCATCATTACTGGGTACTACTCAGGATATGGACGATGTAATCAATGCTATCATGAAGGTTTATGAGAACAGAGATAAACTTTAATAGTGATGGGAGCAAAAAGAATTGGAATTATTGGTCTGGATACCTCACATTCGGTAGCATTTACTAAAACATTAAATTCCTCCGATGCCGCTGCCGTTTATGGCGGATATAAAATTATTGCGGCTTATCCCAAAGGAAGTAATGACATAGCTACCAGTGTTGAAAGAATACCGGGATATACCGAAGAAGTGAAAAAGCTGGGGGTAGAGATAGTACCTTCCATAGACGAGCTTTTAAAGAAAGTAGATGCTGTTTTATTAGAAACGAATGACGGTCGTTTACATCTTGAACAGGCACTTCAGGTATTAAAAGCCCAGAAACCTGTATTTATTGATAAGCCTGTTGCGGCTTCACTGGCTGATGCCCGGGCAATATTTGCTGCAGCAGAACAATATAAAACACCTGTATTTTCCTCCTCCTCCTTAAGATATATTACAGGGATTTCTGACATTAAGTTTGGAAAAATCGGTAAGGTATTAGGTGCCGAAACTTTTAGTCCGGCAATTATAGAAAAAACACATCCCGATTTATTTTGGTATGGTATACATGGAGTAGAACTGTTGCTTGCCATAATGGGTACAGGATGTAAGACGGTGACCAGAATACATACCAAAGATACTGATGTAGTGGTGGGTGTCTGGAATGATGGAAGGTTAGGTAGTTTCAGGGGGATACGCAATGGCGATTATAATTATGGTGGAAAAGTTGCTGCGAGTGATTTTGGAGGAAGTGTTTTTGGAGAGAAGGCAAATGTTATCTTAGGTGAGTTTAAAGGCTATGATCCTTTGCTGGAACAGATTATCAAGTTTTTTGAAACAGGAACAAGCCCGGTCAAGCCAGAAGAAACATTAGAGATAATCGCATTTATGGAAGCTGCTGATGAAAGTAAGGCTAAAGGGGGAGCTCCTGTAAGTTTAAAAAGTATTAAGTAATATGCTGGAATTATGAGCTTTTAATTAATGGATTCGATTACTCATATAGCCCTTGGTGCCTGCATGGGTGAAGCCTTTGCAGGCAAACAATTAGGGAGAAAGGCAATGCTTTGGGGAGCATTAGCCCAGAGTATTCCTGATATTGATTTTATTGCTTCTTTCTGGATGGATACTTCATCTAACTTGCTGGCTCATCGCGGTTTTACCCACTCTTTTCTATTCTGTTTGATTTCTGGTATTATGTTAGCATTAATTGCAGAACGCTATCATAAATTACACAATATCAGTTTAATAAAATGGTCCATATTCTTTATTGCCCTGATATTTATTCATGATTTTATAGATGCTTTTAATAATTATGGAGTAGGTTGGTTTGAGCCATTTAGCCATAAAAGAATTTCTTTTAATGCAATTTATGTTGCTGATCCATTCTTCTCGGTATGGCCGGGAATTGCTCTGATTGCTTTATTATATTTAAAGGGCGGGAAGAACCAGCAGAAGAAAACCTGGTGGAAGTTTGGCTTGGGACTATCTTCAATATATCTCTTATATTGTTTGATTAATAAAGGGGTAATAGATAAAGATGTCAGGAGAATCCTGCATGAAAAGAAAATTTCTTATACCAGGTACTTTACAACTCCTGCTCCATTGCAAAACTGGCTGTGGTATGTAGTAGCCGGGGATGATAAGGGTTATTATGTTGGTTTTCGTTCCTTGTTCGACAAAAGTAAATCAATGGATTTTGAGTATTTCCCAAGAAATGATTCACTTATAAGTCCCTTAATGAAACATTCGGACGTTCAGAAACTGATCAGATTCTCCCAGGAGTTTTATACAGTGGAGAATCGTCGGGATACATTGATTTTTAACGACCTGCGGTTTGGTCAGATTGTAGGCTGGTATAATCCTAAAGGAAAGTTCGTTTTTCATTACTATTTACAACATCCTGAAGATAATAAACTGGTAGTTCAGCGCGGAAGGTTTGATGGTTGGAATGTTCAAACAGTCAGAGCACTTGCAGACAGGGTAATAGGAAATTAAATTAAATAGTTTCACGCACTGTTTCGACTTAAGGAATTAAGTGTTTTAAATATGAGTTTTGTCAGTTTTTTTATTGACATCAATCAGACTGCTCATTAATACAATTATTAGTTTTGTAAAAAAATGGTATTTTGAATCAATAAATAGCATGTCATTAAAATCAGATTTAAGATCCTTTTTAACCCTGAATGGTGAGTTGTTCAGATTTAGTCAGCGTTTTTTCAGGCATGGCTTAAATCCTCCTTATGAGTTTTCTGAATTTCTTAAACAGTGTTATGTAATTGGTTATAAGTCTTTGCCGCTGATTGGTATGACTGCATTTATTATGGGACTGGTTTTGACCATGCAATTACGCCCCTCAATGGCTGATTATGGTGTTGAGGCCCAGTTACCTGCTATTGTTGCAATTGCAGTCATCAGGGAAGTTGGCCCCGTAATTACAGCCCTGATTTTTGCGGGGAAGATAGGGAGCAGTATCGGAGCTGAACTTGGGTCAATGAGAGTTACTGAACAGATTGATGCAATGGAAGTAAGCGGGACAAATCCTTTCAAGTACCTGGTTGCAACCAGAGTACTGGCCTGCACACTAATGCTTCCTGTGTTGGTGATGTTAGGTGATGCTATTTCATTGTATGGAGCCTATTTAGGAGTTAATATTCATATTAATACCAGTTTTACATTATACTGGACACAGGTTTTTGATAATCTGGCATTTGGAGATGTTTTACCTGCATTTACAAAAAGCTTCTTTTTTGGATTTGCAGTTGGGATTATAGGGTGTTATAAGGGATATAATAGCAGTAAAGGTACAGAAGGAGTAGGACGTTCAGCAAATTCTGCTGTAGTGGTCTCATCCGTGATCATTTTTATAATCGATCTACTAGCCGTACAGGTTACTGATATTTTGGGCTATTAGTTTTATGAGATCTGACTTAAAACAGGACATGGAGTCTAATAAAGTTATGGTAATTAAAGGATTGTATAAATCTTTTGGAGATAACCATGTTTTAAAGGATTTTAATCTGGAATTGATTAGAGGGGAAAGCGTAGTTGTTTTAGGCAAATCGGGTTCAGGTAAATCGGTACTCATTAAATGTATTATCGGACTGATAAAACCAGATGAGGGTAGCATAAATATTTTTGGTCAGGATATTCTGGATATGGGTCATGACGAGTTGGATCAGATAAGAGCAAAGGTGGGTTTTCTGTTTCAGAGCAATGCTTTATATGATTCGATGACGGTAAGGGAGAATCTGGAATTCCCTCTGCGCAGGCATTGGCTTGAAGTAAGTCAGGAAGAAGTTGATAGAATGGTGTTTAATGCCCTTGCAGATGTAGGACTTGCACATACAATTGATATGATGCCTGTTGAATTATCAGGAGGAATGAGAAAAAGAGTTGCATTAGCCAGGACGCTCATTTTAAAACCTGAGATTATTCTTTACGATGAACCTACGACTGGTTTGGATACCATTACCAGTAAAGAAATTATTGAATTAATGATAGAAATACAGCATAAGTATAATACTACTTCACTGATTATCTCTCATGATATGAATTGTGTTCGAATGGCAAGCGACAGAGTGGTGATGCTTATCGATGGAAAATGTTATATGAGCGGTACATTTAATGAGATAACACAATCGGTTGATCCAAAGGTAAAATTGTTTTTTGAATAGGGTTTTTATGGCAAAGAAAATTGTAAATAATGTCAGACTAGGTGTTTTTGTACTTAGCGGTCTTGCATTTCTTATTTTATTGCTCTTTATGATAGGAAAGAATAAAAGCCTTTTTGGTTCTACCTATTTGTTAAAGGCAAAATTCGGAAATGTACAGGGATTAATTCCCGGAAATAATGTTCGATACTCAGGTATTCAGTCGGGTACTGTCAAGAGTATAAAGATTGTGAATGACACCACAATTGAAGTATCCATGATGATCGATTTAGAAATGAAGGATATTATCCGGAAAGATGCAATCGCCTCTATTGGTACAGATGGTATTGTGGGTAATAAGGTTGTCAATATTATCCCCGGGAAGGAGCATTCAGAACTTGCTCAGGAAGGTGATGTTATTTTCTCCAAAACACCGATCGATACGGATGAAATTCTAAAGACCTTATCAAATACCAATAGAGATGTTGCAGAAATAGTTGCCGGATTGAAAATCACAGTGCAGAGGATAAATAACAGTAAGGCGCTATGGGAGTTGATGAGTGATGAAACTTTTCCTAAAGAACTTCGTCAATCAGCGGTAAATCTTCGTAAAACAACAGCAAAAGCCGGTTCGATGGCGGAGGATCTGCATACAATTATTGCCGGTATTAAAGAGGGAAAGGGCTCTGTAGGGATGCTTTTGCAAGATACAGCCTTTGCCTATAATCTCAATGAAGCTGTTCTTAAAATGAACAAAGTTGGAAGTCAGGCGGATCAGTTAAGTACTGATATCCGAAGCATGGTAAACGGTGTTCAGAAGGATATAAATACAGGAAAAGGGCCGGCAAATGCGCTTCTGAAAGATTCTGTAATGGTCAGGAATCTGAATTCAAGTATTGATAATTTACGTAAAGGTACTGATGGTTTTAATCAGAATATGGAGGCACTTAAGAATAGTTTTCTGCTGAGGGGATATTTTAAAAGACAGGAAAGAGAGAAAAAGTCAGATAAGACTAAGAAATAGTTGCTTTCAGAAGAACAGGTATTCCTCAGGCAGAAACTCTGTCTATCTTGCTATTATGGATTTGCTGAAGCTGCAGGATAAGTAGTTTTAAATCAAGAGGCTTTGTTAAGAAACCATTCATACCCGCGTCTAAACATGCTTCCCGGTCTTCATTTGCAGAATTTGCCGTTAATGCAAGAATCGCCGGGGTTTGACCATAAAGCTTTCTTATTATCCGGGTTCCTTCCAGACCATCAATATTTGGCATTTGAATATCCATCAGGATCAGGTCATAATGCTTTAGCTTCATCTTTCTTAATGCCTCTTGTCCATCATTGGCCAGATCAGGGTTATAGCCAAGATTTTTTAAGACCATGAGAATTACTCTTTGATTCATTGGATTATCCTCAGCAACAAGAATATTAAAAGGATGCTCAGTGGCAAAATTTGGTCTGATCAGTCTATCATTATCCTTATGCTCAGAACTTTTGTTTTTCCCGAGATGCTTCACATTGTCATCCGGACTTTCCTCAATCATTTTACAGCGAATGCTAAAGCTTACCCTTGTACCTTCACCTTTAATACTATCAATTTTTATAGTTCCCTCCATCAGTTTTATCAGACGCTGACAGATAACCAAACCTAAACCAGTACCGCCATGTTGCCGGGTAATGGATGAATCCAATTGATGAAAAGCCTTAAATAAATTCGGTTGCTGTTCTTTTGCAATTCCTATACCGGTATCACTAAGAACAAAACTGAGTTTAAGATTATTTTCAGAATCAGAATTTATCCTGCTTACCTTAAGTATAATTTCACCAGACTCAGTGAACTTCACCGAATTCCCAACCAGATTAATCAAAATCTGACGAAAACGTAAACTATCGCCCTTAAGATTCGCAGGAACATAATCATCAATATAGTACTGCAGATTTACTCCGGTTTTTTGGACCATGGGTTTAAACAGATTGAATACATCTTCAATACACTGATTTAAACTGAAATTATTCTCTTGCAGAGCAAAATTGCCGGATTCAATTTTCGAAAAATCAAGAACATCATTAATGATGTTCAATAAAGTTTCTCCACTTTGTTTAATACCTTCTATATATTCAAACTGTTCTTTGTTTAGATTGGTTTCGGAAAGGAGGGTAGCCATTCCGAGTACCCCATTCATTGGGGTTCGTATTTCATGACTCATAGTAGCCAGAAAGGTACTCTTGGCACGATTTGCCCTTTCCGCTTCTTTTTTCATATCCTCTGCCAGAAGTCGGGCATTATATTCCTGAGTTTTTTGCTGAAGCAGCACTTCTGTTTGTTTCTGAAGTTCCTGATTCAGGTTTTCAACATCTTTTGTTTGCTTTGATAATTGGTAAGTTCTTTCATTCACAAGCATTTCAAGCTCTGCTTTCTGCTTTTGTACCGTCCGCATTTTGAACCTGAACAAAAGATAAACCAAACCGATCAATAAAAGCACTATGATCATTCTGAACCACCAGGTCATCCAGAAAGGTGGTTTAATAATTATCCGTAAACTGAGCCCTTCCTTATTCCATATATTATCATTATTAGATGCGATTACATGGAGAACATAGATGCCCGGGTCCAGATTTGTATAGGTTGCCTTTCTTTCTTTTCCAACATAATTCCAATCCTCATCAAACCCTTCGAGTTTATAGGCATAATTATTATTCTCCGAAACTGAATAATCCAGAGCTGCAAATGATAAAGTGAATACAGACTGCTTGTGTTCCAGGGTAATTTCATCTGTAAGAAGGAGACTTTCTTTTAAAGGAGAATTTTCCTGAGCAATTGGAACTGTTTTGTTCAGTATCTCAAGCGAAGTAAGAACGACCTTCGGTTTATTTTTGTTAGAACTAAGGCAACCTGGGTCAATGATATTAAATCCGTTGATGTTTCCTATTGCAAAATCTCCGTTCTGTAGCTTAACACCTGAGGCGACATTAAACTCCATACTTTTCAAGCCATTATATTTTCCGAAGTTCAGGTATAACTCCTTTAAGGGGTCAAACCGCACAATTCCCATATTGGTACTCAGCCAGATATAACCTTGATTATCCTCACTAATAAAGTTGATTGTGTTATTAATCAGTCCATTATCTTCATTATAGGATTTAAAGGTTTTTGATTTTGGATCAAACTTATTGAACCCTCTTTCCATAGTGCCAATCCATATATAGCCTTTTCTGTCTTCAAAAATGACACTGCCTATGTTACTGCTGATTTTACTGTTTGAAGTATTAAAATGAGAGAAACTTTGAGTGGCCGGATCAAATATGCTGATGCCGTTATTATATCCGGATATCCAAATTCTGCCACTTTTGTCTTCATAAAGATAATTGATGCGGTTATCACAGATTGTAGCCTTATTTTTTTCGTCATGAAGATACTTTGTAAATCTCCTGCTTATAGGGTCATAGACATTCACACCACCACCATCAGTACCAATCCATATTTTACCGTTTCTATCTTCCAGAAGGGCATAAATCGCATTGTTATTTATCTCACTATCCTTTGTACCCGCTTTGAAATGCTTAAACTTAGCGGTTTTCAAATCCAGATAATCGAGTCCGTTACCGGCCGTTCCGACCCACACTCCATGATTGCTTTTATTTACTAAAACCCTTGTGGTATAATCGCTTGCCAGGCTGTATGGTTTATTATTATTATGGGTATAGTTCTTTAAAATCCCAGATGATTTGTTAAAATAGTCAAGTCCTGCATCTGTGGCAAGAAACAGGTTCCCCGTTTTATCCTCAGCAATTCCTCTGATTATATTTTTTGCTGAAGGTGTATTGTTAAGAGAAAATTTGAATGGTTCGAAATAAGATATATTTCTGTCATATTTAAGAACCCCATGACTGGCAGTACCTACCCATAAAATGCCCGAATCATCGTATAAAAGCGAATATATACCATCATTGGGAATCTGACTTTCACTTTGCGGCTTATCTTCGATCTTAATTTTATTTTTTAATTCAGTATCAAATAGTTGGAGTGTTGTATTTGAACCAATCCATAACTTATGTCCCTCAGCATTTGCAAGTGTAATTACAGGATTGATGTTGAAAGATGAATTCGTTTCAGAATCAATTGAATAAGAGGTATACTCACCGCTGCGTTTATTAATCAGATTTAAACCTTCATTTGTACCTAACCATAATTGCTTAAGATCATCTTCAATAATTGTGTTAATATGATTATTGTTTTGATGCCCGCTTCGTTGATCAGAATACCTGGTCCACTTGCCTGAATCAGAATGGAAAAGGTTTAAACCATAATCGGTCCCTGCCCATAAATTATTCTCTGAATCCTCAAACAGGTACGTGATATTCGAACTGCTTAAACTGCTTTTATCAGATGAAGAATGTAAGAAATGCCTGAAAGTTTGTGTTTTACTGTTAAATAGATTTAAGCCATTCTCTGTTGCTACCCAAAGGTTCCCGGCTTTATCTACCAATATCCAATTAATTTTATTACTGCTTAAGGATTCCCTGATTGCGGGATTATGACTATAATTAACAAAGGTTCGATCTGACCTTTTAAATTTACTTATGCCATCGGTTCTTGTTCCTATCCATAGGTTTCCATCTTTATCTTCAGCGATTGTTCTGATATAATTGGAGGGTAATGCACTTTTTTTATTCTTAGAATATTTGAAAATTTCGAATTTGAACCCGTCGTATCGATTTAAACCATCTTCAGTTCCAAACCACATCAAGCCAAATTTGTCCTTATGAATGCTCAGAATGGTATGTTGCGAAATATCATTGCTTCCTTTTATAGCGCTCAGGTTGAATTTCAGTTTTTGGGAAAAAACCGTAATCGTCGAAAAGACGATTAAAAAGCATAGTAAATAGTATTTCTTCATTCTAATCAGAAGTATCAAATACAATAGTTATGCCTTAGATGACTGATTCTCACTTCATTTATTACTATGTCATTTTTTAACCTGCATGTAATTAAATTTCCTATTTGAATAGCAGAATTTAGTTTAGTCTATTTTTGCGTCTTCCTTATTTTGGTATTTTCTAAAGATTTGTTGTGTATATTTTTCCCCGTTTTGAGCAAAATATTCCCTCTGTAAGTGTAGCGTGCCTGAATAAAAGCGAAGCTTCCTATTGGAATTCCCCTTATCACTCACCATATTCTAATAAGATGATAAGCCTATAGTTTTAAATAAGTATTGATTAACTTCCAGAAATAATTATGAGATTTTGATATAATTGAAATGGAAGTACAATATAGTTCCGCTGAGAATGCAGTAAAAGAAATAAAAAGTGGTCAGAGAGTTTTTGTCCATGGGAGTGCTGCTACTCCAATGACCCTTTTAAGGGCACTTTTTAAAAGAGGTAAAGATCTGCAACAGGTTGAATTGGTAAGTATCACCACTATGGGAGAAGATCTGTTTAATTTTCCTGAATTTGGTGATAGTTTTTTCATGAATTCCTTATTTGTTTCCCAAAATGTCAGAAAGATTATTAATGGGGATCATGGAGATTATGTTCCCATTTTTCTGAGTGAGATCCCGATATTATTTGATAAGAATATTTTACCGCTTGATGTAGCACTTATCCATGTCTCAGAACCTGATAAACATGGTTTCTGTTCACTTGGAACTTCAGTAGATATAGCCCGGTCTGCTGTTAAAAATGCAAAGCATATTATCGCTCAGGTAAATAAGCAAATGCCCCGAACCCATGGTGATGGAATTATCCATATCAGTGAAATTCACACCCTGGTTGGTGTGGATGAAGCTTTGCCTGAAGTGAATTATTCAAGCAAAGCTGATGAGACCACCATGACCATAGGTAAGTTCTGTGCCGAACTGATCGATGACAGATCAACCCTTCAAATGGGTATTGGAGCGATTCCTGATGCGGTTCTTTCCTGCCTTAAGGACCATAAGGATCTTGGAGTCCATACAGAGATGTTTTCTGACGGTGTTATTTCACTTGTTGAGCGCGGTGTTATTACCAATAAATTCAAGAAAAAGCACCGTGGAAAAATTGTAACAGGCTTTGCCATTGGTAGCAGGAAGTTATATGATTTTATCGATGATAACCCTCAGGTAGTATTTCTTGAAATTGACTATGTTAATGATACGAAGGTTATTCGAGCAAATCCCAGGGCGGTGTCAATTAATTCGGCAATAGAGATTGATCTGACTGGCCAGGTTTGTGCCGATTCAATTGGGACCTATCAGTTCTCAGGGGTAGGCGGACAAATAGATTTCATGAGGGGGGCTGCTTTATCAGAAGAAGGAAAACCAATTATAGCCCTGAATTCAATTACTAAAACAGGTGAATCTAAGATTGTCCCATTTCTGAAGGAGGGAGCTGGAGTAGTCACCACCAGAGCTCATGTTCACTATGTTGTCACAGAATACGGAGTAGCCTATCTTTTTGGGAAAAATTTAAAACAAAGGGCTATGGCTTTGTTAAATATAGCTCATCCAATGCATAGAGAATGGCTTGAAAAGGAAGTGATGAACCGGTTTGGAAGGTAATTTATTGGTTTTCATTTATAGCCGGCCCTTCTCTGCTGAAATATCGGAATATTGTTGCTTGTAAGCTTATTATCAGTCAAATATCTTCCTCAGTGATTGGAAAATTCAATTGTATTCTTATCTTAGAGTAAGCAAAGAACAAAGGCATAGCGGGAATCAACCATGAGTAAAAGAATTTTATTTTTTTTCCTTCTTATTGCAATTGTATTATACGGTTTACAAGCCTGTAATTTTAATGCAGGGACTTCCAAAACCGAAGAACATATTCCTGATAAAATCAGTTATAATTTTGATATCCGTCCAATTTTATCCGATAAATGCTTCGCCTGTCATGGTCCTGATGCCAATAAACGGGAAGCTGGTTTAAGGTTGGATAATGAAGAAGGGGCTTACCAGGCTTTGAAAGAAAATCCCGGAGCTCATGCATTGGTGCCGGGGAAACCCAATCTTTCTGAAGTATTTCTGCGTGTTTCAACAAAGGATACCATGCTGATGATGCCTCCGCCATCATCGAATCTTAAGCTGTCTTCTCATGAAATTAAACTCATTAAAAAGTGGATTGATCAGGGAGCTAAATATGAAACTCACTGGTCGTTTATAAAGCCAAAGAAAGTTCCTCTGCCAGATACAGAGAATCCGGAATGGGCTAAAAACGAAATAGATTATTTCATTTTAAGTAAACTTGAACAAAGAGGTCTGAGTCCGAATCCAGAGGCAGAAAAAGAGTTTTTATTAAAACGTTTAAGTCTTGATCTGACAGGTTTACCTCCCGGACTGGATTTAATGAACGCTTTTCTTGCAGATAACAGCCCCTCTGCTTATGAAAAGCTGGTTGACCAATTACTTAATAGTCCGGCCTATGGAGAGAAAATGGCTTTGCATTGGCTGGATGTTGCCCGTTATGCTGATTCTCATGGTTTTCAGGATGATAGTTACCGCTCACAATGGCCCTGGAGGGATTGGGTGATTCATTCTTTCAACAAGAACCTTCCTTATGATAAATTCATTACTTATCAACTCGCGGGCGATCTGATACCCAATGCCACCAAGGAACAGATTCTTGCAACCGGTTTTAACAGGAACCATAAAATTACTGAAGAGGGTGGAGTTGTAGATGAGGAATACCGTGTTTCTTATGTGATAGACCGAACCAATACCTTTTCCAAGGCTTTAATTGGTGTTACAATGGAATGTGCGCAATGCCATGACCACAAATACGATCCCTTCTCTCAGAAAAACTATTACCAACTTTATTCTTTCTTCAATAATGTTAAGGAAGTTGGCATTGAATCAACTGTTGGTGGTCCGGAAACCTATGCAAAAAAACCAATGATTGAAATCAGTAATGATGAGGTAAATAAGATCCTGAAATTCATTAACAAACAGGATACGAATAAGCTGATAGTATCAGTTATGGGGGATAGGGATACCTTAAGAAAAACCTTTATTCTTGAGCGCGGAGCTTATGATGCTCCCGGGGCAGAAGTAAGTGCAGGTACTCCTGAATCTATTCTGTCATTCGACCCTAAATATCCCAGGAATAGACTTGGTCTTGCCCGTTGGTTATTTGATAAACGTAATCCACTTACTTCAAGAGTTTTTGTAAACCAACTCTGGCAGGAAATCTTTGGACGGGGAATTGTCAAAACATCCGGTGATTTTGGCATGCAGGGTGAATTACCTACACATCCTGAACTGCTTGACTGGCTTGCTGTTGACTTTATGAATAATGGCTGGAATATGAAGCGTCTGGTTAAACAGATGGTAATGTCGGCAACGTACAGGCAATCAGCAGTGATATCAGACAATAAATTAAAGACGGAT
>CAZGWG010000075.1:0-15770 GCA_964529165.1 uncultured Sphingobacterium sp.
GACCCTATGAAAAAAATTATCAGAAATCATTTGCTTAAATCATAGAAATCGAACAGGCTGGTACTATTGTGCCGCTGAATACTACCGAAATGCGTGGAGAAATCTCCTGAAAGAAAGCACTGAGATAAGTTGAGGGTTTACAAACGTAGATATTATAGGCAACAGATTCCTCAGTCGTACCTCCTTCTGAATGACGGAAAGTGCCGCCTTTTCATTAAATTTATACATGCTTCAATTGCTCACATCTCCCCAAATCCGCGAAGCGGATGCTTACACGATTAAAAACAAGCCCATCAGCTCAATTGACTTGATGGAAGCTGCTTCAAAAGCATTTGTTAAAGCCTTCATGGAGGAAGTTCCTGACCGGGATACCTTGATCAGTGTTTATTGTGGAACCGGAAATAATGGTGGAGATGGATTGGCCATTGCGCGCCTTTTAAAGGAGCAAGCCTACGATTCTATTTCAGTGAAAATCATGCGATTCAGTCCGAAAGAGAGTGCAGATTTTAAAATAAACCTGGATCGTCTGAAATTAACAGGGATACCTCTTTCTGAACTATCCAATGCTATAAATCTTCCCAAAGAAAATGCTTCTGTTATTATTGATGCATTGATTGGCTCCGGACTTAATAAAGCTTTGGAAGGTGAACTTCAGACACTGATAAAATCCCTCAATAAATTAAAGAAAAAGGTAATTGCAGTGGATGTGCCCAGCGGCCTCCCAACGGAGGGGATAATTGACACGGACGCTACTGTACTGAAAGCAAAATTGACCATCACATTCCAGCGTCCCAAGATCAATTTCTTTTTCCCCGAATCATCACAGGCTACTGAACGCTTTATTGTAGCTGATATAGGCCTGGATGAGGCTTATATTCAATCCCAGCCCGGGCCGTGGAAACTTATTGAAGAAAAAGACCTGAAAGGTTTGATCAAAACCCGAAAACCATTCAGTCATAAAGGCAGCTATGGGCATGCGCTGATCATAGCAGGAAATACCAGAACAATGGGGGCTGCACTGCTCTGTGCGGATGCCTGTCTGCATTCAGGGGCAGGGTTAACCACTGCCTGTATTCCCGAAAAGGGAATGCCTGCATTAAATGCTTATGCACCCGAAGTCATGACCCTGCCGAGGTCAGAATTAAAATCTGAATTAAATTCCAAAAAGTTCAATTCCATGGCCATAGGTCCTGGATTAGGAACTAATGCAGATTCAATAGAACTTGTAAAACAAGCATTAGAGTTTAAGATCCCAACACTCATAGACGCTGATGCATTGAATATATTAGCCGAAAGCCCTTCTGTGCTAAAGCAATTACCGGAGTTCACTATTCTTTGTCCGCACATGAAGGAGTTTGATCGCCTGTTTGGTATTTCATCCAATTGGTGGGACCGCGTAGATTTGGCCTCAAGAAAAGCAAAAGAATTAAATCTGATCATTTTACTAAAAAACCAGTATACTTTTATTGTTTCACCAGATGGTGATATACTAATTAATCCCACAGGGAACCCGGCTATGGCTGTTGGGGGAATGGGAGATGTATTAAGCGGAATGATTGCAGCATTTTTAGCCCAGGGACATACACCAAAAGAGTCGGCGATTCTGGCTACTTATATACATGGAAAAACAGGAGATGTATTAAACCAGGAGATGGGAATGTACAGTATTCCACCAGGAGAGCTCACCTTGTTACTACCGGAAATAATTCAGAGTTTGTGTGACCCTTCCTGAATTTAATTCAGATATTCTTTGATCAGAATTCAAAAAGATGTTTTTCAGCATGATAAGAGGAACGAACAAGAGGCCCACTCTCCACATATTTGAAGCCCATCTCAAGTCCCCGAACCTTATACTCAGCAAATTGCTCCGGTGTAATCCAATCCAGAACCGGATGATGATTCCGGCTCGGCTGAAGGTATTGTCCCAATGTTAGAATATGTACACCGGCTTCCAGAAGATCGGCCATCGCTTCATAAACATCCTCTTCAGTCTCTCCCAATCCAAGCATAATTCCTGATTTAGTGCGTAAACCAGCTTCATTGATACGACGAAGACATTCTAAACTGCGGTCATATTTAGCCTGAATTCTTACCTCTTTGGTCAGGCGTCGAACAGTTTCCAGATTATGAGAAACTACCTCTGGTCTGGTAACAAGCACCCTGTCAAGATTTTCCCAAATACCTCTGAAGTCTGGAATAAGGGTTTCGAGGGTTGTTTCAGGACTCTCTTTACGGATTGTATTAATGGTTTCAGCCCATATTGTTGAACCTCCGTCCTTCAGATCATCACGATCTACCGAAGTAATCACACAATGCTTTACTTGCATCAAACGAACAGAATTGGCCACACGGTTAGGTTCATCTGTATCCACAGCAAGTGGTCTGCCGGTAGCTACTGCACAAAAAGAGCAGGATCGGGTACAGATATTTCCAAGAATCATAAAAGTTGCAGTTCCTGCACCCCAACATTCCCCCATATTCGGACAATTGCCACTTTCACAAATAGTATGAAGCTTGTGGGTATCTACTAAACCCCTTACATGTGCATATTCCTTCCCAACAGGAAGCTTTACACGCAACCAGTCTGGCTTGCGCTGCACTTGATTAACTGGAATAACCGGTAACTCAATCATAATGCAAAAGTAAAGAATTTTAACAAGAATTGTGGCGTGATAGACCTGTTCAGTTATTTTGACAATTAACTGTTTATAATCAAAGATCTCCTTCAATCAATATCGTCGATAATCAACAATTTAATTATTTTTGATGCAAGAATCCTCAAAATGGCAACTATAGAAACTATTTATCAGGGAGACCTGAGAACTCAGGCAACTCATGTCTACTCTGGCAACCAGATCATAACAGATGCTCCCCTTGATAATCAGGGTAAAGCAGAAGCATTTTCACCAACCGATCTGATGTCGGCATCATTGGGAAGCTGTATGTTTACAATCATGGGAATTGCCGCAAGAGAACACGGAATTGATATTGATGGAAGCACCTGTTCAATTACCAAGATCATGGCGGCAGATCCGAGAAGGGTAAGTGAGATACAAATAACCTTTAATTTCCCGGAAATAATATATACCGAAAAGCAGCGTGCAATTCTGGAAAGATCAGCAAGAAACTGTCCGGTTGCGAAAAGTCTGCACCCGGATCTGATTCAAAATATTGTTTTCAATTTTAAAGATTAAACCAATTCAGTTTTGAGTTTAAACCATCTGTTCTGCAAGATCTTCAGCAGATATATCGCTATGGGAGGTTTCATAAATACATTCACCACCCCTTATCAGAAGAAGCTGAGGAGATTCGTGATGAACATGGAATGTGTTTGCAATAGCATTTGAAATATCCCTGTGGCTAATCAGATCGAGATAATACAGTGGAGTTCCTTCAGGAATTTCACCCCAGTCGTGCTCAAACCTTCTTTTCGCCATCATGCTGACAGAACAACGGATACTATGTTTGAATATAACATTGTAGCCTTCAGCATTAATGATAGTCTGTAATTGTTCCTGACTATTAAGTTCGATCCAGTTCATGATTGAAAACTATTTTGATTAATTACAAAAGTACCATAACCAGACAGACAAGCCGTC
The DNA here is from genome assembly GCA_964529165.1 of uncultured Sphingobacterium sp. GTDB lineage: Bacteria > Bacteroidota > Bacteroidia > Sphingobacteriales > Sphingobacteriaceae > Daejeonella. Next base: position 3,600 of record CAZGWG010000075.1, read on the forward strand.
AGAATCGGGTCAAATTGAAGGATGGGTTCAGGAAAATGAAAGATTAACGCCTTGATTTAGGATAAGTACCATAAGCAGGGCAAAGTCTGGAAGAACATGCCTGTAATACAGTTGTGGCTATAAATAGGGCTATTACACCTATAATTACTCTTTTCATGCTTACAGTTTTTATAAAATTATTGTTTTTAATTCAATAATCAAACTAAATATTTACAGACCTGCTGATGCCTGAACTTGAGCCATCATAATTGCAGTAACTGCTGCCTCTTCACCTTTATTTCCATGCTTCCCTCCGGCTCTGTCTTTTGCCTGCTCCAGATTATCTGTTGTTAATACGCCAAATATCACAGGTTTGTTGTGTTTTATTGAAACATTTACAAGTCCGTTTGCCACCGCATTGCAAATAAAAGTAAAGTGTGGTGTTTCACCCTGAATCACACAACCTAAACATATTACCGCATCCAGCTTTTTTGAAGAAAGTAAAATATCAGCGCCACTGGTCAGCTCGAAACTTCCCGGAACCTGAATTGTTGTAATATTTTCCTCAGCTACTCCATTCTTTAAAAGTGCAGCACAAGCTCCATTATATAATGCCCCGGTAAGCTCAGCGTTCCACTGTGCAACCACAATGCCGATGCTATAATCTTTTCCTGAGGGAATCTCTATATGCGAAAAATCTGATAGACTTTTTAGTATGCTGGCCATGTTCCTAAATAATAAATGGCTGTTACCTGTAATATACGGTAACAACCATTATAGCTGTTTTTAATTATTGTTTTGCTTCAGCCCGTGCAATAAAAGCATCCACTGAGGCCGCCTCAACGCTTTCAGGGAAATCAGTTTTGATTTTCTTATAGGTATCGGCTGCAGATTTAAACTCCTTTTGTTCTTCATAAACCAAACCCAGTTTCTTAAGAAAAAGCGGACTGGTGAAAGTGTTTTTATTTTTATCAGCGGCTTTTTTGTAAAAAGTAACTGCTTTACTATAGTCTTTTAATTCAGTGTAAGCATCCCCCAACATTCCTAATACAAGAGGGTCAACTACCGGACTACCGGTGCTGCTGTATTTTCCTAGTGCGTCAACTGCTTTTTGATATTCCCCCTTCTGAAGGTAAAGACCTCCAAGGTAGGCGTTTGCTAGATTGGCAGATTTAGTGCTGGAATATTCATCCGCAATTTTTTCAAATCCAGGATATGAACCATCTCCTTTAATTGCCCTGTCCTTCAGTGAATCAATAGCCACGTATTCTTCAGCCTTAAACATTTCATTAGCTGCCTTTTCTGCCCTTGGGGCAAGGTAGAAATTTTGGTAACCGAAATATAATAGCACCAAAGCTATAATGGCAGCACCAATTACAGCTAAGCTTTTTGCATTTTCCTGCACAAATTTGCTTGTATTGCCAAGCTGATTGTCAGTTTCTGTTACGTTATCTTTTTGATCTTTTGACATTTGTATATTAAAAGTTGTAAACCATTTCACTAAATCCAATTCCGCAAAAATACATTTTTCGTACTAAGTATCAACTTTTAAATCAGACAGATTGATTTTTTTTATTTGGACAGTAAAACAAGCTGAAAAGACTAAATTTGTAAAAGCGCTTCTCAGCACGGGCATCAACTATGTGGCTTCAAAAATTATCTGTTATTAATTTCAAAAATTATTCTGAAGCTGAGTTAATTTTTTCGGATACTGTCAATGCCTTTACCGGAAACAATGGTGCGGGAAAGACTAACCTGCTGGACGCAATTCATTACCTCTCACTCTGCAAAAGTTATTTCAACCCAATTGACAGTCAGCAAATTAGACAAGGAGAAGATCTATTCATGATTCAGGGGACATTCAGAAAGGATAATACGGATGAGGTAATCTACTGTGGATTAAAAAGGAGTCAGAAAAAGAAATTTAAACGCAATAAAAAAGAATACCAGCGGCTTGCCGATCATATTGGGCTTTTTCCGCTGGTTATGATTTCTCCGAATGATATCAGTCTGATTATTGATGGAAGTGAAGAACGCAGGAAATTCATTGATAATGTAATCTCACAAACAGACAGTCTTTATCTGGATGAACTGATCAATTATAACCGCAGCCTGATGAACAGAAATGCCCTGCTTAGGCAGATCGCAATATCGGGTAATTATGATGCGGCTCTGATGGAGATTTATGATGATCAACTTATTATCTCAGGCAATAAAATTTTTGAGAAGCGTAAAAGCTTTATGGAAGTATTTACAAGCATCTTCAACAAACATTATCAATACCTGAGTGAAGATGCTGAACAAGTTGAACTGGTTTATGACTCACCCCTGCTTCAGGAGGATTTCTCAACCATATTAAGCAAAAATCTGGAACGCGACAGGATACTGGAACGTACCTCCAGCGGAATTCATAAAGATGAACTGAGTTTTAGCATTCATGGGATGGCATTGAAAAAATTTGGCTCCCAGGGACAACAAAAATCATTTCTTATTGCTTTAAAACTTGCACAATACACATTTCTGCATCAACAAAAAGGATTTGAGCCCCTGCTACTTCTGGATGATATTTTTGACAAACTGGATGATGCCAGAACTACCAAACTGATGAAAATGGTATCTGACAAGGATTTCGGACAAATCTTCATCACTGATACCAGCAGGGAAAGGATTGAGAATATTTTCATTAAACTGGATGTTCCTGTAACTGTTTTTAATATCGAAAAAGGTGTATTGCTGAGCAATAATTCTGGATAACACCGGATTTTCTTACATTTAAAAACAGGGATACTTAATTATTCCTAAGATAATGAGCCGTACAAACGATAAACCACTTAAAGATGCGATAGAACAGATGCTTCAGGTTTACAAACTGAGAAGGAAGTTCGATGAAACATCGCTGGTTGTAGCATGGCCCGAAATGATGGGAAAAGCAATCGCTAACCGTACAAAAGATATCTTTATTCGCGACCGCAAGTTATTTATCCGTCTTGAATCAGCCGTGATTAAAAATGAACTGATGATGATGCGCTCCAATATCATTGAAAAGATGAATGAACGTGCGGGAAGCAGTATTATTGATGAAATAATCTTTCTCTGATTATTTCTTTTTTTCGTTATAATTCTTTACAAGTAGATAATACAAAACAGTCATAAAAAAGGCAATTGAGAATGCCTTCAGAACGAAAAGATAATCTACATTCCGATCCCATCCGCCCAGGTAAGAAACAGCGGCGGGCACAATCAGCATCACCAGAAAAAATATCAGGAACCGGGGTTAAAGAATTTTCATCGAAAGGATTTTATATTGTCACCCCGCAATATCATATCACAGGGTGACAGTATAAATTAAGCATTAGAATCGTTCAAATGCACTAAAGAAGAAACGTCCTTCTATTTCTGCATTTTCATCCGAATCAGATCCATGAATTGCGTTTGCATCAATAGATTTTGCATACTTGTTACGGATAGTTCCAGCGTCTGCTTTGCTTGGATCTGTTGCACCAATCAGCTTGCGGAAATCCTCAACAGCATTATCTTTCTCAAGAATTGCAGCTACAATTGGTCCGGATGACATAAAATCAACCAGATCCTTGTAAAAAGGGCGTTCACTATGTACTGCATAAAACTGTCCTGCAATATCCTTGCTCAAGCGGGTATATTTCAAAGCAATCACCTTAAATCCTCCCTTGATAATATCATCTAAAATTGCTCCGGTGTGACCATTGGCTACAGCATCGGGCTTAATCATTGTAAAAGTTCTGTTTGTTGCCATCTTAATTTATCAAAATTGCTGCAAAAGTACTGCTAATTAATTAAAGGATAAAGGATTTTAAAAAATGAACAAAGCGAATCAGTTATTTTAATAACTTTGCATTTCTTTTTACTATAGATGTTAGAATTAGCCTCCCTAAAAGAGTTTTTAGCTGAACCAAAGCGCATTGTCATTACCACTCATCCAAAACCGGACGGCGATGCCATGGGATCTTCTTTAGGTTTGTATAATTTTCTGATTCTGAAAGGACATCAGGTAAGTGTAATTACCCCTACAGATTATCCATCTTTTTTACAATGGCTCCCCAATAATGCAGAGGTTATCATTTATACAGAAAAAACTGAACAATCACGGGCATTAGTTGCATCAGCCGATTTGATTTTTTGTCTTGATTTCAATTCACTGGGGCGTATCTATGAAATGGGCGATTATGTAAAAGAATCAAAAGCCAAAAAAGTATTGATCGACCATCACCTCGAGCCGGAAGGGTTTGAGGACTATCGTCTCTGGACTACTACTGCCTGCGCTACGGCTCAATTGGTTTATGAATTTATTGTAAATGTACTAGGTGAAAGACACCTGCTTAACAAAGAGATTGCAAGCTGTCTTTATACCGGAATCATGACTGATACCGGGTCTTTTCGTTATCGTTCAACTACATCAAATGTACATCGTATTGTAGCCGACCTTATTGATTGCGGTGCCGACAACACACTGATTCATCAGTTGGTTTATGATGATTTCTCAGAAACCAGGTTAAGATTTCTTGGACATTGCCTGCTCAATAAGCTCGAAGTATTAAATGAATATCATACAGCCATCATTGTTATCACTAAACAGGAACTTGATGAATATAAAATTTCAACTGGTGATACTGAGGGAATAGTTAATTACGCACTTTCAATCACCGGAATCCGTTTGGCAATCCTTATTATTGAACGTCAGGATGTGGTTAAGTTATCTATCCGTTCAACCGGCGATTTTCCGGCTAATGAAATATGTAAGAAATATTTTAATGGCGGCGGACATAAAAATGCCGCAGGTGGTTTTTCAAATGAGAAAATTGAAGCGGTAAGGGAAAAATTCGATCTGATATTGCCGGAATATAAATCACAATTGATCCGGCAATCAAAATTATAATTAAGAATAAATTTAGAGCAGTAAAAAACAAATAAATACAATAGAAACTTTCAGGCCACATAATAAAATTTAGAAAAAATTCAATCTCCTGATTGATTCAATTAAAAAACAATGTATATTTCAAAACAAATAAAAAAAAATGAAAAAATTAGTAATCGTATTAGGGCTGGCAGTTACGGGATTAACAGCTTGCAACAATTTTGACAAAGGTGAGGGGGATATGTTGTACAAGATCCATACTGACAAATCTGGCGAAACAATTAAAGAAGGTGATTTTGTAGCTTTTAAGGCAATTGAAAAAACCGAAGGAGATTCAGTCCTGTACAGTTCTTATGATTATGATCGTCCTTCTTTATTAGTGAAGGAAAAATCTGTATTCAAAGGTGACCTTTTTGCAGCTCTTGGCTTATTAAGTGAAGGTGACAGTGCAACATTTAAAATCAACATTGATTCAATGGTTCAAAAGATGGGTCGTCCGCAACCTTCTGATACCACTAAAAAATATTTAGTTTATACCATTAAAATTGACAAAGTGATTCCAAAAGGATCATTAAGCGATAGCCTTTTCCGTGGAAAGATTGACGAGTTCCTGAAAGCGGAAATGGAGCAGGCTAAAACTGCCGAAGCTGCTAAAGTTAAAGCTTATGTTTCCTCAAAAAGTTTGAAACCACAAGTTACTGCTTCAGGTTTAAATTATGTGATTTCCAAAGAAGGCACCGGAGCAAAAGCTAATCCCGGTGATACTGTAGTGGTAAACTATACCGGAATGTTTTTAAGCGGAAAAGTATTTGACAGCAGTCTACCAGATGTTGCCAAGAAGAACGGAACTTTTAATCCACAACGCCCTTACGAGCCATTAAAACTTCCTGTTGGATTAGGGGGTTCAATTCCAGGATTTGAAGAAGGATTAATGCTTTTAAATAAAGGTGCAAAAGCTACCATCATTCTACCTTCAAAACTAGCTTACGGTGAGCAAGGAAATCAGGGAATTCCTCCATATTCTCCACTTGTTTTTGAATTGGATATTGTAAACATCATCCCGGGAGCAGCGCCTGTAGCTGCTGCAGCTCCGAAACAATAATATTTCTTTTACTAATAGGAAAGCCCTTTCTGAATGATCAGAAAGGGCTTTCCTATTTAAGGCTGACAGAGTTCTAAACCCTGTCGGCCTTTTTCATTTTAAACCTCTATTTAGAAACCGCCTCTTTCAATACATCCATGTAGTACTGCTCATAAACCGGCAATATCAGACTCAGATCAAATTGTTGGGCACGTTTTAGCGCACCTTCCTTAAATGCAGCCAATTGCTTATCATCTTTCAAAATAAATATTGAATGCTGAGCCATTGAATCAATATCGCCCACATTATCCATAAATCCGGTAATACCGTCAATATTCAGTTCAGGTAAGCCTCCTGCATTTGAGGTGATTACCGGAACCTTGCAGGCCATTGCCTCCAGAGCTGCCAAACCAAAGCTCTCAGATTCTGAAGGCATAATGAACAGATCTGAAACAGACAGAATCTCTTCTACGGCATCTTGTTTACCCAGGAATCTCACATTTTCACATATTTCCAGATCACGGCAAAGCTGTTCACAATAAACCCGTTCAGGTCCGTCACCAACCATCAACAATTTTGACGGAATCTCCTTTTGAATCTTTTCGAAAATATGAACCACATCCTGAGTACGCTTCACTTTCCTGAAATTAGAAGTATGGACAACGATACGCTCATTGTTGGGTGCAATAGCCAGTTTAAAATGATCTTTAGCTTTTAAACTAAAGCGCTGCAAATCAATAAAATTAGGAATCACCCTGATGTCTTTAACTACATCAAAATGCTTATAGGTATCTTCCTTAAGATTTTCTGAAACTGCAGTAACCCCATCGGATTGATTGATAGAAAACGTAACAACCGGTTTATATGTAGGATCCTTTCCTACAAGCGTAATATCGGTGCCATGCAAGGTCGTCACAACGGGGATATGAATACCATAAGTTGCCAGGATCTGCTTCGCCATAAAAGCTGCCGAAGCATGTGGAATAGCATAATGTACATGAAGCAGATCGAGTTTCTCAAATCTGACAACATCTACCAACTTACTTGCCAGGGCTAGCTCGTAAGGAGGATAGTCAAACAAAGGATAGTTGGAAACGGAAACCTCGTGATAAAACAGGTTCTCAGAAAAGAAATCAAGACGGGCGGGCTGTCTGTAAGTAATAAAGTGTACCTGATGTCCATTATCCGCCAATGCTTTACCTAATTCTGTGGCTACCACCCCACTACCACCGAAGGTAGGATAACAAACAATTCCAATTTTCATTTATATATAATTTGTTGTTTAAAGGTAATGAGGTTTCTACCTGAAGCAAATTTACTAATTATGATAAGAATAGCTTTTACAGACATTTTTGATATCCTGTAATTGCTTACAAAGTAAATTCTTTAAAAGGAGAATAATGTTAGTACAATGTAACAAATCAAAAGCCCTGTTAAATGTGTATTACTAATTTCCAATCGCCTCGTAAATCACATCCTGAATACGACTCCTGATATTAAGGTCTATCAGCTTGGAGCTGACTCCGGGATTTACCCTGTTTGACAAAAACACATATATCAGGTTGAATTGAGGATCCACCCATACGCAGGTTCCTGTATAACCAGTATGTCCAAAAGTTAGTGGAGAGGCCAGCCTTGAAGGATAACCTTTAGTACTATCCTCATCCCAGCGATCAAAACCGAGTCCCCGCCTACTAATTGCCGATTGCTTTGCAGTAAACATATTTATGGTTTCAGGTTTGAAATACCGGGTTCCGCCATAAGTCCCACCATTCAAAATCATCTGGTAAAGTATTGCTAGGTCATTCGCACTTGAAAAGAGTCCGGCATGACCCGATACGCCCCCAACCATAGCGGCGCCTTGATCATGAACATAACCCTCAAGCAATGTTTTTCTGAATTCCTTATCGTCTTCTGTGGGAATAATTTCCTCCTTTGGAAATCGCAGTCGTGGATTAAATCCAGCCCTGCTCATCCCAAGCGGCTTATAAAATTGATCCATTACATAGGACCCCATAGGCATACCCGATTGACGTTCAACCATATCCTTCATGAAATACATACTCAAATCGCTGTAAACATACTTTCCCTGATTTGAAAGAGTTGAATTCAGCATAAGAGGCCACATAACCTGTTTGAAATAGTCCTTCCTTAAATAATAATTATCAGCAACCTTTACAGGATAGACCCCTGAGGAATCACGACTGTGATCTGTCTCTGATAAATTTCTGAAAAAAGGGATAAAAGGAATGAATCCTGCCTGATGAAGCATCACATCTCGTACAGAAATATCTTTTTTATTGGTATTACGGGCTCTGGGAATATAGGCTCCGACGTTTGTATCCAGTTTAAGTTTATCCTGTTCGAAAAGGCGCATTACCGCCATAGTTGTCGCCGATATTTTTGTCACCGAAGCCAAATCGTAGATATCACTGATACGGGTTGGGGTACGGTCGATATAAGTGCGGGTACCATAAGCTTTATTAAAAATTACTTTTCCATCCTTAGCAATCAGAACTACCGCACTTGGAGTTGCTCTCTGCCGAATTGCTTCTTCAGCAATATTGTCAATCCCCTTCAGATCTGAACTATTGATTCCAAGCTCTTCTGGTACTGTATATTTTAAACGAATGGGAACTGTCGAGAAACCCGAACCTGATGTATATCTGGCTGAAATGCCCTGGTTCAGGCGGGCACTCGCTGCAACTCCGCCAAATATCAACTGCGCTGCAAAATTAGCAGCGACTTCCGATTTTCTCTCGGACCATATAATTGCAGATTTCAAAGCATCAAGGAGCTTTAAACTTCCCACCTCACCTGTAAGACTAATAATCAAACGCTTATTTAACTGAATATCCAGCAACAACGGAATTGTGCGCGGATCATTCAAAGACTGGTCTGTAACCTGAACAATGATGGTATTGAAAAACTTCAGGTCATCGTTCAAATCATTAAAACTAAGCATATCCTGATTGTAGGATGAAGATGCAAAAGACTGAACATTCGTATACTTGTTTAAGATACTGTCAAATTCTGAGGCATAGGCCGAACCAATGTTAACACTGGCAATTGTTAATGGCATCAAATCCTTTAATGGCAGTGTCTCATCTTCATTATTTAGTAATACTGCAGAACTTTCAATATTTTTCCATTCAGTTAAAAAGGCTTCATTCTTAAGATGCTCTGTTATTTGCGCACAGGCAGACAAAGTCATCAAAAAGATTACAATCGGTAAACTGCTAAATTTCAATAATTTATTTACTATAAACTTTCTCGCCATTTAAATAGGTTTTTAACACGTGAGTCTTAAACAGTTGTGCTGCATCAGCCTTCATGATATCCTGATCGAGGATTACAAAATCAGCAAACTTCCCTGCCTCAATACTACCCTTTTCCTTTTCTTCAAAATTACCCTTTGCTGCCCAGATCGTCATCCCCCTTAAAGCTTCCTCACGACTTAATGCATTTTCCATTTGGTAGCCCGCTGCCGGATACCCATTCATATCTTTCCTAACTACTGCCGCATAAAACGTGTACATCGGGTTTATATTTTCAACAGGAAAGTCCGTCCCCAGAACCAGCCAGCCATTCTGATCCAATAATTGCTTAAAGGCATAAGCACCTTTAACCCTTTCAGGACCCAAACGCTCACCAGCCCAGTACATATCAGAAGTAGCATGTGTACTCTGTACAGAAGGGATGATATTGTTTTTGCCAAATAATTTAAAATCTACCTGATTGACTACCTGGGCGTGCTCAACCCTCCAGCGGGAATCATTCTTCCCCTTTAAAATTCTGGCGTAAACGTTCAGTATCTCACGATTTGCCGAATCACCAATTGCATGCGTATTCATCTGGAAACCTGCGTCTGCAATCTTCTGAGCAACTTCCGCAAAATGTGCTTTATCACTTAACAAGAAACCTGAATACCCTGGTTTATCAGAATAAGGTTCCAGAAGACAGGCCCCTCTCGATCCAAGAGCCCCATCCATGAAAACTTTAAAGGAGCGAACACTCAAGCGGTCAGTTTTCACAGCACCATTCTTAAAAAGGAAATCATAATTCTCCTTATTATCATTAAGCATGGCATAGATTCGCATCTTTAACTGGTTATCTTGCTGAAGTTTAGTAATAATAGGAATAAGATTATGACTAATACCGCAATCGGTAACTGTAGTTAATCCCGCGGCAAAGCAATTCTTCTGAGCATCTATTAATGATTCACGAATTTGAGCTTCTGTTTGATCAGGAATTTTGGCATAAACTGCTCCCTGAGCATTATCAATCAGAATACCTGAGAGTTTATTATTGATAGTCTCCAGGTCACCACCTGCAATCTTCTGACCCGGTTTTAACCCTGCAAGATCAAGAGCTGTCTTATTTGCGATGGCCGCATGCCCGTCAATACGCGATAATATAACCGGCCGCTCAGGAAAAAGTTCATTCAGCTTGATATTATCGGGAAACTCCTGTTTAACCCAGTCGTTCTGATCCCATCCCCTGCCAATAATCCATCCGTCAGGATTTTCCAAGCTGAATTGCTTTAATTTCTCAAGAATTTCCTCCCAGCTTTTAGTCCCCACAAGATCCACCTGCTGCAAACCCTCCCCATATCCATAGAAATGTGAATGGCCATCAATAAAACCCGGATAGATAGCTTTCCCTTCAGCATCCAGCAATTCACCCTTATATTTCTTTAGAATCTCATCTGAACTTCCACACTCTAATATCTTGCCATCCTTTACCGCAAATGCCCCGGCAATTGAAAATTTATCATCCACAGTATAAACCATTGCATTGTGAACAATCAGATCAGCCTGTTTTGAAGAGTCACAGGAAAAAAACAGAATTGAAACGGCCAGTAAAAAAATGTTTCTGATCATATTTTATTAATAAGATATATTTTCAATTGGTAAATATAAATTAAGCGAAAGCAATTACTCTTTAAAAACTCAATTAAAAAGCTTCCAGAATAGTTAAAATAAAAAATATTTTTATGCATAAATAATTGACATTCAGCTTATTGTTTTTTAATATAAATAATTATTTTTATTAAATGCTCTGGACCTAATGTGCCTAGCTGTAACAATTTAAAACTTCTATTATCGAATAACTACTAAAACAAAAACGAACAAATAAAAATGAAACAGAACTTAAAAAAAGGTATTAAATACTTTGTTCTAATAGCCATTGTGGCTATTTTCGGATTACTTAGCTATGTAAGTTTTGCACTTCCGGATGTAGGAAATCCGGAAAATCTAACAATTGAAATTACTCCCGAAAGAATAGAAAGAGGCAAATACCTTGCACATAGTGTAAATGCTTGTATGGATTGTCATTCAAAAAGAGACTGGACCAAGGTAGCAGGACCGATAATTGAAGGTACTTTGGGGCAAGGAGGCGAAGAATTCAATCAGGAGCTCGGCTTTCCGGGTAAATTTTATTCTAAAAACATTACTCCTTACGCGTTGAAAGACTGGACTGATGGCGAGCTGTTCCGCGCAATTACTTCCGGAGTTAACCGTGAAGGAAAAGCCCTTTTCCCGGTGATGCCGCACCCAAATTATGGCAAATCCGATCGCGAGGATATTTATTCAATCATTGCCTATATCAGGACATTGAAACCGATTGAGAATGCTGTACCTGAATCGGTACCCGACTTCCCTATGAACTTCATCATCAATACAATTCCACAAAAACCCCAATTTGTAAAAATACCTGAGCAGAGCAATACAATAGCTTATGGTGCTTATCTGTTTAATGCCGCTGACTGTTTTACCTGCCATACAAAACAAGAAAAAGGAAGCCCTTTGCCAGGAATGGAACTGGCGGGTGGCTTTGAGTTTAAGATGCCTGGTGGTGGCGTGGTCCGCTCATCGAATATTACACCTGATCTGGAAAGCGGAATTGCTAACTGGACTGAAGAAATGTTCGTAAGTAAATTTAAGTCCTATGCAGATAGCAACTATAAACCTGCCGATGTTAAACCAGGTGAATTTAATACAGTGATGCCATGGTCTATGTATGGGAATATGAAAACCGAAGATCTGAAAGCGATCTATGCCTATTTACGTACTGTTAAGCCGGTTGAAAACAAGGTTGAAAAATTCAGTGCGGTGCAAGCCAATTAACTTCAGATATCTGTTATAATATTCTCTAAAGTATGAGGCTGTATCAAAATAAACCGATACAGCCTTTTTCTATTTTTTGAGTTTTATAG
>CAZGWG010000076.1:0-15213 GCA_964529165.1 uncultured Sphingobacterium sp.
AATTATCAATGATATTTCAGCAGGCTCAATGGACTCAGAGATGTTTCAAACAATTGCGAGTCTTAAAGTACCTTATATCATGATGCACATGAAAGGAACACCTCAAACAATGGCTTCACAAAATAATTATGAAGACATCATGACTGAAGTTTGCCAATATTTTATTTACAGAATACAGAATTTAAAAAATTTGGGAGTTAACGATATAATTATTGATCCAGGTTTTGGTTTTGCCAAAAATTTAGAACAGAATTATGAACTTCTTGCTAATATGGAATATCTGAAATCAGCAGGGCACCCTGTTCTTGCTGCACTTTCGCGTAAATCAATGATTTACAAACTCTTAGAGACAGATTCAGAACATGCTTTAAATGGTACAACCGCTGCTAATACAATCGCACTTATAAAAGGAGCAAACGTACTCCGTGTTCACGATGTTAAAGCAGCACTTGAAGCCGTTAAAATCGTTGCCCAGATAAATACTTATCATTACTAAAAGCATTTAAACCCGCTGATTTTAAAATTACTTTATACTAAGCACTCTATACTAACCCAAATCGTAATTATTATTTACATTAGTAAAATGGAAGGATTTGACTTTAGTTTCCTTAATCTGCGCTTTCTTGACCTACTGGATATCGTGCTGGTAGCATTTATTATTTACTACATATATAACCTGATCAGAGGAACTATTGCGCTTAATATACTGCTTGGACTGGCCATCATTTATGCCGTTTACATTTTGGTTAAGCAAGCCCAGATGCGGCTGCTTACCGAACTACTAGGTGCATTTGTAAGTGTGGGTTTTATCGCATTGATTGTGGTATTCCAGCAGGAGATAAGACGATTTCTCTTACTTATTGGACGAAATGCCTCTCTTCAGAAAAATAAAGCTTGGTGGTCCTTTCTTTTTGGCAGGAAAGAAATTGTAAAAAATAATTCTATCCGTGTTAAACCCATCATTGATGCATGCAAGAGTCTTCAAAAGAGTCGGACTGGTGCTCTAATTGTATTTGCGAAGTATTTTGATGAACAATTTTATCAGAATAGCGGAGAAATTATTGATTCAAAAGTTTCCAGACGTTTGCTTGAGAGTATTTTTCAAAAAACGAGTCCGCTGCATGATGGAGCTGTAATCATATCCGAAAATCGCATCAAATGCGCCAGCAGTATCTTGCCACTTACAGAGAATGACAAATTGCCTCCTCAATTCGGCCTCCGCCACCGGGCAGGAATTGGAATTTCAGAAATGAGTGATGCTGTAGCTGTGATCGTTTCTGAAGAAACCGGAGAAATTTCATATGCCAAGCAGGGACGGGTCAGGATGAATTTAAGTTTTTCTGAACTTGAGAAGCTTTTGAATAAGGATTACTAAATTCTTGACAAAAAAAATCCTGCCATTTTATGCAGGATTAGAATAAAAAACTCAAGACTGATCAGCAATAATGATCAAAAGCCTGTTGAAGATTATCAGCAATCATCTGTGCCGGCCTGCCTTCGATCTGGTGGCGCTCAATCATGTGCACCAGTTTTCCATCCTTAAATAATGCAATTGCAGGGGATGATGGCGGATAAGGCAACATAAAAGCCCTGGCAGTATCAACTGCATCCTTTTCCATTCCTGCAAAAACAGTTACAAATTTATCAGGATGTTTCTCATGCTGTACAGAAATTCTGGCAGCCGGACGAGCATTAGCAGCCGCACAACCGCAAACAGAATTAACCATGACCAATACCGTTCCTTCTGATTTTATGGCTTTCTCAACTTCCTCAGCAGTTCTCAAATCCTGAAAACCTGCATTGACAAGTTCCTGACGCATTGGAGCAACTAAATATTCTGGATACATATCTTAAATCAATTAATGTGAAAAAATAAAATCTACGTAAAGTTAATTATTTGAATCCTAAACCAAGTATTGATAAACCCTTTTGACTCTAAGATTACTTTATAAAGTACATTCCTCAATCTGATTAACCTAAAGTACTAACAATCATAAAATTGCAATAAAAAAAGCCTGTCAATTTTAGCTTTTGAATTGGCATAATTTGCAGTACTTTTGTCCGAAGTTTACAAAAAGCTAAATTGTACTTTCAGATGATTCTGTTATATATTCAGCTTCCTGATAAACAATCATTTAATTATTTATCAATACGCCAAAGCGTATTAAAAAAAACAAACTATGTCATCAGTAGAGACAAACTATGTTCCTTACAAAGTTAAGGACATTTCATTAGCAGAATGGGGCCGCAAAGAGATCGGTCTTGCTGAAGCGGAAATGCCTGGATTAATGGCGCTTCGCGAAGAATTTGGTGCATCCAAACCACTAAAAGGTGCACGTATTGCAGGATGTTTACACATGACCATCCAGACGGCTGTTCTAATTGAAACACTTGTTGAATTAGGAGCTGAAGTTACCTGGTCATCATGTAACATCTTCTCAACTCAGGATCATGCTGCTGCCGCAATTGCTGCTGCAGGAATTCAGGTTTATGCCTGGAAAGGTCTCAATGAGGAAGAATTTGACTGGTGTATTGAGCAAACTTTACATTTCGGTCCGGATCGTAAACCATTAAACATGATCCTTGATGATGGTGGCGATTTAACTAATATGGTATTTGACAAATTCCCTGAACTTATTGCGGGTATTAAGGGACTTTCTGAAGAAACTACTACAGGAGTACACCGCTTATACGAGCGTATGAAAAACGGAACTTTGCACTTACCTGCAATCAACGTAAACGACTCGGTTACAAAATCTAAATTTGACAACAAATATGGTTGCCGTGAGTCATTAGTTGACGCAATTCGTCGTGCAACAGATGTAATGATGGCCGGTAAAGTTGCGGTTGTTTGCGGTTATGGTGATGTTGGTAAAGGTTCGGCTGTTTCATTAAGCTCTCAGGGAGTTCGCGTAATTGTAACTGAAATTGACCCGATCTGTGCTTTACAGGCTGCAATGGAAGGTTATGAAGTAAAGAAATTAGCTACTGCAATTAAAGAAGCTGATATCGTGGTAACTACTACAGGTAACTGCGACATCGTTCGTGGCGAACATTTCCTTGCTTTAAAAGACAAAGCCATTGTTTGTAATATTGGCCACTTCGATAATGAAATCGATATGGCATGGTTAAACGGAAACTATGGCAACACTAAAGTTGAAATCAAACCACAGGTTGATAAATACACTATCAATGGTAAAGATGTAATTGTACTTGCTGAAGGCCGTTTAGTGAATTTAGGTTGTGCAACCGGACACCCTTCATTCGTTATGTCTAACTCATTTACTAATCAGACTCTGGCTCAAATAGAGCTTTGGACTAACACTGATAAGTATGAGAACAAAGTTTATGTTCTTCCTAAATATCTGGATGAGAAAGTAGCACGTTTGCACCTTGCAAAGATCGGAGTTGAGCTAGAAACACTAGATCAGCACCAGGCTGATTACATTGGTGTTCCTGTTGAAGGTCCTTTTAAAGCGGATACCTACAGATACTAATCATTCTTAAATAGTCAAAAGAAGAGGGAGTCCAAATTCATGAACTCCCTCTTCTTTTGACTAAAATTTCAGATAAAATATATCGTTTAGCAAGACGCTTAATTTATAAATAGTAAATCAAAAATTTTTGAGGTCTAAGCAAGGATTAAGACTCCCTCCGACAGAAACTGACACTGAAGTCTGAACCTTCACCTTCCTTACTTTCGATACCGATTTGTGCATTGTTTTCATCTGCAAATCTTTTAACAAGTAGAAGTCCGATCCCGATTCCCTTCTCATTTTTCGTACCATAAGTACTGATATTCTTACCTGCAAGATGAAATAGTTTCCTAATCTTATCAGGAGAAATCCCGATTCCTGAATCCTTAATATGAATAGTCAATCGATCTGCATTGGAAGAATAAAAAATCGAAATGGCTCCATGTTGAGGAGTAAATTTTATCGCATTGGCAATCAGGTTCTGAACAATAATTCTTACATGATCGGGGTCTGCAAAAACCTGAGTATCCTGCTCATGATAATGGCTTAGTGCAATATTCTTTTCTTTTAAAAGAAAAGAATAAATACTGAGAATCTGATCTGTTTGCTCGCTAAGATTAACACTGACAGGTTTGGAATTAATTCCTAACTGCTGGCTGCTTGCCCATAATACCAGATTATCCAGCATATCGGAAGTTCCTCTCAGCCTTTCATAGAAACCATCCAGAAACACTCTTAATTCAGTTTCTGACAAACCACCTTCCCTCATCATCTCCAGAGCCTTAAGTATAGATCCAAAAGGAGCCCGAAGATCATGCCCGATAATCGAAAATAGCTGGTCCTTTGTTTGATTTAAATTCTCCAACTGAGCATTTTGTTTAAGAATCAATTGATTTTGCTCTTCCACTGCCTGAGATTTAATCTTAAGACTATGATTAAGTTTACTTTTCTGACGGGAAAACCTGAAAATCAAAATCGTTTTGATCAGAAGAAATAAGGCTAGGACCGTAATCACAATTGTCACCTTCCTGATAAATTTCAATTGCTGCCTGTTTTGTTCATTAAGCTTTTGCAATTGAACGTTCTCTGCCTGTTTTAACTGAAGCTGAAGACGGTTAATTTCCTTCTCTTTCGCCTCATTAAACAGACTGTCACTATATAACTTTTCAAGCTTAAGATATTTAAAAGCATTGCTGTAATCATTTTGTTTTTGATAAGCCGCATAAAGAATTTTAAGGGCTTGAGATATATCATATTTAGCATTTACCTCTCGGGCATAAAGCAATGCTCTCTCAGCATTAATAATTGCTTCTTCAGAAAACCCTCTCTCAAGTTGAATACGGGCAATCCCGCAATACGCAAAACTATATTCCCAACTATTTTTATATTCAGGTTTGCTGAGTACCATACGATAATGCTCCATTGCTTTTTCATACTTTCTGGTAGAATAATAAGTCTCAGCCATCCGATTGAGTAACATGGCAGTATAGCTATTCAAATTGTACTTTTCACAATGCTCCAGTCCTGTATTAAGATAGTTCAAAGCTATATCAGGACGATTATTTTCAGTATAAGCAAGCCCCAGATTAATATAAACAGAAGCCTGAAGTTTTACATTACTTACCTCAACGGCCAGATTCAAAGCTTTTAAGAAATCCTGAATTGCTTCCGTATTTTTATTCTGGGTCAAATGGATTAACCCAATACTGTTAAATGCATAGGCCTGACCGAGTTTATCGCTTATCTTTTCGCTAGCACTTTTCGCAGAGACTGCATACTTTAGAGAAAGATCATAGGAACCCTTAACATAATATGCTTTGGCCACATTACCTATTGCTCTTGCTTCACCAAAAGGATATTTAATTGTTCGGGCAATTTGCAAGGATTTGCGTGCGAAATAGATCGTACTATCCGGCTTGGTGTATAAATATTCTGATGAAATTGTATTTAATAGATTAACGAATCCGGTATCAGGAGAAGTCCGATAACTCAACATCTTCGCTCTTAATGCCCCTATTGCTGATTCCTGAGAGAATCCCGCAGATATACAAGTCAGTTTAAATATCAGGAAGATGAGTAAGCGTTTATTCATAGGAGTTTCGTAAAACTATAAAAAAATGCTTCATTAGTAACATGTGCTTTTTTCATTTTTTCAGAGGATTATCTGGGTACTTCACTTACCTTTACATTATGGCTAAACTCTCTGTAAACATCAATAAAATAGCTACACTTCGTAATTCAAGAGGTGGTAATAACCCCGATCTGATTAAAGTAGCCCTGGACGCTGAACGTTTTGGAGCAGAGGGCATTACTGTACATCCCAGACCAGATGAAAGACATATCCGCTACCAGGATGTGTTCGATCTGAAGAAAGTGATTCAAACAGAGTTTAATATCGAGGGGAATCCAAAAGAGCAGAAATTTGTGGATCTGGTTTTAGCAAATTCACCGGCTCAGGTTACTCTCGTACCAGATACAGAGGGACAGTTAACTTCTAATCATGGCTGGGACACAATCAGACACCAATCCTACCTGAAAGATATTGTCGGAGAATTTAAATCTGCAGGTATTCGTGTATCTATTTTTGTGGATCCTATGGAAGAAATGATTGAAGCCGCAAAAACTACTGGCACTGACCGAATAGAACTTTATACTGAATCCTATGCCGGCAATTATCATGCTGACAAAGAACTTGCAATTAAACCATATATCAGAGCAGCGCATCTCGCTAACAAATTAGGTTTGGGTTTAAATGCAGGCCATGACCTTGATCTGCAAAACTTGAATTACTTCTCGAAAAACATTCCCGGATTACTCGAAGTAAGTATTGGGCATGCCCTTGTTTGTGATGCTCTTTATTTAGGCCTGGAAAATACAATTCAATTGTACCTGAAAGCATTAAAAGATAATTAATGCCACATAAAATGTCTGGCTGAAATCGTCGCGGTGATTAATATCAAGGACGGGAGAATATATGCTAACACAATATATTCGTAATTGAATTTAAAATAAGGAATACTAGCCTAACTCAAAGGGTATCACTGAATCAGGTGTTCTGCGAATCAGTGAATCAGTAGAAAAACGCATCAACTCTTTGTTATAAATAACTTAAAAAAGCAAAGACCATTCATTTCAGAATTTTATCCGGAAATTAATTATCTTTAAGAAACATGATTATGAAAAGAACAATAATCTATTTATTCATTGTATTAGGCTTTGTCTTTGTCAATGGATGCGGAAGTGAAACAACAATCAATGATGATGAAGCAGCATCGGTAATTTCAAATTACCTGGATGAACACCCGGAATATAAAACAGCCAGTTTCACTTTTGGGGAAATGAAATTCCGCCAGAACAAAGACCGTGAAGAACTGGATAAATACAGAGCACTGGAAGAATCAGGTTATATTAGCATGGAACTTCAGGAGCAAAAAAAGGTCTTTCTTTCCAAAGACAGTTCATTTGTTTATTTAATTAAACTGACTGAGAAATCAGCTCCGCTTGTTCTGGATCAAGGTAAAGATAAGGCAAAAGTCAAAACCATTATTTATGAAATGGATGATAATAAGCCCGTTAACTTTGTTAAAACTAATAACAATTCAGCAAAAGCAACGGTAACTTTAATAAAGACCGAAACAGATTTTTACCCTTTTGACAATAATAAAGGTTCGAACAGTGAGTTTATTACCAAAACCTACAAACTAAGGCATAAGAAAAATGAAGGATGGGTAGTTTCTGGTGAAAAATAAACCTGAAAAAGACTGAAAATCAGCATTCTTTAGTCCTTTGGAATACAGTTGTTTCTTAATTCGATTTTAGCTGATTTTATTTTTGACAATTTTTTTCCGCAATTAAATAATCTGCTGGAAATCCTTATTTTTGCCTCATAAAAACTCCCCTCTTTTTAATGAAGCTTAATATAGATTATCAGGAAAAATTTGAGCAGCGTCATATTGCTCCAAACGAGCTTGACACCTCAAAAATGCTGGGTACCATTGGCGTGAATTCTATTGACGAATTAATTGGTCAAACAGTGCCTACAAATATCAGATTGAAAAATAATCTGAACCTGCCACCAGCTATGAGTGAAGCCGATTACCTAAATGATCTGAAGCAGACAGCCTCTAAAAATAAAGTTTTCAAGTCTTATATCGGCCAGGGTTACCATGATGTAATTGTTCCGGGTGTTATCCAGCGTAATATTTTGGAAAACCCGGGATGGTATACTCAATATACCCCCTATCAGGCAGAAATTGCACAAGGTCGTTTACAAGCTTTGTTAAATTTCCAGACCATGGTAATAGATCTCACCGGAATGGAAATTGCTAATGCATCTCTTCTTGATGAAGGAACTGCTGCTGCCGAGGCGATGTTTATGCAATACAGTCTTCGTAAGAATGAGGAAGCGAAAGTATTTTTTGTCTCTGAAGAGGTTCTTGCCCAAACTATAGATATACTTCAAACCCGTGCTGCGCCCTACGGCATTAAGATACTTATCGGCAGCCACGAAACAGTGAACCTAGATGAAACCATGTTTGGTGCTATCGTTCAATATCCGGCCGCTAAAGGAGAGATTTATGATTATTCAGATTTTGTAGCCAAAGCCCACGAAAAAGGAATAAAACTCACCGTAGTTGCCGATATTATGTCGCTTTCTCTATTGAGTTCTCCTGGAGAGTGGGGAGATGATATCGTAGTCGGCTCAAGCCAGCGCTTTGGGGTTCCAATGGGATTTGGAGGGCCACATGCGGCATTCTTTGCTACAAAAGAAGAATATAAGCGTTCAATACCAGGCCGAATTATAGGAGTAACGATTGATAGTGCAGGAAATTATGCGCTTAGGATGGCACTTCAAACCCGTGAGCAGCATATCAGAAGGGATAAGGCAACTTCAAATATCTGTACTGCACAGGCGCTTTTGGCTATCATGTCTAGTATGTATGCGATCTACCATGGCCCCGGAGGGATTAAGCAGATCGCTGAACGAATCCATGGACTGACTGTATTCTTATCACAGGCTCTTGAAAATCTTGGTTATAAACAGGAAAATAAATTTTTCTTCGATACAATTAAATTAGAACTGGGCAATCTGATCAATCCTATTCATGCAGAGGCACTTAATAATGAAGTAAATCTGAACTATGAGGGCTCATTGCTTAGCATAACACTTGATGAGACTACTACTCTCAATGATGTTTTGACGCTTATTCGCTTCTTTGCAAAGGTAATGGGTAAAAATGCTCATGAACTGGATCTAGATGGAATTAAATCCGGGATCAGTAGTCACGTTCCTTCTCAATTACAGCGAAAGTCAGCTTATTTAACCCACCCCGTTTTCAATTCATATCATTCTGAGCATGAAATGCTTCGATATATAAAATCATTGGAAGCAAAGGATCTCTCATTGTGCCATTCAATGATTGCCTTAGGCTCATGTACCATGAAGCTTAATGCCACAACAGAGATGATTCCTGTAACCTGGGCTGAATTCAGTAAAATCCACCCATTCGCACCATCTGATCAAATTGGAGGATATATGCAGATCTTTGATGAACTGAATAAATGGCTGAGTGAAATAACCGGATTTGCATCTATGAGTCTGCAGCCAAATTCAGGAGCACAGGGTGAGTATGCCGGATTGATGGTTATTCGTGCCTATCATCTAGATAGAGGAGATACTCATAGAAATATTGCATTGATTCCTTCTTCTGCACATGGAACTAATCCTGCCTCAGCAGCCATGGCCGGAATGAAGATTGTTATTGTAAAATGTGACGAAAAAGGCAATATAGATGTAACTGACCTGAAAGCTAAAGCGGAAGAACATGCTTCCGATCTCTCTTGCCTGATGGTTACTTATCCATCCACCCATGGTGTATTTGAAGAATCGATCATCGAGATATGTGAGATCATTCACAAGAATGGCGGACAGGTTTATATGGATGGAGCAAACATGAATGCTCAGGTTGGACTAACCAGTCCTGCAACAATCGGAGCCGATGTCTGTCACCTGAATCTGCATAAGACATTCTGTATTCCACACGGCGGTGGTGGTCCGGGAATGGGACCTATTGGTGTTGCAAAGCACCTCGTACCTTTTCTACCCGGACATGCTGTTGTTGATATGGGCAATGAAAAATCAATTTCTGCTGTTTCATCCGCACCATGGGGATCTGCTTCAATCCTTCTTATATCGCATGCCTATATTGCAATGATGGGTGCCGAAGGATTGACTAATGCAACGAAATATGCAATATTAAATGCCAATTATATTAAAGCCCGCCTGGAAAATTCATACCCAGTTCTGTATTCTGGTAGTCAGGGACGTTGTGCTCATGAGATGATTCTCGACTGTCGTGCTTTCAAGGCATTTGGGGTAGAAGTAACTGATATCGCCAAGCGATTAATGGATTATGGATTCCACGCACCAACAGTCTCATTCCCTGTTGCAGGCACCGTTATGATAGAACCAACAGAATCAGAACCTAAACATGAACTCGACCGTTTTTGTGATGCGATGATTGCCATCCGGGCAGAAATATCAGAAGTTGAAAGCGGCAAATTGGATCCTATAGATAATCCTTTAAAAAACGCTCCGCATACAGCTGCAATTGTTACTGCAGATGAATGGTCACATCCATATTCCAGACAAACTGCTGCGTTTCCTCTGCCTTATGTAGCTGCTTATAAATTCTGGCCATCAGTTGGCCGGGTTAATGATACCTATGGTGATAGGACCCTGGTTTGCTCCTGCCCTCCGATAGAATCTTATGCTGAAGAAATAGCATAGCTTTCTTTCTCAATAAAACATAAAACAAAAATACCCCGCCCAAAAGCAGGGTATTTTTGTTTTAAATGAATTAATCTTATTAAAATTACCCTTGGATTAATAAATTTAACTTTAGTATAATTTTCGAAGAGTCATATAAAAACATATTTTTTTCAGAAAAAAAATTAGAATAATTGATATGATTAAGGCAGTATTCTTTAATAATACTATTAAATGCTTGGAAATCAGTATTTTTAAGCTAGCATCTTCTTTTTAAGAAGAATAGTTAATGGGTTTAACTATGAAGATAATTTACCGGACAATTATATATTATATCTCTCTGATATTATTATGCCTGAATTTTCCTTTTCAGGCCGTTTCTCAAGAATTAAAACCTATAAAACTTCAGCTAAAATGGCTTCATCAATTTCAATTTGCCGGCTATTATGCGGCAAAAGAAAAAGGTTATTATAATGATGCCGGATTGGATGTGGAAATATTAGAAGGAAATGCTTTAAATCCATCGGTAGATAATGTTTTGAATGGCAAAGCTGATTTCGGCGTAACCGGATCAGACATCTTAAATTCATTTATCCAGAGACAGCCACTTGTAGTTGTTTCAGTTATTTTCCAGCATTCCCCTTACATATTTATGACTATGGCAGACCGGAAGATTAATACCCCATCAGATCTGGCCGGAAAGTCAATAATGGCTTCAGAAGACCAGGGTGGCAGGCTACTCAAAGCCTTGCTGTTAAAAGAGGGGATTCCGATCGACTCTGTGAATATCGTTAACCATAGCTGGCAGATTCAGGATCTCATAAAGGGTAGAATTGATGCCCAGAGTGCTTATATAACTGTTGAACCTCAGATCTTACAAAAGATGGGACATCAGGTAAGTGTTATCAATCCTATGAATTATGGAATTGACTTTTATGGAGACCTCATTTTCACCACGGCTGCAATGGCTAATAAACACCCGGTTACTGTCGAAAAATTCAATTCAGCTAGTTTAAAAGGCTGGCAATATGCTTTAAACCATCCTGAAGAGATGACAGAATATATACTCAGGCTCCCGGGGGTAAAAAGTCGTGGTATTACAAAAGAGCAGCTTCTTTATGAAGCAAAAGAAATGAAGAAGCTGATTCTTCCTGAACTTATTGAAATCGGGCACATGAATCCGGGGCGCTGGCAGAATATGTTAAATATTTATAAGCAGCTCGGACTAGCTAATAACGATTTAACAATTGATGGACTATTATTCGTTTCGCCCAGTACAAAAAAATTGCAATACTTCGACTACCTGCTTTATGGAATAGGATTAGCAGGATTCCTATTTGTTGTGATCCTTTTTGGCACATGGCAGCTCCGAAAACAGGTTCTGAAGAGAACTGCCGACCTCCAAACTGAGATCATGAATCGGACAAAGGCAGAACAACGATTAGAAATTGCAATCAAAGCTGCAGGACTCAGTATCTGGAGCAGGAATTTGGATACAAATACCGTGACTTATGACCGGACCTGGTTTCTCAATCAGGGAATCGATCCTGATTTGTTTTTAGAGCATGATGCCATTATCAATGCCATTCATCCTGATGATCAGGAAAATGTTAGGCAAGCAACGGCAGCACTTAGAAAAGGTGCCAAATCTTATAACAACCTTACTTACCGGATCAGGACTATACATGGTGATTGGAAATGGCTGCTTTCTTTTAGTAAAATGACCAATTCTGAAGGTAGTGGAAAAGGAAACATTGTTATTGGTTCTTTTCTGGATATTGATTTCATCAAGCGAAAAGAAATTGAATTACAGGAAATCACCAGAGAACTCAGCAAGAAGAACAATGAGCTCGAAAAGTTCGCATACATCACTTCTCATAATCTGCGTGCCCCCGTAGTAAACCTATTAAGTCTGACGGAGTTGCAACAAGAAATTAACCTTTCAAATCAGCTTCAGGAAGAAATCCGCCATAATATACATGAATGTGTGCAGCAACTAAATAATACATTGAATGATCTGATAGAGATTGTTGCAAGTAAATCGGGGAAATCTGCTAAAAGTGAAGATCTGAACCTTCATGCTGAGCTTAATATTGTAATTAAAACAATAGAAAAACAAATCAAAAACTCAGGTGCCAAAATTGAGATAAACTTTCCCGATGATATCATGATCCATTTCCCAAGGCATTACCTTCACAGTATATTACTTAATCTGTTCACCAATGCAATCAAATATAAATCTGTGGATAGAAATCTTGTGATTTCATTGAAAATACGTAATAGCAAGGATTTTACACAGTTTTTCTTTAGTGATAATGGTATAGGAATCAACCTTGATCTGTACGGCAGTAAAATCTTTGGGCTATACCAACGATTCCACTCGAATATTGATGGGAAAGGTCTTGGCTTATATATTGTCAAATCGCAAATTGAAGCAATGGATGGAAAAATTGAAGTTGAAAGTTTACCTGATGTGGGTACAACTTTCTGCATTTATTTCAAAAAATTTAAAAACACTTAAGTCAATAGTCAACCTCAGGTAATTTATCAGTGACAGTGCCTGAAAAATATAAACAAAAATTTTTTTGGAATATATTTATCAGAATTGATTAATTAATAGCAAAATGAAACATGCATTAGCTTACCCCCTCAAAATCAAATGAGATTAAGTTCATGCAATCCCATAAAATGGAACTTAAAAAACAAAACTACTACAAAAATCGTTTCGCCCATTGGTTTTCCTTTTGACCACCATCCCATAGCGTGGGGCCGGCTACAAGAGGCGCAACACACGTTATGTTGTAGGACAACAGGCCAGCTTTGCTTTTAGAGGGGAATAACAACTGTAAAAACCGTTCCGGTCAGTTTGTCCGAGGCGACAGAGATGGTGCCGCCATGCGCGACGGTGATCGTTTTGGCGATATACAAGCCAAGACCTAAACTTGTCGGCGCGCGTGCCGGTTGCTCGCTGGTGATGGCAAGTTGCACCATGGGATCGAATATCGCATCGATCGCATCCTTCGGAATCAACGCGCCAGAGTTCCGGATTGCGACCATCACGTTCTGCGCCGTCGATGACATCGTCATGGTGACCGGCTTTTCGTCTCCACGGTACTGGGCGGCATTATTCAGCAGATTCGTCAGCACCTGCTGAAGTCGCACGCGGTCGAACTCGCCGATGGTTGATTCCGGCGCATCCAGCAAGAACGGACAATTCGGATGAAGGGCCGACGCATCCGCAATTGCTGCCTGGCAGATATCCAGCATGTCTGCCGTTGCAAACGTCATGGGCATTTCACCGCCCAGTTCAGCGCGCGCATATTCAAGCAGATCGTTGACCATGGAGTTCATGACCGACGCGCTTCGTTTTATCCGAGAGGCAGCCGTTGCAACAGCCTCGATCTTGATGCCCGGCTGGCTCAGCAGGCTGCCCGATAAAGCGATTGTCGCGAGAGGCCCGCGCAGATCGTGACCCAGTATCGCCAAAAAAGTATCTCTGGCAAGTGTTGCTTGCGCTGAATAGGTCACTACGGATTCAGCCAAGGCCTGATCGATTGCTTCATTGAAGCGGATAAGATCGGCGCTGTGCTCCGGTGACAATTCGTTACCAAGAGCAAACCACAGACGTTGTACGGTTGCACGAAGAGCACGATATTCTGCAGTCAGTTGCAACAGCGTAAAGCCGTCGCCCTGTCGCGCTGTTCCGTGTATGGATGCGCCGGTCGCGGCCGTGTTGTCGGAGGACATGCCGCGAGATTTATCAAGCTGCTCTCCAGGACTCTGTCGGGTATCGATATCGACTGCGATCGCGCGCAGTATCTGTTCTGCATGATCACGGATTTCCTTCTTGGAGAGGATGCGCTCCGGCTCAAGTATGCTTGCGAAATGATCCCATTCCGTAAGAATCTCTTGCATATTACTGGTGATGAATGTCGAGAGCTTCATGTTATCCACGGTAGCGGTCATTGGTCTAACCGTACAGCGTGAGGCAATTCCCGCTTTAAAGCAATCAATGTACGCGCAGCATGAAGCAATACTCCGAAAGACTGAAAATCTACGTGAAGAAAACGACAATCCATGATGCATATCGTCGACAGCCTGCTGGAAACCGACCTCTACAAGTTCACCATGTGGCAGGCGCTGCTGCACAGCCATCCGGCGGCGCAGGCGAGTTATCGTTTCGTCTGTCGCAACCAGCCCGCCTATCCGCTGGCCGAACTCAAGCAGGACGTCGAACGCGAACTCGATCATCTGTGCACGCTCACCTATCGCGACGACGAGCTGGCGTATCTGCGCACCTTGCGCTTCATCAAGAGCGACTTTGTCGATTTCCTCACCGTGTTCCGCTTCCAGCGTCATTTCATCGACGTCTCGACCGACGGCGATCAACTGCAAATCGTCGCCAGCGGACCGATGGTGCACGTGATGGGATTCGAGATTCACGTCCTGGCCATCGTCAACGAACTGTATTTCCGCCGCTTCGATGCGCAGAAGGCGTTGACCGAAGGACGCGCACGCCTGCAGGCGAAGATCGATTTACTGCGCACATTTTCAGCAGAGCCATCGTGCGCGAACCCGTTCGAATTCTTCGACTTCGGCGTGCGCCGCCGCTTCTCCGCCGCATGGCATGAAGAAGTCGTCTCCACCTTCGCGCGTGAAGTGCCGCAATTCTTCAAGGGCACGTCCAACGTCTACCTCGCCAAGAAGTTCGGCCTCGTCCCCATCGGCACGATGGCGCACGAATATCTGCAGGCGTATCAGGGATTCGGCGTGCGCTTGAGGGATTTTCAGAAAGCCGCGCTGGAAGACTGGGTGCAGGAATACCGCGGCGACCTCGGCACCGCACTGACCGACGTGGTCGGCAT
This sequence comes from uncultured Sphingobacterium sp., assembly GCA_964529165.1. GTDB lineage: Bacteria > Bacteroidota > Bacteroidia > Sphingobacteriales > Sphingobacteriaceae > Daejeonella. The sequence goes on from CAZGWG010000076.1 coordinate 15,111, forward strand.
GGATGCCTTCCTCGCCGACTTCGATCTGTACTTTGCCAAACTGTTCGACGGCCTGCGCCACGATCCCGGTAATCCGTTCGAATGCCGCGAGAAGGCGCTCGCG
>CAZGWG010000077.1:0-15121 GCA_964529165.1 uncultured Sphingobacterium sp.
TATAAAACAAATAGTAAGGTATTTTTGTTCATTAAATGAGTAAAACCCACTCAAGAGCAATGAAATTTTCTGAAGAAATTATTGAATGGTACCAAAAACATAAAAGGGACCTTCCCTGGAGAAATACAAATGACCCTTATATTATCTGGCTATCTGAAATAATCATGCAACAGACCCGTGTAGAGCAGGGAATGCCTTATTTTAATCGTTTTGCACAGAAATATCCAACAGTAGAACATTTTGCATCGGCCAAAGAGGAGGAGATATTAAAGCTTTGGCAGGGCTTGGGATATTACTCAAGAGGCCGGAATATGCATCAGACTTCTCTGATAGTAATGGAGAAATATTCGGGTTATTTTCCTAAAAATTATGACTCTCTGATCCGTCTTAAGGGAATAGGTGAATATACAGCTGCGGCAATAGCTTCATTTTCATCCAATGAAGCTAAAGCGGTGGTAGATGGCAATGTATTTCGATTGCTTTCCAGATATTTTGGAATTGATACGCCAATCAACACAAGTAAAGGAAAAAAGATTTTTACGGAATTAGCTAATGAGTTGCTGGATGAGAAACAGGCCGGGATTTTTAATCAGGCAATGATGGAGTTCGGATCATTGCAATGTAAACCCAAAAATCCTGATTGCCTCGCCTGCCCTTTGCAAACATCCTGTGAAGCCCGCCTGAAGAACAGAATCAACGATCTTCCTGTCAAAATAAAATCACAAAAGATCAGGGAGCGTTATTTCAACTATATACTTGCAATAAAAGATGATCAAATTCTGTTTAATAAACGAGGACCGGGTGACATATGGGAAAACATGATTGATCTGCCTCTGTTTGAAACAGAGAGATCAACGGAAGTTCACGATCTTATCCAGTCAGAGGCTTTCATCAGGGCTTTTGGCAGGCAAGTGCTGATTCGTTCTGTTACTAAACCTGTTAAACATATTTTAAGTCATCAAAAGCTCAACACTAAATTTATTGAAATAGAGGGTTTTACAGAAGATTTTCTTTCTGACAAATCCTGGCTATACATAAATAAAGAAGAACTTGAAAAACTGCCGCAGCCTAAACTAATTTTTCAATTCTTCGAAAATTTCTTTAAATTGACTAATTGAACTATCCATCTCTATATAGAAAAAAACATGTCAGGTATTAACAAAGTCATTTTAGTTGGACATTTAGGTAAAGATCCTGAAGTCCGGCACTTAGATGGGGGAGTTACTGTTGCCAGCTTCCCTTTAGCAACTTCAGAAACCTATAACAAAGACGGTAGAAAAATTGAACAGACCGAATGGCATAATATTGTTATGTGGAGAGGTTTAGCCGATATCGCTTCAAAATATCTGCAAAAGGGAAAACTTGTGTACATCGAAGGGAAATTAAGAACCCGCTCCTTCGAAGATAAAGAAGGTCATAAAAAATATACTACTGAGGTTGTTGCAGAAAACTTCACCATGCTTGGCCGCAAGAGCGATTTTGAGGGACAAGGTGAAAATAACCATCAGAAAACTGATGAAGAGCATGGCGCTACTAATAATCATATCAACGTAAAAGAAGATCAGCCGATGAATTACGAAAAGGGTGTTGATGATGATTTACCGTTTTAGGGTTGGTATTAAACTCATCGGATCACTAAAGCATCCGATGAGTTTAATAATTTAAAAGATCTTATTTTACCTCCATATAATCAAGCGTAAGCCCGGCCAGCGCTTTTACTCCAAGCTTAAATGAACTTTCGTCGATCATAAAATCAGGTGTGTGATGTGATGGAGCAGTTTTAGGATCCATTCCTTTAGGCATTCCCCCTAAGAAGAAAAACAGCCCCGGAACCTTTTCCTGAAAAAATGAGAAATCTTCAGCACCAGTTATTGGAGGGATCTGTTTTACATTCTCAGCGCCTGCCACTTTTGCAAGGCTGGGAAGCATTTTTTCAGTTAAAGCCGGATCATTATATGTTACAGGATAATGATTGCTGTAAGGGATTTTTATTTCAACAGTGGCACCACCAGCCTCAGCCGTTTTAGTTGCAATTGTTTTGATCCGCTCAATAAGCATTTTCTCATCTTCTACGCTAAGAGCCCTGATGGTTCCCAGCATTTCTGCACGTTCAGGAATAATATTAGAACGTACACCGGCATGTATTGAACCAATTGTTACAACTCCTGCATTTTCAGTAACGTTCAAATTACGGCTCACAATGGTTTGTAAATTATTGATAATCTGTGCTGAAATGACAATCGGATCAATGGATGCCCAGGGAGCAGCACCATGCGCCTGCCTTCCTTTCACAATAATCTGCATATCATTCACTCCGGCCATCATTCCACCCGGACGGTAAGTAATTTTTCCTGCTTCAGTTTGAGCCCAGATATGTAATCCAAAAGCAACATCAACTTTAGGATTTTCGAGGACTCCTTCTTTTACCATTAGTTCAGCGCCCCCTTCCACTCCTGGTGCAGAACCTTCCTCTGCAGGCTGGAATACAAATTTTACAGTACCTCTCAAATCGGCTTTCATTCCTGCCAAAACCTCTGCTACACCCATAAGCATCGCAACATGTGAATCGTGACCACAGGCATGCATAACTCCAACCTCCTGTCCATTGTATTGTGTCCTTACTTTTGAAGCAAAGGGAAGCGAATTTCGTTCAGTAACCGGAAGACCATCCATATCAGCCCGTAACAAAACCACCGGACCAGGCTTACCGCCTTTTAAGAGGCCAACAACTCCAGTTCTTGCTACACCAGTCTTTACCTCAATTCCCAGGCCCTCAAGATGCTTTGCTATAATTCCCGCAGTTCTTATCTCATTATTACCTAATTCAGGATGTTCATGAAAATCACGACGCCACTCAATAACTTTAGCTTCTATTTTATCCGCTGCAGTATTCAGTTTCGATCTCACAGGAACAGTTTGAGAAATTACCGGTATGGAAAACAGACATAAGCCTGCGAAAAATAATTTATTCATACGAATCGATTTGTTTTAAAAGTAAGTAATTTATGAGAAATTCAATATACCCAGCCAATCTGTTTAAGTATCTCCTTTAACTTCTGCACATGCTCTCCATCTGCTTCTAATGTATGATATGGCTGAGAGTTGGTAGGATCAACACCATATTCCACAAGCTTTTTAGCAGTGGCATGAAACTCATAAGCGCCCGTCTCGGCAGCGACTTTCTGAAGGTTATGATAAGTTATTCCCGAACCAGGCATAATATTGATCCTTAATCCTGCCTGTCTGACCAGAGATCGCAATTTTTCAGTTCCATCCGGAGCATATTCTTTTCCTCCTGATGTTAATAACCGATGGCATCCAAGGTCAACAATATCTTCAAGTGCTCTTTCCATAGAACTACAACGATCAAAAGCCCGATGAAAAGTGATCTCCATTTCTCCCGCAAGTGCAATCAGCTCAGCACATCTTTCCATATCCACTGTTGAATCTTTTCTAAGCATCCCAATCACAATGCCTTCACAACCCATTTCCCTGCAGCAGAGTACATCTTCACGCATGATTTGAAATTCATCATCATTAAATATAAAATTGCCTCCACGGGGACGAATAATCGGAAAAAAGGGAATTTTTAGCTGGCTCTTACATTGTGCTATCATTCCATAAGATGGTGTAGTGCCGCCTTCGGTCAAATTATCACAAAGTTCAATTCTATCAGCCCCACATGCTTGGGCAATCAAGGCTGAATTAATGGATCCAACACAGATTTCTAGTTTATAGGACATAAAGAATTGAATTATTTGCTATTATCTGAATGGTTTCGGGCTTCGGGTCTTAGCTCATGCATAAAAGAACTTAATCTCTTAGTAAAAACATCCAGATCTGTTGCAGAAACTTTCAGGTTAGCGATCAACTCGGAACATTCATCATCAAAATTGTTATACTCCTGAAGAATCTGAACAATACCTAAAATCTGAGAGACTGGCTGCCTTACTTCATGGGAAACCATGAACAACATTTTTTCGAGATGCTTAACATATTCTTTCTGCTCCTCTTCAATTCTCTTCCTGTCATCAATGGGGGTACGCAATGAAAAAAATTCTGTAATCATCCCATTTTCATCATGAATAGGAACAATTGTGCTGTCCAGCCAGAAAAATGTTCCATCCTTAGCCCGGCTCTTTACCTCTGAGCGCCAAACTTTTCCACCTTTTATAGTGTCCCAAAGTTCCTTAAACATTGAGGGGGGATGATAGTTTGAATTAACAATCCGGTGATCCTGACCCAGCAATTCCTCTCTTGAGTATTTACTTATTTCACAGAATTTATCATTCACATAGATTATTTTCCCATCCGGATCTGTTACTGAACATATGGCATTAATATCTATGATCTCCTTGTAAGCTTTTAGGAGCTGCATCAAGTCTTTTTTCGTACTGCTCCGATTTTCAAAGTACTTCCTCATCGATATTCTATTAATAATAGCTGGACGATTTTATTAATTGTTTTTGATCATTTTGATCGCATACTGCATAACTAAAGCCCTTTTGAATGGCATATCCGCCATATTGGCCTTTTTTATTTAATGCCAGAAAACCTACCTGAATCTGTTTGGCGGTTTCAGGTTTCTTTCTGATTATGCGCATAACCGCTTCTTTGCAGGCTTCAGCAGGTGAGTAGCCATGCCTCATTAGTTCAACTACTAAAAAGCTTCCCACATTCCGAATCACTTCCTCCCCTACACCAGTAGATGTTGCGCCTCCTACTTCATTATCAACATATAGTCCTGCACCAATTATAGGCGAATCACCTACACGCCCATGTATTTTATAAGCCATACCGCTGGTTGTGCAGGCACCTGAAAGATTTCCTGCAGCATCTATTGCCAGCATACCTATTGTATCATGATTGTATTGGTTTCCAGGAAGTTTCGCCGGACTGAATAGCCTGTTTTCTATATTTATTTCGGGATTGTATTTTGCAGTTTTAAGCCATTCTTTCCAGGCTTTTTCTGAAGAGGGGGTCAGCAGGTTTTCTTTCTTGAAACCTTGCTCCAATGCAAACTGAAGTGCCCCCTGACCAACCAGCATAACATGTGGCGTTTTCTCCATAACCCTCCTGGCAACAGAAACAGGATGCATAATATGCTCAAGTGCAGCAACACTTCCGCAATTACCAAATTCATCCATGATGCATGCATCCAATGTTACCTTACCATCACGATCGGGTAATCCGCCAAACCCTACAGATTGATTATCAGGATCAGCTTCGGGTACATGAACTCCGCTTTCTACTGCATCCAGTGCTCTGCCTTTATCCTTTAAAATTTCCCATGCAGCGGCGTTTGCAGCGATTCCGAAATCCCAGGTTGAAATAACTATAGGTGATCCTGCCAAGGTCGGATAAACAGCTTTACTATTGCTATTATACCCTGATAATACTGAAGCACCTGCCAAAGAGCCTACAGTTAAAAATTTTCTGCGACTGATCATAATTAAAGTTAACTAAAGATCCCATTCGCAGAAATAATAAGAAACAAAAATCCCCTTAACCTGAAGCTCAGATTAAGGGAATTTCATACTAAATTTCAAATAGATTTAAACAGTAGTGCTAATTTTCAATTCTTTCAACTGTTCATCAGCAATTGTTGAAGGTGAATCAATCATTACATCTCTGCCAGAGTTATTTTTAGGGAAAGCAATCACATCCCTTATAGAATCTAATCCGGCGAAGATTGAAACCAGTCTGTCGAATCCAAAGGCAATTCCACCATGTGGGGGTGCACCATATTCAAAGGCATCAAGCAGGAAGCCAAATTGCTTTTGAGCTTCATCTATGCTGAATCCAAGATGTTTGAACATTAACGACTGGAGTTCTCTGTCATGTATACGAATTGAACCACCCCCAATTTCTGTACCGTTTACAACCATATCATAGGCATTGGCACGAACTTGACCCGGATTGGTATCCAGCATAACTATATCTTCAGGTTTTGGTGAAGTAAAAGGATGGTGCATTGCATGATATCTGCCACTCTCTTCATCCCACTCAAGAAGCGGAAAATCAAGCACCCATAGTGGTGCAAAAACATCCTTATCACGAAGGCCTAAACGATTTCCCATTTCGAGGCGCAACTCATTTAGTTGCTTACGAACCTTATCGGTATTTCCGGCCATTACCAGAATCAGGTCGCCAGGCTCTGAATTAAATGCAGATGCCCATTTCTTTAAATCATCCTCACCATAGAATTTATCTACAGATGATTTTAAGCTTCCATGACGTAAATAAATTAAGCCGGTAGCACCAATTTGCGGACGTTTGATAAAATCTGTCAGTTCGTCTAGCTGCTTCCTGGTATATTCAGCACAAGCTTTTGCATTGATGCCCACTACAAGTTCTGCACGATCAAAGACAGGAAAATCTTTGCCCTTAACTATATCTGTCAATTCAACAAACTTCATATCGAAGCGGGTATCAGGCTTATCAGAGCCATACAAACGCATTGCATCAGCATATTGCATTCTTGGAACTTCTGCGAGATCAATACCCTTCACATTTTTGAACAAGGTTCTGATAAGTCCTTCAAAAACGTTTAGAATATCCTCCTGCTCAATGAAAGCCATTTCGCAGTCAATCTGAGTAAATTCAGGTTGTCTGTCTGCACGAAGATCCTCATCACGAAAGCACTTTACAATCTGAAAATATCGGTCAAAACCAGAAACCATCAGCAATTGTTTAAAAGTTTGAGGTGATTGTGGTAAAGCATAAAATTCACCCGGATTCATACGGCTTGGAACCACAAAATCGCGGGCACCTTCCGGAGTTGATTTAATCAATACCGGGGTTTCAACTTCAATGAAATCCAGGCCATCCAGGTATTTTCTTACCTCCTGCGCCATTTTATGTCTTAAAACCAGATTATTTCTAACCGGATTGCGGCGTAAATCCAAATAACGGTATTTCAATCTGAGATCATCCCCGCCATCTGTTTCATCCTCAATCAGGAAAGGCGGCAGTTTAGCTGCATTAAGCAGTTCAAGCTTAGAAACCTTGATCTCGATTTCACCGGTAGCCATTTTGAGGTTTTTATTTGAACGCTCAATAACTTTACCGCTGACTTTAATTACAAACTCCCGTCCAAGTTCACGTGCCTGCGCTCTCATTTCCGCATTATCATCTGAATTAAAGGTAAGCTGCGTAACTCCATAACGGTCCCGCATATCAATAAAAGTCATCCCTCCAAGATCGCGCGATTTCTGCACCCATCCGGTCAGTGTTACTTCCTTATTCAAATCAGCTATGGTTAGTTCGCCGCAAGTATGTGTTCTTAGCATAATTTTGTTCTAATCTGCAAAAGTACAGTTTTTAGAAAAATGATAAGTAATTTATTGACTTTTTGTAAAAACGACTAAAAAAGCGCTCGAGAGGCTGATTTCAGAACATGTACTTACTGAAAGCTTAGAAAAAACATAAATACAAACAATAGCCGAAACTTTACTTTGAACCAGTATAGATATATTCCTTGTTAGTCCAAGGCTTATGAGTCCGATTTGAATAAGTCTTTGTAGACCAAAGAAAATAAGAATATAAACCCCAAGAAAAAACAGGTTGGCAAATTCCAAAATTCCGGCGAAGCAATATTTAGCTTCATCTATATAAAAAAAAAGCGTTAAAATGACTGAAATCAACAAAGAAAATAACAGTTCAGGCCTGATTCTTAACATTGCTGATCTCATCATACGTGATTTAATTTATACTAAATTATCAATTTTCTATATATTTGTCCCATCAACAGGGGTGCCTTGTTTGTGAAATCAAACACAAAAACAGGCTGAGAATATACCCATCTGATAGTTGACAATTGATAGTTGACAATTGACAGTTTGCGCGCAAAACTTTCAGTTTTCAGCTTTCGACTTTCATCTTACAGAGCACCTGATCCGGATAATGCCGGCGTAGGGAGGTACGAGTTAATAAGCTGCATATAACCCCATTATGCAGAATTTTTAACTAAAAAATAATTCAAATTGAAAAAGTTATTTATTATCGCATTGGCGATTCTGATGCCTGTTTTGGCTTCAGCTCAGTTTTCTATTAAAGGAAAAGTTTCAGAAAAAAATTCAGGTTCGGCACTCAAAGCAGCGAGCATTAGTTTAGAAGATCCGGTTTTATCAACGCGGACAGATGTAGATGGAAATTATGGCTTTAAAAATCTAAAGCCAGGAAATTACCGGATTAAGGTTAGTTATCTTGGTTTCCAGACACTTGAGAAATCCATCAGTCTGAATGGAAATATCAGTCTTGATTTGGAGCTTGTTCCCAACAATCTGGTAGCGGATGAAGTACTGGTCAGAGCTACCAGGGCTTCTGAGAACTCAGCCAGCACCTACCGTAATATCAATAAGGAGGAACTCGAAAAAAACAATCTCGGACAGGATTTGCCTTTTCTTTTAAATCAAACTCCCTCGGTTGTTGTTAGTTCGGATGCAGGAAATGGGATCGGTTATACCGGCATCCGTATTCGGGGAAGTGACCCAACCGGTTTGAATGTAACGATCAATGGCATTCCATATAATGAGGCTGAAAGCCAGGGTACCTTTTGGGTTAATCTTCCTGATTTTGCCTCTTCTATTGATAACATACAGATCCAGAGAGGGGTAGGGACATCTACCAATGGTGCCGGAGCCTTTGGCGGAAGTTTAAATATCCAGACTACCACAAAACAGGATTCAGCTTACGCAGAGATTAACAATACCCTTGGTTCTTATCAGACTGTGAAAAATACAATCAATGCCGGTACCGGATTGATCAATAATAAATTCAGCTTTGATGGCCGGTTATCCAGAATAAAATCGGATGGGTACATTGACCGCGGCTCATCGATGCTGAAGTCCTATTTCTTAAGTGGAGCGTATTATGGGAAAAAGGATCTGCTTCGTGTCAATGTTTTCTCAGGATCTGAAAAAACCTACCAGGCATGGAATGGAGTTCCTGAAAATCTTCTAAAAACAAACCGGACATTTAATGGCTTCAGCTATGATGATCAAACCGATAATTATACCCAGGATCATTATCAGTTTCTATATTCCCATACCTTTTCAGATAAATTCTCAGCAAATTCTGCCCTACATTATACCTATGGAAGAGGCTATTACGAAGAGTTTAAAGAAGATCAGAAACTTGAAAATTATGGTGTTAGTCCGGTAATAGTTGGAGGAAATACTATAAGCAGAACTGATCTGATCAGACGCCGATGGCTTGACAATAATTTTTATGGTTTAACTTATTCCTTAAATTATATGCCATCAAAGGAGATCATATTCACTTTAGGCGGAGCTTATAACGAATATGATGGAGACCATTTCGGCGAAGTGATTCGTGGGCAGTTTATTCCGCTGGCTAATACAATTACTCCTTACTATAAGGGCAATGGTTTTAAAACTGATTTTAATACTTACGCAAAAGCCGATTTCGAACTTGGGAAACTGAAGTTATTTGCTGATCTGCAATACAGAAGGGTCAGCTACAGGGTTAATGGGACAGATAAGAATAGGATGACTCTGAATCAGGATGATCAGCTCAACTTTTTCAATCCGAAATTCGGACTAAGTTACGCGCTCGATTCCCGAAACAATGTGTATGCCTCAATTGCAGTCGCCAATAAAGAGCCAAATCGTGATGATTACATCAATTCAACACCGACTAACCGTCCCTCATCAGAGAATTTGCTGGATATTGAAGCCGGATACCGTCTTGGAGGAAGCACAATTACCGCCGGCATTAATGCGTATGCGATGATTTATAATGATCAACTGGTTCTTACAGGAAAAGTGAATGATGTGGGTGAATACATCCGTCAAAATGTGAAAGACAGTTATCGTTATGGCATTGAGGCCGATACCAGATTACAGATCAGCAATAAATTATCTTGGGCAATAACCGCTTCAATAAGTGATAATAAGATTAAAAACTTTACAGAATACGCTGATGATTACGATAATGGAGGCCAAATTGTAAATAACTATAGTAATACTGACCTTGCTTTTTCTCCAACATTTATCGGATCAGCAGATTTGAGTTTTCAGCCATTTAAAAAAACAGAAATTACCTTGTTAAGCAAATATGTAAGTAAACAATACCTGGATAATACCAGTAATTCGCAAAGAAGCCTGGATGCATTTTTTGTAAATGATCTGCGTTTAAGGTATAATACTTCATTTAGAGGAGTAAAAAATATCGGACTTACCCTGCTGGTCAATAATGTGTTCTCGGAATTGTATGAAGCGAATGGATATACCTTCAGTTATATGTATGGTGGTTCATTTACAACCGAAAATTACTATTACCCACAGGCACCTCGTAATTTTTTACTTTCCCTGGGTTTGAAATTTTAACAGGACGCAGACAGGGTTATGAACCCTGTCTGCGTTTCTTTGATTATCCCGGACCAAGTCCTGGATCGAGATAGAGGCTGACTGTATTCTAGAAAAATTATGAAAAAATACATTTCTAAATTCCATTACCTCACACAGGATCTTCCACATCGAAGCCATGTTGAACAAACAGCAATTGCCTGCAAAGCAGGTGCTAACTGGATACAATATCGTTGTCTGACAAAATCAGATGCTGAACTTCTTGAAGAATTACATCAGGTAGCCTCTATCTGTGATGATTGGGGGGCCACACTCATCCTGACCAATCATTACCATCTGCTGGATCAGGTTGATGCACAAGGGGTTCATCTGGAAGATATGCAGGCAGATTTTAAACAAATCCGGGAAATTATCAGTGATGAAAAAACTTTTGGAGCATCTGCTAACACATTTCAGGATATTCAACGTATTTCTTTATCAGGAGTAGTGGATTATATAGGCTGCGGACCATTTTCGCTGACTAAAACAAAGCCCAATGACTATCCAATGCTTGGGATCCGGGGGTATGATGAACTGATTAGAAAAATGAAAGAAGAAGAAATTAATTTACCCTTGCTTGCTGTTGGTGGAATAAAAACTGAAGATACTGAGCCTCTTTTGAAAACCGGAATACATGGAGTTGCCGTTTCGGCATCTGTGAATCTGGCTGATGATCCTGGAGAGATATTTAAAATTTTTTATAAAAAGATCTATTGAGATCGAACAAGGAGCAAAGATTATATTATTCCAATAACAGACAATTCAATCATTATAGTCAATCAGGACTAATTGAATTATGTTTTTTGATCCTTGTTCTTTGCTCTTTATTTAAAAACAAAATATCTAAGTTTGATGTATGTCTTCTCATCATATTGTCCGCGAAAAGCAGGAACCGGCATTGTTGATCCTGAGCCTTGAAGGTTTTGAATACGAAAACCTCGGACAGATACTTGAATGGAGTCCCACAGTAATTGTAAAGCATGATATATATGAATTAGCTAACTCCCTTGCTTTCAAGATTGATGCTGTAGTTACCCCTAACATTTATTTCGACACTCAGGAAAATACACGCTTGATTATTACGGATACAGATCCCATTGAAGATGCTTTTAAATTTCTGCTTGGTGAACAATACAGTGCCGTCAATGTCATAGCCAATGAATTTGCACTAAAAGATTATGCTCTTTTTGTAGAGGATATAGATATCGTGGTCTTTATAGGCAATAAAAAAATATTTCCGGTAAGATCAGGATTTAGTAAATGGCAGCCAGCAGGTGAACAAATACAAATTCTTCATGAGGTTCATCATCTTCACACCAGCGGCTTAAGAAAACTGGAAGATCATAGATTTGAAACTGAAAAAGACGGTTTTTATTCCCTTACTTTTGAGCAACCATTTATTTTTATTTCAGAGTCAATTTAAGTTGGAAATCAGAACAGCAAGCGATCAGGATATTCCGATGATTTCTGAACTTGCAGAGATAATCTGGTGGCCTTCCTATAAAAATATTATTTCTGATGAACAGATTAGCTTTATGCTGAATGATATGTACTCAGCGGAAAGTTTAAAAGAGCAGATGGATTCGGGTATTGAATTCATTCTGGCTGAAAGGGGGGATATACCCGTTGCATTTGCCGGATTTTCCCTTACAGAACCGGAAGTTTATAAACTACATAAACTTTATGTTCTTCCTTCTGAACAAGGAAAAGGAACAGGTAAAAAGCTGATTAGCCATATTTCCGTTTTAGCCAGGGATAGAGGTGGAAAAATCCTTGAGCTAAACGTTAACAGGGCTAATCCCGCACTCGAATTTTACAAAAAAGCTGGATTTGATATCCACCAGGCGGTAGATATCTCTTATAATAATTTTGTACTGAATGACTATGTAATGACGAAGAACCTCTAATACACTACTAAAATTAAGGCCGGCTGTTTAATTTTGGTATCCTTTTCGGTGTATCTTTTCCTGCCACAATACTTTTCGCACTCAATGCAATCGCCTTAATCGTTGCATGAATATTTGTTACCTCAAGTGTTTCAAATTCGTCTTTCACAGTATGATAATACTTATCAGTATCAATCTGGTCAGTTGATATGGTATGGGCCGGAACTCCCAGAGCTGCAAGTGTTGCATTATCACTGCGGTAAAACAAGTTTTGACTTGGATACGGGTCAGGATAAAACTTAAAATCGGTTCCGATGAGATTTTTCTGAAGAATTTCTCCAAAATCAGATCTTTCATAGCCGGTAATGAAGGCTGCATTTTTTCCAAATTTCGATTCCTTACCAATCATTTCGATATTGAACATTGCAACAACATTATCCGGATTTAAAAGGGAAGAGAAATGACGGGCACCAAAACCTCCAACTTCTTCAGCGGTAAAAGCAACGAATATCAGAGTCCTTTCATTATTATTCAGTTTCTTATAGTATTTGGCGAGGGAAATGACGGCTGTAGTTCCTGAAGCATCATCGTCGGCACCATTTGCAATATTATCCCCTTCAACTTCTTTAATGATACCCAGATGATCGTAATGTGCTGAAATTAAGACCAATTCTTTCGTTTTAGACCTGCCAGGCAGCATACCGGCTACATTAAACAAGGGAAGTTCTTCAATCTTATTCTTGAAGCTGACATTATAAGAAGCGGCCTCCGATTCGCCAAGTATGAATACCGCTGCTGCGGTTTGATTTTGCTTTTCAACGATACGCCCCCGACTATTATTTTCCTTCAATCGTTTAAAAATCTGAGCATGCTGATCATCAACCAGGACCAAAACCGGTGTATTCATTGCAGAAATTTCCCTGTACTTCTGAATGAATTGATCTCCAGAAGCTATAAGTATCACCTTATTTCCGGAACCTTGATTAAAATCTGAGGATGGAAGATCTGAAATAATCAATACATTTTGCTGATCAATTATTTTTCCGTTTATCGTAGCTTGAATAGTTTCAGATTGGATTCTCTTAACCATAAATTCCTGCCTGAAATCATTATCTCCATCAAGTGGTTTAAGACCAATCTTCTTAAATTCATTTTCTATAAATTTAAGAAGATTGGTCTTAAATTTATAGAAAATGAATTTAAGACCAATCTTCTTAAATTCATTTTCTATAAATTTAACAGCTCTGTCAATGCCTGGTGTAAATGTTCCCCTGCCTTCCATTTCATCAGAAGAAAGAGTTCTTATTAATCTGGCTACATCAGCCTCTTTTATGATCTGCTCGGGTTTTTGAACTGTACAAGCTGTTAAAAATATAATGGCAATAAAGCCGAATAGGTATTTTTTCATGCTGATCTATTTACTAATTCAAGGAACGAATCATCACTTGAACATTTAATGATATATTATTTAACTTTTGATGATAGCCACTTATTTCTAAACTCAATCTGCTGCTTGCTGCTATTATTCATTTCTATTAGTTCGAGGGTTTCACTCTCCTTTAGATTCAATATAGCGTTTTTCACCCTCCCTTTACTTTCAAATACAATCGGGATATTTTGACCAGGTTTATATTTACTAAGTATATCGCCCAACTTAATTGAATCAGACAGTTCCTGATTTCCAACTTTCAAAATATAATCTCCGAAATCAATTCCCGCTTCATAAACCGGACTTCCCTTTAAGGTTGCAGAAGAAACCTGATATTTGCCATTTGCTGAATTAAGAATTAACCTGAAGTTCCCAATGCTTGCAATTCCAGGCTTTGCTTTCCTTAGTTCCAGTCCAGCTTTTGCCAGCAACTTTACATAATCATTTTTCTCAGTACCATGAATGTACCTGCGGAAAAAATCTTCAGCAAAGGGGATATTGGTCAGTTTTCCAAGTACATTTTGAAGATCCAGAATAGTATAAGGAATTTCGGGTTTACCATGGCTTTTCCATAGCGCCTGCATATAGTCGTCGAGTGTTAAATTGAATTCAGAACGGAGCCGTAAATCGAGCCCTAAAGCTATAAACGCACCATATGTATAATACGAAGTGAAGGTGTTTGTATAATTATTTCTGTCGACAGAAACTCCTGCATCTACAAAAACCGCACGACGGCTCATTTGGGTTGCAGAAAAATCTGCAGCACCAGGAGAACTAAGTACCCCATTCAAAATTCCGGCTAGTATCTCCTGATATTTTTTTTCAGTAAAGAAACCTGCCCTTTTTAATATCAGATTCCCATAATATTGAGTAAAGCCTTCAGCGAACCATAACTCATTACTCATATTAGCATGAGAAAAATTAAATGGTTCCAAAGTCTTCGGACGGATTCGTTCAACGTTCCAGGCATGAAAGAATTCATGAGAAAAAGTTCCCAGAAGATCCTCTTCATTTCCGGCAATACCTGATTCCGGATCGGTAATTACAGTCGAATTTCTGTGCTCCATTCCATCACCAGCATTCCCGGGATTTACATCCTGCAAAAAAGTATAAACTCCATAATCAAAGCTTGGCAGTTCCCCAAAGACAGCCTTGGTTTCCTTAACCATACGCTCAACCATCTTTGCATAGGCTGATACGACCTGTTTATTATCAGAGGTATGTGAACTTAAACGAATGGTCTGTCTGGAATTATCAGGATTTATGTCAGTCCAGTCAATTAAATGATGATCAGAGAGTTCTACCGGACTATCCATAAAATAGTTCAGATCAGGTGCTGTAAAAGAATCCGAACTTTCTGTAGATTTTAATTGTGTAGCTACTTTCCAGTTATATCTCTCCAAATCATTGAATCTGATCAGAATCGGTCTTTCTGC
>CAZGWG010000078.1:0-14964 GCA_964529165.1 uncultured Sphingobacterium sp.
ATACAATGCAGCGGTGACCCTTACGCGTATATCGCACGACTACGTGAAGTGCTGTACAGGGCAGAGATAGAAGAAGTTGTTTGAAAATAATTGCGGGAAAATAAGCGGTGTAATTGGCAACCATCCCAACGGATGCCGTGAATATAAACCCGCAATACACTTGTGAGGTGGAGCAGTAGTAGCTCGTCTGGCTCATAACCAATAGGTCGGTGGTGCAAATCCACCCCTCGCAACACGCTACGCATGGTAGGGTTTAGGATTTATAGTTAAACCGGAGCCTTCTTTTTAGTTGGCTCCATTTCTAAAAAAATATGCGACATATAAAAGCAATAGCAGCGGTAATAGAAGGGATTTATCACGGCATAACCTACTTCTGTTATCACTTCTGGAAGGGGATGAAGACCCGAAAAGAAATTAAAGAACGCAAAAAAGAAAGCAAATGATATTCTCGCAAATAATTATCGACGAATTAAAAACATTTCTTGCCAACACAGATAAGGAAGTGGTCACAACTAACGATCTGCGACAAGTACTAAATAATATTATCGACAAGGTAGAGGCGAGAAAAGACGCGCTTTCAGAATTTTAAAACAAAAAACATGAAACTATTAATCACGATTATTATTGCTGTACTACTTGCCTCCTGCGGCCCTACACGGTACGGATGTAAGGACAATCAGGGGATGATAGGCTATTATCCATACCATAAAAAATAAAAAAGCCCCTTGGCGGGGGCTAAAGAAACGATAAACACTTTTTAATAAATCAAATCTAAAAACAAAAGTATGTCAATTTTTGCTACTAACAACGGAACGCAAAGGGAACTGATACCCGCTGGCAACTATATAGCCAGATGTTACCAGATGATCGAGATAGGAACGGTAACAGAAAATATCCTCGGCAAACAGGTTATTCAAAAAAAAGTACGCATCGGCTGGGAGCTGCCTTTAGAGCTAAAAGTTTTTAAAGAAGAAAACGGGGAACAGCCGCTGGTAATTTCTAAAGAATATACGCTATCGCTTAACGAAAAAGCCAATCTGAGAAAGGATTTAAAGGGCTGGCGCGGGCAGGACTTCACCGAAAAAGAAGCCGTTGCCTTTGATATTACCAAACTATTGGGCGTTGCGTGTATGCTGAACATTATTCACAAGCCATCAAAGAGTGACCCTACCCGCGTATTTGAAGAAATAGCCGGTATTACCTCTGTTCCCAAAGGAATGACGGCGCCGCCGCAAATCAATAAAACATTTGCCCTGAGCTATGATGCATTTAACGACGATCTTTTTTCTTCATTGCCCGATTTTGTTAAAAACAAAATGCAGGGGTCACTTGAATTTGCGGCCATGAACCAACCGCAAGCCAGACACATGGACAACACCTCTGATATTAACGACGGAGTAGATGATCTTCCTTTTTAAATAAACGAATTATGACACGTACAAAAGATTTATTTCTTGAACAGCAACAAAGAGCATACGAGGCACAAAGAAGCCGCTTGCCGGAATACGTTCAGGAAACAATTAAAAAACCAATAAAGCACAAAGAAAATGAGCAAGATAAAAAAGATAACCGTAAGCAACCTGAAGGCGGTTTCCAAGCTAACGGCTGACTTCAATGGATGCACTGCTATCATTACCGGAGGTAATAACAAAGGCAAAAGCAGCTTCCTTAAATCCCTTCCTGAACGACTTAGAGGCAACAAACCAGACATAGTACTTCGACATGGAGAAGATAACGGGTTTGCCGAATGGGAGTTGACCACTGGCGAAAAGTTTATCTGGAATTTCGACGGCAAGAAAGAAAAATTAACCTTCATTACCGAGCGTAATATTAAAGCACCCCTCACAAAAGACATTTCCTCTCATTATTTCCCGCCAATTTTTGATGTAGATACTTTTCTTAACAGCCAACCGGCTAAGCAGCGTAAGACCCTTCAGGAGCTTACCGGAATCGACTTCACTGAACTTGACAGGTTATATCAGGGAGCTTGCGAGGACAGAACATTTGCCAACAAAAGATTGGCAGAAGAAAAAGCCAAGCAACAGCTTATTGACCCTGACCTTCCAAACGATGTAATACCCACCGAAGATATAGAAAAAGAATTGCAGGGCATTGACATACATAACCTGAAACATTCCAATGTGGTAAGGGGCATAAATGAGAAGCTTGCCCAGGTAGAAGAAAACAACAAAGAAATATTCGAGTTAGAAAATAAAATTGCTTCAATAAAAGCGAAAAACGAGGTATTGAATGAGGAAATAGATAGAGGCAACAAGTGGATGGGAGAAGAAAAAAATAAATCAAAAAACAATGCCGAAGAATTAAAGGTGAAGATTAAAGAGTTAAAAGATAAAAATATTCTTATTTCCGAAAACAATAAATGTAAAGAGCAGCAGAAACAATTAGAAAAAGCCGAAGCGAATGCCGCCGCCGCTGAAGCGGAAGTAAAAAGGCTATTAGCAGAGAAAGACGATGTGATCAAAAACGCTTCAATGCCTGAAGGGTTTGGTTTTTCAGATGATGGTATTACTTATAACGGCTTTGCTTTTAATAAGGAACAATTAAGTTCCTCTGGAATATATATCGCAGCGTTAAAACTCGCAGCTATCACACTTGGTGAAGTTAAAGCCCTTCATTTTGATGCATCCTATCTGGATAAAAACAGCTTACAGGAGATAGAAAATTGGGCAAAGGAAAACGACTTACAACTACTTATTGAACGTCCCGACTTTGAAGGCGGTGAAATAGAATACCAGATAATAAACAATGGTGTATTAGAGCATGCATGAATGTTATGTACATATTAAAGATGGCGTTATAGCAAATCCGAGGGTTGTAAAAAAAGCATTCACCCTTAAGGATGGAGTTTATAAAGTCACCATTAAGCATGCCAACAAAAGAAGCCTTCAACAAAACAGATATTATTTCGGAGTGGTAGTAAATATGGTGCAGGATGGATTAACAGATTTAGGCCATGACATTAGTCAGGAAGAAGTACACGAATGGTTAAAATCGAAGTTCAACTATACCGAAATAGTAAACGAAAGTACCGGAGAATATGAAAGGATACCGCGTTCCACAACGGCTTTGAGCAAACTTGATTTTTGTGAATATATAGAAAAGATACAGCGTTTTGCATCCGAGTTTTTAAATATCGTCATTCCAAATCCAGGTGAACAAGTATTAATAGATTATGAATAAGAACCTATGCAATATTCCTTCCTGCCGCAATTATGGCCGCTACTGTCGTATCCATTTGGTAGAAACGATTAAGCCTATCGCAAAGCCTAAAAAAGAATCAGACGGCATGAAAGAAGTGATGAAGGAGTACCGAAATGAGGCACGTAAGTTCATTACAGCACATCCGAAATGCCAGGTATGCGGAAAACCAAGTGAATGTATTCACCACAAAAAGGGGCGTATCGGCGAAAATTTAATGAATCGTAAAACATGGATCGCCGTATGTATCCCCTGTCACAGCACTATTGAGGCGAATCCTGCCGAAGCCAAAGC
This sequence comes from uncultured Sphingobacterium sp., assembly GCA_964529165.1. GTDB lineage: Bacteria > Bacteroidota > Bacteroidia > Sphingobacteriales > Sphingobacteriaceae > Daejeonella. The sequence continues at coordinate 3,514 of CAZGWG010000078.1, forward strand.
CAATAATTACAGCGAATCCAGATTAATAAAAACCAGTTGATATGAGCCAGCTAACCCTTAACTATATAGCGCCACCGACGAACCAAATGGCACATCTGCTATATGAAATGATACAGGGAAAAATGATCTCGGAAAGAATGTTTGAATATAATCGTTTTCGCGGCTCGATCAGTGATCTGATTAATGACTTCTCCGTACCTGTCCATCATACAGATGTGCCATTTGAAAACACCTTTGGCCGCAAATCCACGTACCGAAAACATTACATCTTAAACATAGACCGAGAGCGGGCAATAGAGATTTATGAGCGAGTGAACAATAATAGCAGAATCAATAATTAATATAATATGAAAGCAGTAAAGCTAACACCAAAGGAGCGAGAATTATTTGAAGAATTAAAAAGCCAACGGGGGGGGTATTGCGCCAGCATATCCGACCAACAAATACCGTTTGCTTTCGCCTTCTTGATAGTAATATGAACCCTATTAGAAACTATCGGTATGGAATCGTACGTCATTTGATTGACAAAGATATATTGGAATTAAACGGGCATGATTACGTTTTAAAGGCATCAAGCGATAGTTAAAGTAAAATAAAAAATCCGACCCAGTAACCCTTTTAAAAAACCCTTTTTAATACAATGTCCAAAGACCCCGCATTTCTTTTTTATCCAGGCGATTGGCTGGGCGGCACTATGATAATGTCGCGGCATCAAAAAGGCTGCTATATAGACTTGCTTATCACTCAATTCAACAACGGCCCACTTTCATTAGAAACGATAAAAACCGTCTTGGGACAAGACCAGGCCATATGGACAGTCCTCTCAAGTAAGTTTAAGCAAGATTCTTCAGGGAATTTTTTTAATGAAAGGCTGGCAACCGAAATCGAAAAGAGGAAAAAATTTTGTAGAAGTAGGGGAGATAATAGAAAAGGAGGTAAAAACCAATCATATGAATCGTCACATGAAAATCATATGAACCATCATATGGAAAATGAAGATGAAAATAGAAATGAAAATAGAAGTAAAGATGAAAATAAAGACTTTGGAAAGTCTGAAAACCTTTTGGTGCCCCGAATGAGTTCCGCCTTCAAAAAAACATTCCCTACTTACCTGCCCGACAAGGAACGTGACTACAAACCACTGTATTCAATCGCAACTTTTTTATGCCAGCAGGCAAACGTCAACGGGCCGCCTGAAATCCATGTGGAGCAAGTGTTAGAGGCCTGGGAATCGATCTGTACTTACCTGGTTACCGACAAATTTTATTCGCAAAAATCATTATCCACCATCTCAAATCACATTCAGGAAATAACTCAAAAAGCAATTCATGGAGACAAGTCAACAGCAAAAAAAACAGCAAAGCTTAACGAGGATACCCTCAAACAAAAGCTTGCTGAGCGTTTTGGAAAAACGGGATAAGGTTGCCGTGTACGAGCACCTGATGTCGTTTAAGCAGCGCGGAATAGTGCAGTTCGATAAAGTACTCACTATTCCAACGGAGGATAGAATACCGGCTTTAATCCAACAAAAGGACGGCATGCAAAGAATAGCGGCTGTACTTACGGCCTCCCTTAACAGCGCATTGTCAAACATCAACGTTCGGGTAGGACTGAACGAAGATCAGGTGATTGAGATAGCGGCACTGATCATTGACCAAAGCCATGAGGATAACCTGAGTTTGGAGGATGTGCTATTATTCCTGCAGGAGCTATCAACCGGTAGGGCGGGTAAGATTTATGACCGGATGGATATACCCACCTTTTTTGAGTTGTTCGAAGTGTACAGACAGGATAGACACGAGAGCATGAGAAACATTCGCTATGAACAGGATGTAAACCACAAGTCACAGGGGCCAACAGAAAGGGTGAGCGAAGATGTAGACCGGAATGAACATAGATCGGCGCTCAACGATTATTTGAAAGAAATCTATAAAAAATAACCAATGACTTACGAACAATTCATAGAAACAAAAAAGAAGTCCGTGGTTTATTCCGGCTTCGATATTTCAGAAGATGTACTTAACCCTATGCTTTTCCCTTTTCAAAAGTATTGTGTAAAAAAAGCATTGAAACATGGACGGTTTGCGCTTTTCGAAGATTGCGGTTTGGGCAAAACCCCTCAACAACTGGAATGGGCTATCAAGGTAGTGGAATATACCAATAGGCCCGTGCTAATCTTATGCCCACTGGCAGTGGCGGGGCAAACAATTCAGGAAGGGGTAAAATTCGGTATCCAGGTTAACCGGCTCACCGACGTATTGGTTAATAGTCGCTATGATTTAGCCGCCGGAATATACATTACCAACTATGAACAATTGGATAATCTCAATCCTGAGTTATTCGCAGGCGTGGTACTGGATGAATCCAGTATTTTGAAAAACCATGAAGGTGCATACAGAACGCAGATAATTGAGGACTTCAGAAACACCCCCTATAAACTTGCTTGTACAGCCACACCATCTCCCAATGATCCTATGGAGCTTGGGAATCATTCAGAATTTTTAGGCGTAATGAGTAGAGCCGAAATGCTGGCTATGTATTTTGTTCATGATGGAGGAGACACGGCAAAATGGAGAATTAAAAAACATGCAAACAAGCAATTCTGGCACTGGGTAAGACAGTGGGCCGTTATGCCAATACCTCCGGCTGAGTTTATATTGCCGCCGCTTAATCTTATTGAAAAGAAAATAACTACACAAAAGAGGAATAACGGAAGGTTGTTTAACGATGTGGCTATTTCGGCCACCAACTTTAACCAGGAATTGCGGTTAACAAAAGTTGAACGATTGGAACAGGTCGTCCAGATCGTTAATGACTCTACCGAAAATTTTGTAATCTGGATCAAACAAAACGAGGAAGGCGACTTGTTGAGAAAACTTATCCCTGAAGCTATAGAGGTAAAAGGATCTGATAGTCCTGAATACAAAGAAGAAATGTTACTTGGTTTTGCGGCTAATAAGTTCAGGGTACTAATTACCAAAACAAAGATTGCTCAATTCGGGCTAAATTATCAGAACTGTCACAACACGGTATTTGCCTCTCCTGATTTTTCATTTGAGGCAATGTATCAGGCTATTAGGCGGTTTTTAAGATACCGGCAGGAATATACTGTTAATGCCTGGATTATCACGACGGACACGATGCAAAATGTAATTGAATCCTTTAATCGCAAACAAAAACAATTTGATGATATGCGCAGAGAAATGACGATGGAAATGAATGAAAGCAATGATAGGGTGAAATTAAATAGCCATACTAAAATCGAAGGCGAAAATTATGTCATTCATCGCGGGGACTGTGTGGAGCTAATCAAATCAATACCTGACGAATCCATAGGGTTCTCCATGTTTTCGCCGCCATTTGCGGAGCTATATACCTACTCTGATCTGCCAGAAGACATGGGCAATAGTAAAAACTATAAAGAATTTTTCTTTGCCTTTGGGAAATGCCTTGTCCCAGAATTATTCAGGGTAATGTGGGCAGGGAGAAATGTAGCCGTTCACTGCATGGATCTCCCAATTCAAAAAGGCAAGGAGGGTTATATCGGGTTAAGAGATTTTAGCGGAATGATTAGACAATCATTTGAAGATGCGGGATTTATTTATCATTCTCGCGTAACGATATGGAAAGACCCTGTAGTGGAAATGCAGCGCACTAAAGCATTAGGGCTACTTCATAAGCAAGTAAAAAAAGATGCGGCAATGTCGCGGGTAGGGCTTCCAGATTACCTGTTGGTTTTTCGCAAACCAGGCGAACACATACATCCGGTAAAATGCGACATACCCGTCGATTTATGGCAAAAATACGCCTCTCCTGTGTGGTATGACATTGATTACGGGGACACTTTAAATGGCAGGGATGGCAGGGATGAGCGAGATGAAAAACATATCTGCCCACTACAGCAGCCAACAATTGAAAGGGCTACGCATCTATGGAGCAATAAGGGCGATGTCTGTTTAAGTCCATTCGGAGGCATTGGATCAGAACCATTCAAATGGCTGGAAATGCAGCGCAAGGCAATAGCGTTCGAGTTAAAACATTCTTATTTCGATGTAATGGAAAAAAATTGTCACAATGCCGAAATGAAGAAAAATCAAATGATAATGGAATTCCAATGAAAGAACTCAATCGGTTCTCCACATCTCCTGTACCCCACACACGCAATAGCGCCTTAAACCTTGCCTTTTCGTTTTCGAAAAAAAGATTGAAGTATGAAAAAGAAAATAAAAAAAGAAATTATCGTGGATTCGCTTACTTCTATTATTTATGAGGGTGGGGTGGTTCTGTTTTTATTTGGCGTTGATTGGTTGTTCAATGAAAAGATGGCGATATATTTTGGGATAGCACTTGTTCTTAATACAATGAATAAAAGATAATCTATAAATGATTCAGGAAACAATATTTGGAACGGTTCCCAGTAAAAGCAATTCTTACAGAATAGGGCATAAGGGATTATTTAAGACTAAGGCTTTGACGGATTATGAAAGTAAATTTTATATCCAGTGCAAGAGCAGAGGAAAAATGATTACCGGATATTTCGAGTTAGAGATGAAAGTCTTTTACCCCAATGAACGATCTGATTTGGACGGCGCACTGAAATGTATTTTGGATTGTATGCAGAAAGCGAAGGTGATAAAAAACGATAACCGTTGCACCAGAATAATAGTTGAAAAATATTTGGACAAAAAAAGTCCTCGCATTGAATTTGTAATTAAAGAAATCTAATAATCATGGAAACACAATCACTTGACGCTATCTGGAAATTAGGCTACGAGGCTGGCTTGAAGGCCGGTATTGAAAACAGGGCAGCACGGATTCAGGGAAGGATGGATGAAAAAAAGAAAATCATTATTGAGGAATGTTGTAGCTATTTCAATATGACTTTTGAAGATATGTGCCTGCACAGTAGAAAGAGAATATTAGTTGTGGCAAGACAAACAACAATATATTTTCTATGTAAGTATGCGAAGATCACAAAAGTTGAGATAGGCCGAACATTCGGATATGATCATACAACAATCATCCATTCAGCAAGTAAGATAACAGGCCTTCTATTTTCGCGCGACGAGATGGTTTGCAATGCCGTAGTATATATTGAAGAAAAAATAATACAGCGGATGTTTCCTAATGTAACGCCGCAGGTTTTTGCAGGTTTAAAAGCAGCTATATGAGCAGTAGACCTTTCATTGCCATGCCTGCGGTCATAGTGGAGGTAAAAGAGTTATCTGATAAATATTATGTACGGGATATTGTAAAGATAACGGGACTGTCAAAGCAGATGGTATTAAATATTCAGAATAATCCCGCCAATAATATCCTAAATCCTAAAAGGAAGATAACGCAAAGAACGAAGCGTGTGGCAAGGATAGGTGAAAATACTTTTGACATTGATAAATATTATTCTAAAGCAATTATATGACCGACCTACCAATATACGACGCTGCCAAAAAAAGACTAAACTATGGCGAGGACGTGGATTATTATCTGTCGATCTTATTCTCTTACCCAGAGAATGAGTGGTTCTCGCCGAATGATGGTGACGAGGGCAGAGACCACCAGGGATTTACGATATGCGACTACCTATACAGTAGGCATATTATCGCTTGTCAGTCCTGCCCGATATGGAATAACAGTAGCTTTTTAGGCATACAGCGGCAGTTTTTTTATAATAAGAATATGGACTTTAAACCCAATAAATAATAACCAACTATGGCAAAGATCGCATTAAAAGAAATGTCAAGGAAGAATTTCACTACAAACGATTCTTTTTCGGACTATCCCGACTTGAGGCATATTGAAATTGGTTGTCTGATGCGCATAGCCGATGCGCTGGAGTTAATTGCGAAAAACAACCAGCAGTTAATAGAGGATTATGAAAGCATGAAAAGAAGCCGTGACTGGTACCGCGATGAACGAGACAAGTCAGATCGTAAATGTGCAGCATTTAAAGGGGTGATCACTAAAATGAAAAAGAAAACAATATGATAAATGAATTAGCAAAAGATATCCACCGGAACGCCACAGATAAGGGCTTTTGGGATAAGGAAAGAAACATAGGCGAAATACTGATGTTGATTGTAACGGAAATATCGGAGGCGATGGAAGCAGATAGGAGGGATCGGTACAGTCTGGTGGATAGTGAATACGCCGACGAGTTTTTACGAACAGAAGATGATGATGAATTTGTCTTTGACTTTAAAAATGCCGTTAAAGACACTTTTCAGGATGAACTCGCTGATGCCTGCATAAGAATCTTTGACCTGGCTTTCGCAAGGGGTATTGATTTGGAATGGCATATAAAAGCGAAGATGAGGTATAATAAGTCACGGGAACACACTCATGGCAAAAAATATTAAAAGCAATTGATCAAACAAGGTGAGACTACTATTATTTCTCTCCCTGCTATTTGCAGGGCTAAAAACCAAACAGCCATGAGTAAAAATATAGCAGAACAATGGGAGAATGTGATTGCCGAGCAATTCGCGGAGATCAGAAAAACTGTTGATGATATGCAAGCGGAATTAAAGAAGTATTCTGCTACAGAACAGGTTGGATACATAAAACCATTCAGGTACATGGCTTTTGAGGCGCTTATGGATTTGTATCGAGCGGCAAATAAAAGAAAGGAAGATGCAGATCAAATAATCAATCACTTATAAAGCAATAACAGATGGAAAAAACAACACTTATTATCTATCCCGAATCGGGGGACACGGTTTACAATTTAGTTGCAGACACAGGCGAACATTTGGCCTCTCACATGTGTAGTAGCTGGCATTTTGCCGAAGGGGATTTGGAGGCAAATAGACCAGAAAGGCAAAAAGAATGGAAAGAGAAATTTGGGGAATACGAAGTAAAGTTTCTTTCAGAGACCGATATTTCTGAAGAAGAACTTCTTAGGCGCAACAAAGTATGGTATGAAAGTCTACCGAAAGGGGAGGAAGAAACGACTACAATTGATTAATTAAACATAAACAGATGAACAACACAGATAAGCTGACAGCAGAGGCGAAACAGAAAGCCTACGACTATTTATTGGAAGAGGGCAATAAAAAGCAGTTCATGGGATACCTGCCGAGAATATGTCTTCACTCGCTTTCTGAAATATTAGCAGAATACGCCGCACTATCCTCATCCGCTGGCCAGGAGAGGGAAGAATGCCCAGTGTGCTATAAGGGTAAAGTTCCATCACCCGTTCCTCAGTACGACTATATCGACTGCCAGTATTGCGATGGAACAGGACGGCTTCAATCCCAACAACCTAAGGATTTCTGTAAAGATTGCAACGGCGAAGGAGTAGTACCCTTTGGACAGCAGCCAGATGATTACGATGTATGCCCGACTTGCAAGGGAACAACAGAACCAAAGGCTCCTGAAGCCGCAGTGAGTAGAGAAATGATTGAGAAGATTATAAAGGATCATTATAAATGGCGGGATGAAAGTCCCGGATACTTGGGAAAAAGTAACGGCTATATAATTCGAAAATATTTGGAAGAACTTCCATCCGAGGAACAACTAACTAAATTATAATGTTACCGAAATTATTATCAAAGAGGTACTCATTACGACCGATGACAAAACGTTTAAAAGAGATAGAGGATGTAACTGTCGATGTCCTGAATCGATACATAATAAGCAAAAATGAATCAGATGAAAATAAGCAATCTCCCCAAAAAAATCTACCTAAGAATTGAAAATTATGGACTTCCGAAAGATCCAGAGGACATAGAAGACTTTGAGGAAATAGATGAGGATAGAATGTTTTGGATGACAGAGCGTGGGTGCGAGGATGATGTTGAATATGTATTAGGTTCTGATGTCGAGGAAAATGAATTGAAGAACTCCGCCAGTGTCAGCAAGGAAGGATGGGCGGTCCGCATAGGAAATAAAACGGCCCTGTATGCCGCATTTAGCGAATATGCAAAGACAGAGGACGATATGCTTATTCCGCCGTTGCTAAAAAATTGGATGATAGGCTTCATCCCTTGGCTCTTACAAAGAACACCGGAGTCATTCATTCCACTAAATTATAAGTTATGAAAAAGTTTATTTGTTGTCCTGTATGTAAAGGAAAAGGAGAGATCGCCGTTTCTGATTCTATTTCAAAAGAACTAATGGAGAAGAATAGAAAGTGGGCCATACAGATGCGTAAGAAGGGGATGACAATCAGGGAGATAATGAAAGCGCTTGGATATAAGTACCCAGGCTCAATACAACACCTATTAAAGGGAGAAAATAAATGAGTTATGATACAGAAATTCAGAAAGATGCCAGTAGTTATTGAAGCCGCCGAACTTACTTATGACATTCAGACCCGCGATGAAATTGCAAAGTGGTGCGGCGGAATAACGGATGAACATCACAGCGGTGTATCAATACCAACGTTAGAAGGCACAATGTATGGGCAAGTTGGCGACTACATTATCAAAGGCGTTAACGGCGAGTTCTACCCCTGCAAGCCAGACATATTCGCCAAGACTTACGAACCAGTTACCGAACCTTCCGCTACAGAGAAAGGGGCGGTAGAGTATGAGTTAGCGAAGTCCAAAGAAAGGGAAATGACGCCTGAACAACGCCAGAGGGCTATAAGTGCCGCGATTCAAGATCGGCCACATTCACCCTCCACAGATCGGGAGAGAGTGGAGAAGATCATCGACCTAACAGTTAAAAAGTTTATAATTCACTCTGTTAAAGAGGGCGGTCGCCCTACATGGGCCTCTAAAGCATGGGCAGAAGTAAAAACGGAGCTAATCGCCTCTCTCACCTCACCAACACAAAAATAAAATGAAACAGGCTAAATCCGTTTATAACGCTATATGTCAACTTCTTGGAAAGCACGGATTCAAACAAATGCACAATGGAGATATGTTCCGATATACGACAGGATGCCATTTTTCAAAATCCTGTCTAAGTAAATATATGACCGTTGTTGACTTTCAGCTTGACTGGCCCTACTCTTAACGCAAACACAAAAATAGATTGTATGAATAAAAGGATTTCACAGGAATTGATATTAAAAGAGGGGCTATCAGTTATCCACCTATTGCGCTACATCGGACAGAGCGATACGGTCAGGCTGGCTATAATAGAAGCCACGCACCGATTTTACCACGATCTTGCTTTTAATCCATACACCGAGCGTCCCTATGCGGGGCGAGCTTTTGAGATGATATCAAATATCCATTCTACGCAGTTACAGTCAAACCCCTCGTGGCGGTCGGAAATAAAACTATTAGGAGAAAGATACGCAAACCCTGAACCAGCAACCGAGTGTTATCTTTTTAATCGGCCTGAAACTTTGTTAGACATCACTCTAAAAACATCGCTTGTATGAATACACTATTGGAGGAATTTAAAGACGTATATAACCCAACAGACGATTCTTTCAAAAAGGCAACGTACAATTGTTTGAAATATCTATTTGACAATCTGGAAGCCACCGACAAAGAAGCCCTTGAAACCAAAGGCCATTACTTCAGCGAAGATGCCGGTGATTTATTTGAACAGGAGGCGGAGCCAGCGGGACAGACTTTTTTGGACAATGCCAGAGAAGGCGCAAATTATATCATAACCGAGCAGGAAAAAGAAATAGCCGACCTCAAAGAGCAGCTTGAACAGAGAGATAAGGAGATAGAAGAACTGAAGGGGAAGGCCACGCAAAAGTATTTATCAAAGGTGGTCTACTTCCAAGGCGAGGCCGAACCTATCACCCCTGAACTGATCGCCGGACTACGCACCCGCATCGCAGAACTGGAAACCCAATTAAAAACAAAGGCATATACCAAGATGCCGGATAAAAAGTATTAAGATGAAACTACTAAAATTTTGCTTTATTTTTTTATGTTTCGGGATCGGCCTTGGCATCACGGCAGGTTATTTTTTGTATTCCCCGCCGCCGAAAACAGATACACCGCCACCGGTAGACTTGGGATGGGATGCTATCAGATGGGATTCTATCGGAACTCGAAACGATAGTTTAATTGTTTATTTCCCCATCAATCTCATATTAGCTGATGACACTTTATATTACCGAACGCCTGACACCACTATAGCTTATGCGAGGGTAAGGGAGCAACCGGAAGTCACATACGGAGAAAGAATTGATTCTATATTTACAGCATTCCCCCAATGAAATCCGAACTCCATATCCGCCAGAACATAGCAGCCCACCTGCGAGAGTACCGTAAGGATAGGGCCCTCACTTTAAGAGAGATGGCTAAGTACTTAACCGTAACTATGCGCTGCTATCAGAGCTACGAGGAGGCCAGAGCCAAACCGCCATTACCCGTACTGTTGGACATCTGCGATAAGATGAATATTACGGTAAGAGAGATCATACAATCCAAAAATTTAAATTTAATATCATGATACAAGCAAATGAATTAAGAATAGGCAATTGGGTAAATTTAAAGTCATCTGGATATGTAAGAGTTGAGGTTGACAGTATAGGAGATATTGTAAATAACCCGGCCATATTTGAACCCATCCCACTGGCTCCTAAAATATTGGAGAAGGCGGGTTTTACAGAACGACAACAGTCCTTTTTCTCATATTATTTCATAGATTATATTCAGGTTGCGGTACAGAAAAGATTTGAAATAGAAGAGATTGACGATAGACCCACCTTTCTGTGGATGGCCGGCAACAATATTATACACATCCATTATCTCCACCAGCTCCAAAACCTTTATCACGCCCTTACCGGCCGCGAATTGGAAATAGACCTATAGCCGGACGTTCCACGTGTCTACCTATAGTTTTAGCAAAATGATTAACCTCTTAAATAAAATCCAACATGTTGAAAGAAACCGAAATCAAAACTGCCATAGCCATTAGGCTGATTAACTTTCGCGACCTAAACAATCTGACACAGGGGAAGATGGCTGCAAGGCTCGATATTACTAGGTCCATGTATGCAAAGATTGAAGGACATAGATTACTCCCCCGCATTTATCTGCTAAATAAAATTGCACGACAGCTAAAAATATCTATTGAAGAATTAACAGAGTGTTCCGATTTGGAACATTCGTAATAGCTATTAGAAACATGGGGTAATTTTAATTTCATGGGAGCCCCAACCGGTAATCAATTCTGGAAACTGCGTTCACGTCATGGCCGCGAGAAACTATTTGCCACCCCAGAACTTCTATGGAAGGCGGCATGCGAATACTTCCAATGGTGCCAAGATAATCCCTGGTATAAAACAGAACAGATAAGACAACCAGGCAAGGGATATAAAGATTCCGAAGGCGAATATCATGCGCCGGAACTTACCACCGATATACCCACAGACAGGCCATTCACGATGCAAGGGCTTTGCCTTTACCTGGACTGCAATACCGTTTATTTCAATCAATTCGAGAAAGCATTAAAGGGAAAAGAGGATGAGTTATCAGTAGGCTTTTCTCAAATCGTCTTACGCATACGGGAAACTATCTACCAGCAAAAGTT
>CAZGWG010000079.1:0-4544 GCA_964529165.1 uncultured Sphingobacterium sp.
TCAGTAAAATCAGTAAATAATATGATGTGGAACGGGGTAAGATCAGATCCTGGATATGGGATATTGCTTTAGATAAAAAAGGGAATCCGGTTATAGCCTATACCAAGTATCCAAGCATTAAAGATCATATTTATCATTTTGCTAAATGGAATGGTAAGAAATGGATCGATTACGAATTATTGAATTCCGGGAAGTATATTACCGAACCCGAGAAAAATGGAAAAGTAGCAGAAGAACATTATTCCGGTGGTGTAGTTCTGGATCATCATCGGCCAAACAATGTATATCTTTCCCGGCAACTAAATGGCAGATTTGAAATTGAACATTGGGAATTGAAGGGCAAAAAATGGAAAAGTAATGCCATAACCAGGAACTCTTATTCCGACAATATCAGACCCTATGTATTAGACGCTTATAAAGGTAAAAAGCCCTATGTAATGTGGATGAACGGACGCTACCAGCACTATATACGTTATGAAACTGATCTGTTAATCAATGAACTTAAATGATACAGCTTAAAATAAATAGACTAAATTCTATTAACCAATATTGATTTATAAGCCTCTATAACCTGTCATGGGTACAACGGTCAGGATCTGAACAATCACTTTCCGGAAAGGGCGGGTTATTTAACCGCCTAACTTACTGATATCCGATCGGATTAGGCCGGATCACATGACAACCTGTTGTTTTTCAAAAGATCCGTTTTTTGTCGACAAGTTACGCGATCTGATATTCCTGAAATTCTTGTCAATTAGTCCTAAAAAACCGTATGCTCTTTTAAACATCTGGTGGATTTAAACAAGGGGAATAATGAGGATTCGAAATATCTACAGGCCAAAGCGTTACTACGGTTTCCCGTAAAGATAAAAATTTAATTTCAACCATATTTGAAGTTGTACGAACAAATAAATATCACTAATTTGTTTAACATTATTAACGTCTCAACAAATCTCAAACTTCTGCAATCACATCAGTCCGATGTTCATCAAAACAGTGTTTTAGAATTTATCGACGTTCTTCTTAGTGGAAATGAACATCTATCGAAACTTCATAACCTATGAAAATCCTGCATACCGCAGACTGGCATATAGGCCAGTTATTTCACGAATACGACCGCAGCTATGAGCATCAACAGTTCTTAAACTGGCTGGTACAAACTTTGCAAAATCAGCAGATAGATGTTTTACTAATTAGCGGAGATGTTTTCGATATTTCCAACCCGGCAGCGGCATCCATAAAGATGTTCTATACTTTTCTTAATCAAGCCACCAAAGCCAACCCTGCTTTGCAGATCATCATTACTGCCGGCAATCACGATTCAGCTTCCCGTTTAGAAGCTCCAAAGCCTTTACTGGAATCCTCTAATGTGCATATCATCGGCCTGGTTGAAAAGGATACGGATGGAAATATCGACTATGAAAAACTCCTTATTCCTATCCATGACAAAAATGATAGCATCAAAGTATGGTGTTTAGCTATCCCTTTTTTGCGTATGGGCGATTACCCTACGATTGCTGATTGCGACAATCCTTATACCGAAGGCGTTACCGCATTATATAAAGAGGCTTTTGAATATACCGTGCAGAAAAAACAAAACGGACAAAGTATCATTGCGATGGGCCACCTACATACCCATCACGCGGAAATAACTGATCTTGACAAGAGTGAACGACTCATTATGGGTGGTGTTGAATGTATACCGGCTACGGCCTTTCATCCCGACATCAAATACGTTGCCCTCGGACATATCCATAAAGCACAACGCATTGGCGGAAAAGAACACATTCGCTATTCGGGCAGTCCGTTACCGATGTCTTTTTCAGAACTCAACTATAAGCATCAGGTTATCGTTTTCGATATCGATCAGGAAATCAGCAACCTCGAAATGGTAGAGATTCCGCTATTTGTGCCGCTTCAACGAATTCCACTGAACCATCAGCCATTGCATGAGGTTATCGCGCTTTTAGAACAATTACCTGAGCCGGATTCCGCTACAGAAACCAGCCCCTATCTTGAAGTAAGGGTATTACTCGAAGGACCGGAACCTGCACTGCGCCATAAAATAGAAACCGCACTGGCAGGGAAAAAAGTAAGGTTGGCTAAAATAGATGTAAAATACCCCGCTACAACAGAAGAAGCGCAAGAATTTATCACGCCAGAAAAACTAAATGAGCTACAACCTGTCGACGTTTTCGGCAAAGTATACCGATCCAGATATAATAGCGAAGTACCCACCGAAATCCTGCAGCTTTTTCAACAGGTAGCCCAGGAAGTAAACCAAACAGCCGAATAAATGAAGATACTTGCCATACGCATCAAAAATCTGGCATCGCTGGAAGGAACTACTGAAATCGACTTTACAGCCGAACCGCTATGCTCGGCAGGAATATTTGCTATTACCGGCGCAACCGGAGCTGGAAAATCGACCATATTAGACGCGCTTTGCCTTGCACTATACGGCAAAACGCCCCGATACCTGCAAGCGAAAGAAACTGGAATTGAAATCAGAGATGTACAAGGCAGCACACTTAGCCAGGGAGATGTACGCAGTATTTTACGTGACGGCACAGCCGATGGTTTTGCTGAGGTAGATTTTAAGGGCATTGACGGACAAGACTACCGTGCGACCTGGAGTGTGCGCCGGGCAAGGAATAAAGCTGAAGGCAGCATGCAATCAGACTCCATTACCTTAAAAAACATCACGCTTAATAGTGACATTCCTGGTAAAAAGCAGGAAACCCTAAATGAAGTCGCGCGACTTGTGGGCTTAAACTTTGAGCAGTTTACCAGATCGGTATTATTGGCACAAGGTGATTTTACGGCTTTTATGAAAGCCAATAGAGACGAAAAATCTTCCCTGCTCGAAAAGCTGACCGGAACAACTATCTATACTGAAATCTCTAAAAAGATTTATGAAAAATACAAACTGGAAGAACAGCAGCTTCGGGAACTCGAACTCAAAAAAGAAGGCATCGTTACGCTTACGGTAGAAGAACTAAAAGTGCTGTCAGACGACCAGGAGCTTTTAACATCGCAGATCATCAGCCTGGATAAAGAAATCGAGAAACTAACCGGGGCAATCAACTGGCATGAGCAGCTCGCCGGGTTTCAAATTGCCCATGATGCAGCCTATACATCACTACAGGCTGCCGCAGAAGCGAAAACATTGGCTTTGCCACGCAATCAAAAATTGCTAATGACCGAACAGGCCCAGCAAACCAGAAGCTGGGCAGATGCCTTAAAGCACGCACAAGACCAGCACACCAACAAAACAACTGTTTTTGAAGCGCTTAAAGAAAACATTATCAAACTACTCGCTCAAAAAGAAGATGTAGAAACCAGGCTCAGATCGGCAGAAAATAGTCTTACAGAAAAAAACAAGGCCCTAACCGATGCCCTACCCCTACTGGAACAGGCGAAAAAGTTGGATACGTTAATAGCCGGGAAAAAAGATCAGGTTGAACAACTTCAAGAAGAAGCTAAAAATGCTTCCATTATAAATGCCAAACACCTTGAAACGCTAACTGCCAGGCAGGAAGAACACAAAAATGTTGGGGCAAATATTAAAGCCATTACCGACTGGAAGACAGAAAACACAGACCGCAGCGCAATTGCCGAAAACAAAGACCTGATACTGTCGAAACTTCAGGATGCACAAAAGTCCTTAGACATCTTACATGCTGCTGAGTTAGATCTAAGTCAATTACGGGAAAAGATCAAAACAGCCGAAGATCAAAAGACGGCTATTGAGCTTAACTGCAACCAGCAGTTAGCAAGCCTGGAGAATATTAAGAAAAGCTATGAGTCCAAAGCCGGGGAACTGCTATTAATCCCTATCGAAGAGTTAAACCTGACCAAAACTGAAACTGAACAACAGGTAGAAAACGCGATTAAGGCACAGGCTCACTGGACATTGTTTTATCACGCCTTTACAGAATTAGAATTCCTGAACGACAAGCAACAACAAGACCTCACTGATGAGCAGACCAAAGAAGAAACATTAGCTACCCTGGCCCAACAGCTGCCACTCATGAAAGTGCAGAAAGATACAGCCTACCACATGCTACAGGAAGCCCGTTTGGCTTCGGCCGAAAATGTAGAAATGCTTAGGAACGCTTTGGTTGATGATGAGCCTTGCCCGGTTTGCGGCAGCACCAGCCATCCTTACGTAACCCGAAATCCGCAATTGGAAAATGTATTGGCCCAATTGGAAAAGTCCTACCAGGAAAAGGAGCAAGATTATCTGCTTGCCCATAGCCGACATGACACTTTAGTTAAAGAGTGCAGTACCTTAAAGCAATTGATTAAAGACCAGACCAAAGCCATTGCCGAAAAACAATTGGCACTGACCGGTAAAAAGCAAACCTGGGAACAATTCGATATTGCCAAAGAAAGCCATGCTATAGCAGATGCAAAAAAAGCAGAATGGCTCGAAGAAAATTTAAAAGCTTTAAAGACTAAACAAACCAACTTATTAGCGCAGATAAAAGCACATAGCGACAAAAAGCAGCAACTTGAGGCGACCAGAACCGAGATAGAAC
>CAZGWG010000079.1:4554-14960 GCA_964529165.1 uncultured Sphingobacterium sp.
CAGACAAGCTTGCCAATCAAGTAAGGGATATTCAAAAGAGCTTAGCGGTTTATCAAGAGCAACGTAGCAGTAAAACCAAAGAGCAAGCTAAAGCAACTACCGATCTTGATGGTGTAGCCACTTTGCTTTCACCTTACTTTACCACTGCCGACTGGATGGCAAATTGGAAAGCCGCCCCTGTAGCTTTTGTGGAACGTATTGACAGTTTTGCCCGTAACTGGAAAGAAAACAATGAAAAACTAGAGCAATATACGCGCCAGCAGGCATCGCTGGACGCCACATTAAAGGAATTGGCAGTTCAGGCTGAAAACCTTGCTATCGAAGCAGGTAAAAAAACCGGAGCCCACTCGGCGCAACATCAGATCTATGTTAACCTGGTTGACCAACGCAAGGCCATATTTGACGGACACCCCGTTGCAGTAACTGAAAACTTGCTTAAACAGGCCATAGATGAAGCGCAACAACAATTGGAGCAACTCAAAACCCAGCAGCAACAGCTAACTATCGAGAGCACGAAAGCGCATACCCAAAGAGAAGAATTAACCGCTACGTTAATGGCTTTGGAAAAGGAAGCCCAAAAGGCGACACAAAAAATGCAGGATTGGCTTGACGATTACAATCAGAAGAACAATCAATCACTCAGCATTGGGGCACTTCATGAGTTATTGGCGTTAAGCAACGACTGGATCCGTAAAGAGCGAGCAGAGTTACAAACCATTGAAGAAGCAGTAAACAAAGCGAACACTATTCTTAGTGAACGAAAACAAGCAATGGATAACCATCTCCAACATGCTGCGACTGAACAACCGCTTGACGAACTTCTGGCACTCAACGCTGCTACCAAAACAGAAGTGGAACAAAAGAAACATCAAAAGAGCGAAAACAGTTTTCGCCTGCAACAAGATGAAGTCCATAAAAATAAAATCGGCGACCTGCTAAAAGAAATCACAGCACAAGCTGCCATTACAGAAAACTGGAGCAAACTGAACGAAATTATCGGTTCTGCCGACGGTAAAAAATTCCGCCAGATTGCTCAGGAATATACGCTTGATGTGTTGCTGGGATACGCCAACATCCACTTGCAGGCGCTCACGAGCCGATACAAAATTGAACGCATTCCGGCATCGCTGGGCCTACAAGTGGTAGATCAGGACATGGGCGATGAAGTGCGTACGGTTTATTCCCTTTCGGGCGGTGAATCATTTTTGGTATCGCTGGCCTTGGCCTTAGGTCTCGCCTCTTTGTCATCCAGCCGCATGAAAGTGGAATCTTTATTTATTGATGAAGGTTTTGGTTCGCTAGATCCTAACACGCTCAATATCGCTATGGATGCTTTGGAAAGGTTGCACAATCAGGGGCGTAAAGTGGGGGTTATTTCACATGTGCAGGAAATGACGGAAAGGATTCCGGTGCAGATTAAGGTGAGTAAACAGCAGAGTGGGAAGAGTTTGGTGGAGGTTGTAGGAATATAAAATAAAAACTAGTTAACAATACAATTACACAAATGGCCAATCAATCTTTACCACATACCGCAATACCAACATGGAGCGGATTCATTTATCAAGGTAGAGTTGCACTCTACCACTTACTAAAACAAGTCGTTGCAAAAACTGAGAATGAAATCAATGAGCTATTAATTCAAATAGATTCCATAGAAGATTTCACCATATTCAATTCAATTGCTGGTGGAGGACTTACTCCGATTTCTATGCATCAGGTTAAGGCTGTCAAAAGTGCACTATATTCTACTTACAAAGATGATTTTGAACAATTAGAAAAAAAATGGACTAATATTAATATCCCAACTGTGGAAGCCTTTTTTCATCTCGCGACACAAAATGAAAAAACAAAGCTTCAGATTGAAACTTTACATCCAAAGTTTAAAATTTATGAATATGAAAACAATGTTGAATATTGTTCTTTAGATGCTATTGATGTAAAGATTAGAGAGCAAATTATTTTAATACTTCAAAAGTATAATATTGTTGGTCATAATAATCCCGACCATGTTCATTTACTAAGCGAAATACTAGAGAAAATCATATCGGATAAGGTGATCTATATTCACTCATTAAATCATGCGGGGACACCTGTCAGAAGGGCTGCATACGATAATCCTATTCCTCTGAAAAATTTCCTAAGTATAATAAAAACAGACATCGCTGCTCAAGTGCAGGATGAAATCTATTTTGAAAATTTAATTAGAAGAAATATGAATCGCTATTATCGAGAGTTATGTATGGAATGCGAAGAAAACCAATTAGATATAGATGTTAAAACTAAAATGGATGCGTACTTATTGCTGTTCAATTCATATGATACAAATGATTTCAAGAATTTTTTACAAAACATTAGGCCACATACTGGAATATCGTATGAAAACATACAGCAATATACTGATCTAAGCCTTAACAATGATGAGATGAAGGATTCGTTTTATCAGATATTACTAAACATTAAAGAATCTAATGAAAGTTATGGAATTGGATGGGTCTGCTCTGAAAATAAAAAGTATTTCCCGACCTGCATAAACTATTCTAACTCTGATACAAACAAAAAAAGAGTAAGTGAGCGTATCGTAAATACTGCTCTCAGCAAAATGGTTGAAGTTCCTTTCAATTCTGATTATTTGATCACCTCCGAATGCAACGTGGAAGACATAAAAGCTTACGCAAACAACATCAGCCATGTCAATCATATTGATACTGAAGAAGTTGAAAATGAAACAAAAATCACCCAATGGAAAAAAATCAGCTTAATTGATTTAGAAACTGCAAAAAACAAATTAAATGATTGAACTAATAAACAGAATATTCCAAGCTGCAGAACTCCAAGAAAAACCAAATACAGATTTCAAAATCTTTGTTTTGAAAGAGAAAAAAAATTACTGGATTATTTCTCAGTATGATGGGGATAATATCAATAACGTGTTAAATGAGCAAATAGAGCTTTTTGTGAAAACAAAGGAAATCGTACAGGAACCGACTTTTGATAAAAATGTAAATCTTTTAATACTGAATAAGGTTCCAAAGCCGGAAGATGTTCAATTTGATATTTTGCTACAAATTGAAGAGAATCCATATCACTTCAAGAAAAGTGTCTTGTATTACACCGACGAGGAACTAAAAAATCTAGATCTTTCTATTGGCCAATCAAATGTGCTTACTGCCATTGAAACGCTTATTCTAAACGACGAAATATTTGAACAGCACAAAACGAATTTTGACACTAACTTATTCGAGTCATTGATTTATCGGATAGCTATTAAAATCCCCTTCATTAAAATAAGGATTACAGAAACCAATAACCTGAAATCTCTTGAAGAAATAAATAAAAAGTCAATTGGAGACAATCGACTTAACGAAATTTTGGAGCAGGATCTTTTTTTGCTCAGTGATGAAGATTTTAGTGCAATGGCCAATGAAACTATTATTGAAAAATTAAAAGCAACATTACCAAATGAAGATCAACAAAATTAGAATCCAGAATTTTAAAGTATTCGAAGACACCACGATAAATTTTGAATCTTCTGACATTATTGTATTTGATGGTCCGAATGGATTTGGAAAAACAACTATTTATGATGCAATAGAATTAGTTTTTACAGGAAGAATAAGAAGATATGAAGACCTGAAGGCAAAACTGATTGACGGAAGACAAGTTTTCTCTGAAAATCCATTTCAATTTTCAAACGGAATAGGCAAGGACATTTTAATCACAATTGAGTTAATCAAAAATGACGAAACCTATATATTGGAGCGTTTTGCAGATGCAAGTCGCATAGAGCCGTACATCGATTTTTCATTATACAAACTATTTGTAAAGGAAGACTTTTTGTCTGAAAATCGGACTTCTGTAGAGGATGAAAACCTATTTTTAACAGATCTATTAGGCAAAAATTACCAGTCAAATTTCCAGTTTTTAAACTATGTCGAACAAGAAGAATCCTTATTCCTGCTCAAACACGATGATAAAAAAAGAAAGAACCATATTGGTCACTTATTCGATCTTAAAGAATTTGAACAAAAGATTAAGCGAATTGAGGACCTAAAAAGGAAAGTTGATACAATTTACGCCAATGAAAAGGAAAATTCTACAATTATTGAGCAGGAAATAATTCAAATAAAAACCAATATCATCGCTGAAGAAACTCCAACTTCTTTTATAAAGTTATTGAGGGGAAAAATTTTTTTTTGGGATCAGGAGGAAATCGATACGTCAACATTTGACTATTCAAATATTATAGGCGCTGATGGAGTTCTTGACCGAATAAAAGTATTTATTGAACGAAAAAACCTATTCATTCAATATCGGAAGAATAAAGCTGTTGATGATATTTTGGGAAATGAAAATCTGGTCAGTAACTTTTTTAGGTTTCATAGTTTTTTATCTAGAAAAGATGAAATAAGAGAGTTACGAAATAAAGTTTCAAGTCTCCAAAATACAATTAAGCAACTGGAATCACTGAGTCATAATACAGTCGAAGAACCAATAGACTTAAATCCGTATGACTTCATTCCAAGTACTTTAAAAACCGCTTTTTCTTCATCCAAGCAGGAACTTATATCTAGTCATAAAGAGCTCTCCGGATTAGATAGAATTTATTCAGACATTTCTAAATCCAGAAATGATTTAGTAGATGAGCTTACCGATCTAAGAGAAGCGGGGGTTTCTAGTGGAGAATGTATTTTGTGTGGCTATGACTGGAAAAATATTGAGACGCTACTTTTTCAAATCGGAAATAAATCTGAACAAATGAAGGAGATCAGCTCTGATAAAAACAACAGGCTTCAGGAAACATTTACACAGTTTAAATCTGATACTATTAAACAAATATTAGAGCTGATAAATATTCACCTTTCTACTCTTAATTACAATAATGAATTTGCTTCACAGTTACTAGATTTGGAGGACAATCATTTTAATGATCTTATAAAAGCTCTAAGTACTCTTGAAATTGATTATTCACAATATATAAGTAGCGAACAAATACTAGATGTAGCAAACAAACTAGAGCTATTTAAAAGCGAAATTTTAATTATAAAAGACACCACTAATGCAGAATTGATAGAATCTTATTTTTCAGAATATTTCCGAGAATTTTTCCAAAATGAATTTGACGAAGTAAATTCTATAACAATTGAACAAATTGAAGCAAAGAAGAAATACCTATCGCACAAATTATCATTAAGTCAAAATCAAATTTTACAAACTAAGTCTGCACAATTATTAGAGGTAACGATAAAGAGAGACACAGCAAAAGACGTTTCGAATAAATTAAATAATTTGAAAGGCAAGTATAATTCCTCTTTGAAATCTTATCAGAAAAAAATAATTAAAGACATAGAAACGGTTTTTCATATATATTCCGGCAGGATTATGCAATCTTTTCAAGGTGGTATAGGACTATTTATATTTTCCGAAAAAGAGGGAATACGTTTTCAAACTGGATCCCACAAAACCTATGATGCTGTATTTACAATGAGCTCCGGCCAGTTGTCAGCATTAATTATTTCATTCACTTTAGCACTTCATAAAAAGTACTCCCAAAACAAATTAATCTTAATAGATGATCCAGTGCAAACTATGGACGAATTAAATCTATACGGGTTTATTGATTTGTTGAGGAATGAATTCTGCGATAATCAAATAATTATGTCCACTCATGAAGACATGATGTCAGCTTTCATGAGGTATAAATTTAAAAATTACAACCTTTCAGAAAGACGTGTCAATTTAAAAGAACTTGCAACAGAAAAAAGGCGGTAGTTAGTACTCTTTAAAGCTGTGATGATACAAATCAACCGCACCACCAACTCATCTCCATCAAAAGATGGGTTGGTGATTAATTAAGTTCCCACAAACTATTATTACCTTAATCACATGGATACAATTTTGCGCTCTGGCGAAGAAGTAAACTTTATATACACCCCCGCTATCAATTATGCTTTTCAGCAAAACCATGTGCCCACCATTAGGGAGCTTACCATAACCAACCCGAACGAAACCGATTGGAAAGACATTAGTATAACGCTTTCGTCTGAACCCGATTTTGCTGAGGGTTGGAAAGCAGAACTGGCATTTTTGGGGCCTGCACAGAGTCACCAGTTTACCAGTATCCCATTATCGGTATCCACTAAGTTTTTAGCGGAGCTGACAGAGAAGATTAAGGGCAATCTTAAGTTAACCATACGTATTGGTGATGAGATTGCCTTTCAACAAAACTACCCCATAGAAGTATTGCCATTTGATCAATGGCCGGGAGTAAGCATTTTGCCGGAAATTATGGCTGCATTTGTTACGCCCAATAATCAACATATCCCAAAAATTATTCATCAGGCCTCTTCTCTATTGGGCAAGTGGACTGGCAACCCTTCTTTTGACGATTACCAGAGTCGTAACCCAAACCGGGTTAGGAAACAGATGGCTGCTATTTTTGAAACTATTGCCAGCTTGCAAATCGTGTATTGTAGCGTTCCGGCAAGTTTTGAAGAACAGGGCCAGAGGGTAAGATTGGCAGACGCCATTTTTGAAAATAAACTGGCTAATTGCCTGGACCTTTCCTTGCTGTATGCCGCGTGTTTAGAGGCCGTAGGCATTCATCCAATTATTGTGGTGGTTAAAGGACATGCTTTTGCCGGGGCCTGGTTAGCAGATGAGTCGTTTGCCGATGTAGTGAATGATGATCCATCATTGTTAACCAAGAGGATTGCAGACGGCATTGGCGAAATGTGCCTGGTAGAAGCTACCTGCATGAACGCCGGACAAGCACACTCCTTTGACCAGGCCGTGAGTTCAGCGGAACAAAAAATGCTCAACACAGATGATTTTGTGTTATTCGTTGATATTAAAAGAGCCCGGTTTGGCAGCATCCGCCCACTCCCACTTCGTACCTTTACCAATTTGGGCTGGCAAATACAGGAAGAAGTCAAGCCTCTGCGTGAAAACCAGTTACCTGAAGATATATCCATTGGGGAGCGATTGGTACATACCGATAAAGTTGAAGTCTCTAAACAACGCCTTTGGGAACGGAAATTACTCGACCTTACCTTAAGAAACAGTTTGCTGAACACCCGCATTACTAAAAGTGTAATTCAGTTTATCACCATTAACTGTGCTAAACTGGAAGATGCCCTGGCGAATGGTGAAGAATTTCAGGTATTGGCCAAACCAAGCGATTGGAACAATCCGGTAAGAGATACCGGTGTTTACCATGCATTACATCAATCAGATCCTATTTCAGAATTGGTGAAACATGAGCTAAGCCACAGACGACTACGAAGCTACCTCAGTGAAACCGAAATTGGCTATGGGCTGACGCATCTTTACCGTGCCTCCAGAACTGCATTAGAAGAAAACGGCGCCAATACGCTATACGTTGCATTGGGTATGCTGAAATGGTACGAGACTGATGCCAGTGAGCGGCCACGGTATGCCCCTATCCTGCTTTTACCCGTTGAAATCATCAGAAAATCGGCACAGAAAGGATATGTGATCAGAAGTCGTGAGGAAGAAACCATCATGAACATTACCCTATTGGAAATGCTCAGGCAAGATTTTGGGATCAGTATTGGCGGACTGGAAAACTTACCACGCGATGAAAGTGGTGTAGATGTAAAATCTGTTTTTAATATCCTTCGTCAGGCTATTATGGCCAAATCAAAATGGGATGTAGAAGAACAGGCATTGCTAGGAACCTTTTCATTTAGCAAGTTTATCCTTTGGAACGATATTCACAACAATGCGGATCAGCTCTGCAAAAACAAAGTGGTGGCCAGTTTGGTATCCGGAAAGCTGGAATGGGAACCTGAGGATAACGCGAGTGTTAATGAAATTTCAGATGCGCAATTACATCCATCACAGGTCGCGCTGCCCATCAGCACGGATTCGTCTCAACTACAGGCCATATTAAGTGCCGCACAAGGAAAAAGTTTTGTTTTACATGGCCCTCCCGGTACCGGAAAGTCGCAAACCATTACCAACATTATTGCGAACGCCCTCTATATGGGTAAAAAAGTGCTTTTCGTAGCGGCAAAAAAAGCGGCTTTAGATGTGGTAGAAAGCAGACTAGAATCTATTGGTATTGGACCTTTCTGTTTAGAATTACATTCAAACAAATCTAAAAAGTCTGATGTGCTTCAACAGCTTAAGGCAGCCAGCGAAACACCTAAAACCAATGCACCCGAGGATTTTGCGATAGAAGCCGAACGGCTCTATCAGCTAAGAAATGAACTGAATGGCTATGTAGAAACGCTCCATCAGAAAAATAATTTCGGCTATTCATTATTTGAACTGTTTACGGAATATAGCAAGATCAATGCGGCAGAAAACCTCATCTACTTCCCTACGAATACATTCGCTTCATTTGATAGAGAGCAACTGCGTAATTGGCAGGACACAGTAGAAGAAATAGCCGCGGCAGCCAGGATGATTGGTAAAGCACATCAACATCCTTTAAGTGAAATGGAACCCAAACAATATGTTCCATCGACCAGGCAAGAGGCTGGTGAGCTATTGGATGCCTTAACGAACTTGCTAAGTGAACAAATACAACTTTGCAACAGCACGAAACACTATTTAAAGTTAGAAGACACGCTTGCAACAAAAGAAGAACAGCTTGCCTTTTACCAAATGGTTAAGCTACTTACCGATTTGCCTGACTTACCAGCCAGCATGTTGGAAACCGACTCTTTTGAGCAGGTACACGCTCAGGTAATTGGACTGGCAGCACATGGTTTAAAAAGAGATGAACTAAGCAGATCGCTTTTAGCCAATTATTCGAAAGAAATCCTTTCCTTCTCCGCACAACAGACCCTAATACAATGGAATATTGCCGAAGAAAAATGGTTTTTGCCGCGCTGGATGAAACAAAACAGTCTTTTAAAACCGTTAAAAAGACTAAGCCTGATCGGTCAGGTAGCAAAGGGTAGCGTTAAAGAGACGCTGCAGCAGATTATAGATTTCCAAACCGAGCAGGAACACATTGACAAGGCTACGTTTTTACCTACGCTACTGGGCTTTCTGTGGAAAGGTGGCAGCCCGGATTGGAAAGTAATTGCAACATCAAGCGAGCATTTAATTCAAATAAACAAGGCTGCATCGCTGATCGTTAAAACTGGCAGTGCAGCGCACTGGCGCAAAAAGTTAGCTTTAGCATTTGATGAGGGAAGCAAAACCTATTTAGACCGCAATAGCAAGATCTTTAAAACATTATTGATTACCGCTGATGATATTTCAGCCACAACGGATAAACTGAGTGGATTATTAAACATTGATTTCGATCAGGTAAAAGACACGAATGATTGGCTAAGCTATATTAATGAAAAGACCATCACGTGGCGATCAAATTTAGAACAACTTAAAGATTGGTACAACTGGACGGTTTTGAGAACAAAAGCAGCCAGTAATGGATTATCTCCCGTTACAAGTGCTTTTGAAGCCGGTAGTGTTACGACAGCAGAAATCATCCCGCAAACCTACAAGGCCATGTACCGCGCTGCCGCGGATTACATCTTTGAACAAAGTCCTTTACTGACCACATTTAACTCCCAGTTATTTGAAGACAAGATCAATAGGTTTAGGGCAATCAGCAAAAAGTTCGAAGAGCTGACAAAGGCAGAATTATACGCCCGGCTGGCTTCAAAAATTCCATCTTTCACTAAAGAAGCTTCACAAAGCTCGGAGATTGGTCTGCTCCAAAGAGCCATTAAAAACAATGGCAGAGCACTTTCAATTCGCAAAATATTCGACTCCATACCAAACCTGCTTCCGAGGCTAACCCCATGTATGTTAATGAGTCCGATTTCAGTTGCTCAATACTTTGATGCAGAAAGCGCCAAGTTTGATCTGGTGATTTTTGACGAAGCTTCTCAAATGCCTACTTGTGAGGCTGTGGGTGCTATTGCCCGTGCCAATAGCGTGATCGTAGTCGGCGATCCAAAACAAATGCCACCAACCAATTTCTTCAGCAGCAACAATTTTGATGAAGATAATGTGGACAAAGAGGATTTGGAAAGCATACTTGACGACTGTCTGGCTTTATCGATGCCATCGCAACATCTTTTATGGCATTATAGAAGTAAACACGAAAGTTTGATCGCATTTAGTAATGCCAAATACTATGAGAATCAGTTATTGACCTTCCCTTCCACAGACGATATCATCAGTAAAGTGCAGCATGTAGCGGTTGCGGGGTATTACGACAAAGGCAAGTCCAGGCAGAACAAATTTGAGGCAAAAGCCATCATCGATGAAGTGGTGCGTCGTCTATCTGATACTGAACTGGCTACCAAAAGCATTGGCATTGTAACCTTTAGCTCGGTACAGCAAACTTTGATAGAAGACCAGCTTAATGAGGTCTTTAGCCTAAGACCAGATTTAGAGCGTATTGCATTGGAATCTGAGGA
>CAZGWG010000080.1:0-14904 GCA_964529165.1 uncultured Sphingobacterium sp.
GCTTAATTTGAGGAAGAAATGAGGGAGCAATATGCTTGTGCGTCAGGGGATTTGAGCGTTATGAATTTTATTGAAACGATTTCATAAAAGTACAATAGCGATTAGTGTATCAGCACATTATTTATAGCCTTTATGCAGGATAAGAAAACTGGCCCGCTCTTCTCGTTTAAAAGGTATATCCCAATTACCCTGATAACTGATTTTGGTTGGCAATAAGGTTTTATCCTCACCAAAATATCCAAGTTCAATGTTCATCTGAACATCAAAATCAAAAGCGAGATTTCCATATTTCATATCCACATAACGACCGAGAATCTGAAAATTACGCATATCAAAAATGGTAACCAG
This sequence comes from uncultured Sphingobacterium sp., assembly GCA_964529165.1. GTDB lineage: Bacteria > Bacteroidota > Bacteroidia > Sphingobacteriales > Sphingobacteriaceae > Daejeonella. The sequence goes on from CAZGWG010000080.1 coordinate 349, forward strand.
CTCTTTTATCATCATGCCTTCCTCAGTCCAGGACGACAGATCAGGCTTAAGCACAACCTTAAATCGGTATACAGGAATAGAATCAAGGTAAGTTCCCCTGTAAAACGTATAATCGTAATACTGCCTCATGTTTGAGGTAAAAATCTGAGTTTTATTCCCTATGAACGGCACACCTTTAATTGGGCGTCCGGGACTGAAGATTAATGTTTTAAGTTTGTCCTTGTACGATTCATTACTTTCTCCTTTTGCACCAGTAATCGGAGCAGAAGGAACAAAATCAGAATTGTAAGCATTCATAAAGATATAATCGAACATTTCCACTGTATAAAGGGAATATTTTCCATTTCGCTTATAGACTTTACCCTCATCCCGCTTCTCAAGAATCTCCATCTTGTACGGGCCCGTATTATTATGGTATATCCTGCGATAGATTTTGCCTTCAACGGAATTTGCTTTGTCGTAGGTAAAAATTCGGTTCTCAGCGGTAAAGCTGTATCTCTTCATATTTCTAAAGGCCTCATAAAAGCTGGTATCATTAATGATTTCATTAATAAAAGTTTCAGCGGTAAGGCGGGTTGAAGTAATTGTAATAGCCGAATCGATGGTAACAGTAAGTACCGTATCAGGATTAAACCGTGGAATTTTCTGAGCCAAACCTATACTGCACACGCTCAACAGGCTCAGTAATAAATAAATTTTCTTCATAATAATTTCAAAAAAGCATACCCATCTTTTATAGACGGATATGATGCTAGTTTCCCAATTGCTTCAGGGCAATATATGCCATGAGTCCGGTACTTAATTTGAGCGATTCTTCATCCACATCAAACGTAGGGGTGTGTACTGAAGATGTTATTCCACGCTCCTTATTACCAGTGCCAAGTCTGTAAAAACAGGCATCAGAAACCTGAGAGTAATAAGCAAAATCTTCTGCCGCCATCCAGATATCCAGATCCAAAACGTTTTCTTTTCCCAAATAGTCTTCGGCATAGGCACGGGTATCAGCTGTCAGTTTTTCTTCATTGATAAGTAAGGGATACCCGCGAACAATATTAAAATCACAACTTCCTCCCATCGCTTCAGCGATACCTTCGGCCATTTTTTTCATTTTCTCATGAGCCCTCGCTCTCCAGTCCTCATCCATAGTACGGAAAGTTCCTTCAAGATAAACCTCATTCGGGATCACATTTGTAGCTCCATTGGCTATAACCTTACCGAAGGATAATACAGAAGGTGTTTTCGGATCAGCCACACGGCTGATGATTTGTTGTAAAGCAACAATGATATGTGAAGTAATCAGTACAGGATCAATATTTTGCTGGGGCTGTGCTCCATGACCACCCTTTCCATGCACTGTAACATAGATCTCGTCGGTTGAAGCCATATATTTTCCCGAACGAAAACCAACCTTTCCAGTTTCAATTAAAGGCATTACATGTTGTCCGATTACTGCCTGAGGTTTCGGGTTTTCCAGGACACCTTCTTTAATCATCATACTTGCCCCTCCCGGTAATTTTTCTTCTGCAGGCTGAAAGATTAATTTTACTGTGCCTCCGAACTCATTCTTAAGTTCGGTAAGAATCCTGGCTGTTCCCAGAAGAGAAGAGGTATGTGCATCATGACCGCAAGCGTGCATCACTCCGGGATTTTTAGACTTATAAGGCACCTCATTTGCCTCTATGATAGGTAAGGCGTCCATATCTGCCCGGAGGGCAACCACACTATCAGAGGGCTTATCGCCTTTGATCATCGCAACCAAACCTGTATTTGCCATCTTCTGGTACTTAATTCCAAGTTCATCCAGCTTTTGTGCTACATAGGCCGAAGTCTGATACTCATGAAAGGAAAGTTCAGGATTAGCATGCAAATGCCTGCGGTTCTCAACCACATTGGCGTGAATCTCTTTTGCAAGAAGGGTAATCTTATCTTTTAGCATTATTTAAGAATTATCATTTCAGAAAAAATGAATATTGATGAATAATATTTCTTTAGTTCATTCATCAACTTTTCGGCTTCCAGCCGGGTTCGGAAATCCCCGACTCTCAGCTTATAATTTGGCTGGGTATAACTGATATAAGTACTGATTCCCGGATACCGGGCTTTAAATTTCGCCTGTTCTGAATAGGCTAGCTCACGATCTAAACCTGAAAAAATCTGTACCCTGAAACCTGATAAAGTCACACTATTGCCGGAAACACCAACCCGGTTCAATTCCAGACGACGGGCTATCAGACTGTCAATCTGCGGATCTATGGTCACCAGAACCTTGCCCTTTTCCTGGGCAGAAAGCTGCTGGAAACACATAACGAGAATAAATCCGATGAGACTTTTCCAATGCATTCTTTTAATCGGCTCCTACTCCATGACAGTTTTTGTATTTCTTACCGCTTCCGCAAGGACAAGGATCATTTCTTCCTATCTTCTGTTCTACCCTGATCGGCTGAGTCTTTTGCAATTCTCTGGTATCATCAACAGGTACCCCTCCTGAAGACTGATTTAGTTCAGGTTTTGAAACCTTTAATTTACTCAAATCCTGACGGGGCTGAGGACGGGCTTCACGCACCTGATCAGGATTCTGAGAAGGAATATTCCCTTTGAAAAGGAAGCTGATGATATCTTTATTAACGGTTGCGAGCATTTGTTTGAACATATTAAATGCTTCCATTTTATACACAATCAGAGGATCCTTCTGCTCATAAACGGCATTCTGTACCGACTGCTTCAATTCATCCATCTCACGAAGGTGTTCTTTCCATGCATCATCGATAAGAGCAAGCACTACGCTCTTTTCAAAGGCTTTAAATACCTCATAGCCGTTGCTCTCAACAGCTTTCTTCAGATTAGTAGCTACCTGAACAGAACGTATTCCATCAGAGAAAGGAACTATAATGTTCTCAATCTGATCGCCACGCTCTTTAAGAACGTCTCTTAAAACCGGAAGCGTCTGGTTTGCAATTGATTCAAGTTTACGGTGATAGAAATCATTGATCTTTTCAAAAACTTCATCGGTAAGCGTACTTGTACTACTAGCAGCAAATTGTTTTTCAGTAAGCTCCGGATCGACAGAGAAAATGCGAATTATCTCCATCTGGAAGCCTTCAAAATTGCCCTGATCTTTATACTCAGAAACAACATCCTCTACCACATCGAAAATGGTATTGTTCAGATCAACATCTAAGCGCTCTCCGAATAATGCATTTTTACGTTTCGCGTAAACCACAGAACGCTGGGAGTTCATTACATCATCGTATTCCAGTAATCTCTTACGAACACCGAAGTTGTTTTCCTCTACTTTACGTTGTGCACGTTCGATGGATTTGGTAATCATTGAATGCTGAATGACTTCACCTTCTTCGATTCCCATTCTGACCATGATATTGGATATCCGCTCAGAACCAAATAAACGCATCAGGTTATCTTCCAGTGACACAAAAAACTGACTGGAACCCGGATCTCCCTGACGACCTGCACGACCACGTAACTGCCTGTCGACACGGCGTGATTCATGACGTTCAGTTCCCACAATAGCTAAACCACCGGCATCTTTAACACCCGGGCCAAGCTTGATGTCTGTACCACGACCAGCCATATTTGTTGCAATGGTAACTGTTCCTGCCTGTCCGGCTTCTGCAACGATATCTGCTTCTTTCTGGTGAAGTTTCGCATTCAGAACGTTATGCTTTATTCCTCTTAACTTAAGCATCCTGCTTAATAGTTCAGAGATCTCAACTGAAGTTGTACCCACCAGTACCGGTCGGCCTGCCTCTGTTAATCTTGTAATTTCATCAGCTACTGCATTGTATTTCTCACGAACAGTACGGTAAACCATATCTTCATGATCCTTACGCTGAGCAGTTACATTGGTTGGAATTTCAACAACGTCCAGTTTATAGATCTGCCAAAGCTCTCCTGCCTCTGTTACTGCCGTTCCTGTCATACCACATAATTTATGATACATCCTGAAGAAGTTTTGCAGGGTAATAGTTGCATAGGTTTGGGTAGCATCCTCAACCTTAACATTCTCTTTAGCCTCGATCGCCTGATGTAATCCGTCAGAGTAACGACGGCCATCCATGATACGACCTGTTTGCTCATCAACTAATTTGATCTTGCCCTCGTCAACGATATACTCAACATCAATCTCAAAGAGAGTATAGGCTTTAAGCAATTGATTTACAGAGTGAATACGCTCAGATTTTATAGAGAAATCACGCATCAAAGCATCTTTCTTTTCAATTTTCTCTTCGGTAGAAAGCGCAGATTTTTCAAGATCAGCGATCTCGGTACCAACATCCGGCATCACAAAGAAATTTTGATCTTCACCGGCAGCGGTGATCAGCTCAATTCCTTTTTCGGTTAATTCAACCTGATTATTCTTTTCATCAATCACAAAGAAAAGTTCGGCATCTGCCTTTGGCATTTCCTTGTTCTGGTTTTCCATGTGATAATTTTCTGCCTTCGTAAGAACCTGCTTCATACCAGGTTCACTCAGAAATTTAATCAGTGCCTTGCTCTTTGGTAAACCACGGTAGGCTCTCAAAAGGGCTAGACCACCTTCTGTCGGACCAGTATGTCCTTCATTTATCAGTTTTTTAGCTTCATTTAAAACACCGTTAACGAAATTTTTCTGGGCAGTTACCAGACGCTCAATGCGTGGTTTCAATTCATAGAATTCATGCTCATCACCCCTTGGAATCGGACCGGAAATGATCAGCGGGGTTCTCGCATCATCGATCAAAACCGAGTCAACCTCATCCACCATTGCAAAATGTAGTTTACGCTGAACCAGGCTTTCTGGATTCAATGTCATATTGTCACGCAGGTAATCAAAACCAAATTCATTATTAGTACCGAAAGTAATATCCGCGAGATAGGCTTTACGGCGTTCTTCTGAGTTCGGTTGATGTTTATCAATACAATCAACGGTTAACCCGTGGAATTCGAATAGTGGCCCGTTCCATTCCGAGTCACGTCTTGCCAGATAATCGTTCACTGTAACGATATGAACACCTTGTCCCGATAATGCATTCAGGTAAGCTGGCAGAGTTCCAACAAGTGTTTTACCCTCTCCTGTCGCCATCTCGGCAATTTTACCCTGATGAAGTACAATACCTCCTATAAGTTGAACATCGTAATGAATCATGTTCCAGGTTACCTCCGTACCGGCAGCAAGCCAGGTATTATGGTGTATTGCTTTATCACCCTGAATCACTACATTCTTCTTGCGGGCTGCCAATTCTCTGTCGGCCTGCGTAGCAGTAACTTCTATTGTTTTATTCTCAGTGAAACGACGAGCCGTATCTTTCATTACTGCAAAGGCCTCAGGCAATAGTTCCATCAGAACTTTTTCCAGTTCTTTATCACGATCCTTCTGCAGCTTATCTAACTGATCATAAAGCTCCGTCTTTTCATTGATTGGCAGATCTTCGGATTCTGCTTTGGTCTTTACAACAGCTATCTCTTTGTCGATATCTTGAAGAAACTCCTGTATACGAGCTTTGAAATCTATGGTCTTCTGCCTTAATTCATCATTACTCAGGGAATGCAATTTGGCATATTCCGCTTTAGTTTTTTCAACCAATGGCTGAATCAGTTTTATATCACGATTGGATTTACTACCGAAAAGTTTACTTAAAAGTCCTAACATGTGTATATGAAATATTGAAAGTCAATTTATACAAGAATTGCGCCACTACCTTTTTAAAGTCAGTTTGGCATAATTCAGGGGGCAAAATTACGATTATTAATGAGAAAAAAGGCCTTGCAGATTCTGGCCGAAGCAAGGATCATGGTGATACACAGAGTAAGACAAAATTCAAAAAGACAAATCTGGGTTTCTCTGAAATAAACAGAAAGTTGTTTTAAGAATACTTAGAACTATTCAGTAATGGTATGATAGTTTTATTCAATTGCTATTTAAGGATAATTGATTATAGTTGCTATGATCCCTGAGCTATGAGCCATCAAATTTGAGGGATGCTCGTATTAAGATTTTACGCTCCTAGCTGATCGCCTACGGTCTCTTTATCAATTTATAGCTTGGGTATCACTAACTAATAGTTCAAACATTAAGCGGATTAATAAGCTACCGAATCACTTTAGTATTTCCACCATTCGCTATTGCAATATCCATTGGCTTATTTGTTTTCCAGGAACCGGCTGTAAAATCAGGAATCTTAACAGTCATTTGATTGGCAACCGACCATTCGCTCAGCGGCCCGATAGCACTCCATAATGCCGCATCATATACATCCTGATCCAGGGGAAGACCATTCCGAAGGCAGTCAATTGTTCGCCAATCCATTAAAAAATCACCACCTCCATGAGCTCCTACCTGCTTAGCAATCTCCCCAAGCTTTTTAACAATATTAGGTTCGTATTTCTTCTGTAATGCCTTGAATTCATCATCTGTAATCCAGGATTGGGCATCAGACCCTCTCCAGGTTTCAGGAGTGGCTTCTCTTGCGATAGAAATTTTCTCTACCGGGAACTGTATAGCTGTAGCTTTAGTTCCACTTATCACCAGACCATCCGATTTAGGGCGTGGTGAGGTAACATCATGCTGCAGCATGACTGTACGGCCCATATTTGTTCGTATGGTGGTGGTATTCATACTGCCTCTGAATGGTTTATCAACATATGGCTTATAAAAAGCATCTTTATCTGCCATTTTCTTAGCCAGATCATTCATCATAAAATCATTCCCCGAGACCGAAACCAGATACTCAAATTTATCTCCTCTGTTGATATTCATTACCTGAGCAATCGGACCCAAACCATGAGTAGGATAAAGATTACCGTTCCTGCCGATATTTTCTTTCAAACGCCATTGATCATAATACTTATCTTTTGAGAAATGTCCATAAAGCAAATGATGAATATAAGCTCCCTCTCCATGTATTATCTCTCCAAAAAATCCTTCCCTAGCCAGGTTTAGCATCAAAAGTTCATAAAAACCATAACAGGCATTCTCCATCATCATGCAATGCATTCTGGTTCTTTCAGAGGTCTCAACCAATTGCCAGCACTCCTCCACTGTTTTAGCTGCAGGCACTTCTATGCAAACATGTTTACCCTGATTCATTGCATAAACTGCCATAGGTGTATGCAGATCCCATGGAGTTGCTATAAAAATCAGATCGATATCCTTACGATCACATACCTTCTTCCAGTCCTCTTTACCCGTATAGGTATCAGGCTTGAAACTGGTCTTTTCAATCTTTTTCTTTGCTGAATCTAGCCTGTCCTGCCGCAGATCACATAGAGCCTTTATATCAACACCCTCTAATATACTCACCTGGCTGAGATGAGCCGGACCTCTGTTGCCTAAACCAATAAAGCCTATCCTGACAACATCCAGTTTAGGTGCAGCATAGCCCGACATATTAAAATGCTGGATATGAGCCGCCGGCTCTGCTTTAACTGTATTTTCAGGCTCTGAAGCAATCCCATTCAATACACCGGTGCCTGCTACACTGAGACCCGCTATACCGGTAAGTTTTAAAAAATCTCTGCGATTATTTTTCATAAAAATGTCTTGAATTTTTAGTTAAAAACTGTTTCTCCCTGCTTTTTGAGTAGTGTACGCATTTTTGCATACTCTGCCTGGTATTCATTGAGATTGCTACCGCTAATCTTCTGCCCTGACATTGTTACCGGGTTCACTACTTTGACCTGTTTAGCACTTAATGCAGCAGCAAGCGAAACATCTCCCCAGTTTAAAAACCCGGGCAAGTGTATTGCCATACTGAAAAAATCGAGAGAACCACCATTATCAAACTGGTAGCTTAGCGGAACATCGCGCAAAACAATATCGTCTATATTCCCTCCGGTAGCAGCAAAGAAAAGAGCTGCCAGACCGGCTTCCTTATTTCCATCTATACTTAGTCGCTGAGCCCTGTAATTTGATTTGGCAAAATCAGCTATTATATTCAGTTCCTTAACCCATTCGCCCAAAACAGTTTTGCCAAGCCAGAGTTCAGAACGAGACAAAGTGTGCAGAACCATGCTCTTATTGTTTGCAATCTCTTTAGTGGAAGTGGTTTCACCTGTACCGGATAGTTCAGCGATCACTATTCCCCCGCCTTTTTCTTTTAATTCAGTGATTAAATCAGTGGAAATTCCCTTTTTTCCTGAAGTACTGCTAATAATCGTGTATCCAAGTTCCGGATTAGCAGGTGCCAGGTGCAAAATTGGAATTACTTTATTATCGGAGGTTTCCAAAGCAATCCGATCCCATCCTTCCAGACTCTCAAAATGGTGTGCTTTTTTAAGTTTTGAATGCTCATTAATCCTTAAAATATTTCGAAGTTCCTTTTGTTTTTCAAGTGCATCAAAATTACCTGAATTCAGAAAGCCGGCCCTTAATTCCTTTCCACGCTTCAGACAAAAATCTGCAGTTGTCTGTACGCCGGGATCACGCTTCCCAATTGGGTAAACCAACAATTTTTCCTCAGGCAAAAGCTCAAAGGCCGGCTCTTTTTTAGGCATACCTGTTCCAACACCCTTCAAATGAAGATCAAACCATCCCAGCATCGCTTCACGATTCTCGGGCCAATAACCATGAGTCTTATCGAATACCTGGTAACTGATGTTCTTCTCTACACCCATCATCTTAAAAACCGGAAGAGCATTACGAACCGTACGCTGCATTTCAAATGGTAAAAAAGCAGGTGCTGAATCCTGCTTGTGATTGCACATCATAATAGCCCGGGGTGCAACAAGTGCAATAATTCCTGCTTCTTCAGTGAAAGTCAATCCATCAGTCAATAATTCACAGACACAATTGGACCGCATCACATAGGATTCAAAAGTTCCTACACTCACCACCGGAACAGCCGCTTTAATGCGTTCATCCATCGCTGTAAGCCACATCGTCTGGTTCCCTCCTCCACTTGCTCCTGTAGCCCCAATATTTTGAGGATCGACATAAGGCAATGAACTCAATAAATCTACTCCGCGAATATTATCCGATATCTGAAAACCTGCCAGAGATTCACCAACGTTTAAAAGTGACGCCCCCAGACTGGCACCATGATAGTCGAATGCACCATGCACCGTTGTTCTTTCTCCGGAGCCCCATGGGTCTATACTCAGGCATACATAACCATCTAGCGCCAGACTATGCCCAATTTGCTGTGGACCTTCAGGGTCCAGTTTGCTTTTGCTCCAATGACCTGGCATATTGATGACAGCAGGGAATGGACCATTGCCATCCGGGATATAGAGATTAGCCGTTGCATATACTCCCGGACGGGTTTGAAATGCAATATTCTTAATCTTATACCCATTTAACTGGATTGATCCTGTTTCCTGAATATTTAACGGAAGATTATGGTTTATAATAAGCCCCGTTTTTTGGATAATCGTTCTCCTTAAACCGGCCCTGTATTTATTCCAATCCTGAGGATTATCGGGTAGCTGATGCGTTCCGAACTTTATGATAGCTTCATTCCTGAGGCTGCTTTCAAGCAAATCGGCATGGTTTTTTGCTAATACATCCGGCAAGCTATCGGCGATAAAATCAATATTCTGATAAAATTTTTTGGGATCAGTGAGGCAAGTAGCAGAAGCATAGACATGCCCGATTGAGAATAGTAAACAAAGTAATAACAGTCTTTTCATATTTTGTAAAATTCTTAACCCATACATTTAAATGGCTTAATTAAGCATTAATAAACCAGGCTTTCTCCTTACTTTAAAAACACCGGAAACAATTTCTCAGCATTGGTACGGTAAATTTTATCAATAACCTCTCTGGGTAATTTCAGACCCTTAAATTCACCTTCAACTTTAGGGACACGCATCATTTGATCGGTATTAAAAAATTTCCAGTGGCGCATCCAAACTTCATGAGTATGCTTTTTAATTCCTTCCGGATCTTTTATCCCCTGATTGACAATATCCATTGCAGAACTTCTCAAATCAGTACCATAAACAAGCCTGTCCTGATACTTAATAAAAAAGTCGCGCACCTTCTGCCATTCTGTTAAAGCCTGATATTGCAAATGCGAAACCCGTTCAGCCATATCCACGCTCATGTTAGGAAATTTATCGAGACGCTTTGCCAGCTCATCCACACTCCATTCCAGACTTCCCAAATGTGCTCCTATGAATATCAGATCGGGGTGTTTCTCAAGCATCCGGTCTCTTGCATTGATATAATCTTCATAAGATGGCCGTTCAGGATGTAAATACATATGCTCTTCGGGATGAGCGCGGGCATATTCTCTGTTTCCGTTCACAGTCATCTTTTCCAGGGGTAACCATGAATTTTTATGCTCTCCAAGATGTCCGATTAATGGAATGTGATTCTTAGCAAGGTAATCAAGCACTGGATCAAAACGCGGATTATCTATCATGACCAGTTGACCTTTTTCATCCTTCAGGAAAAAGCCAATGTTCTTCCAAACTTTTACCCCAACAGCTCCATTTTCAACCGATTTTTTCAAATAAGCTATCACTTGCTCCTGCCAGCCCTCCTTATTAAAGCTATCAAGTGAAAAAGTAGTGACCCAGGCATTTCGGCCCGGAAATGTCTTTACCATCTCTAGAGAAAACTTCTGTTGTTCTTCAATTGGCTTTCCGCCGGACTTAAACACATTCAGATTGAGGAAACGAAAATTATCCACTTCGGCCTGATTTATAAATACCGTATCCGCATAATTTTGAATATGCATATGGGCATCAATCTTGGGAACAGACTTAAAATCCTCAAGCGTATAATATTCAGGAATAGAATCCCGATTGCCCGAATCAGAAGAGCTAACATTCGAACAGGAGTAAAATATGAGCAGCATGACCAGGAGTCCGGGGTATTCAAATCTTCCGATTTTTTTCATCTGACTATAATTTTTTTATCATTAATTCCAATATCCAGGTGGAATGCCGTTCATCCTCATTATACGGTGTATTGGCAATTATTCCTTTTCTCAGAATTTTATCAGTTTAAATTAGTGTTTAATTTATTGAATCCCACAGGAATTTTCGATTCCTTAGGTTCATCCATTTGTTCATTTGCTAATTCAGCCTATCTTTACCGAATGAATATCCTCTTACTTGGTTCGGGTGGACGCGAATGTGCTTTCGCTTCCAAAATGGCAGAAAGCCAGCATTTATCACAGCTTTACATCGCACCCGGAAATGCGGGAACATCAGCTTATGGTAAAAATATAAACCTGAAGCTAACAGATTTCGAAGGTATAGGCGCTTTTGTTCTGAAAAACAATGTTGAAATGATTGTGGTTGGCCCTGAAGAGCCATTAGTAAAAGGAATTCATGACTATTTCCTGGACCGGAGCGATTTATCTCATATCCCTGTTATCGGTCCGCAGAAAGAAGGTGCCCAGCTTGAAGGCAGCAAGGATTTCTCGAAGCAATTTATGATTAAGCATGGCATTCCAACGGCAGCCTTCAGATCATTTAACAAAGCGAGTCTCGAAGAAGGCTTAAAATATCTTGAAACCCAGAAACTTCCAATCGTTTTAAAAGCAGATGGATTAGCTGCCGGTAAAGGGGTACTAATCTGTGAGACTCTTGAAGATGCCAAAGCCGAGTTAAAGGCTATGCTTGCTGATGCCAAATTCGGAGAAGCCAGCAGCACTGTTGTGATTGAAGAATTTTTAAGTGGAATCGAGCTCTCTGTATTTGTTTTAACCGATGGTAAATCTTATAAAATTCTGCCTGAAGCAAAGGATTATAAACGGATAGGAGAAGGTGATACCGGATTAAATACCGGCGGAATGGGTTCAGTATCTCCGGTTCCTTTTGCCGATGCAGCATTTATGCGCAAGGTAGAAGAGCGGGTCATTATACCAACCATTGAGGGTTTAAAAAAGGACAAAATCCCTTATAAAGGATTTATATTCATCGGCCTGATGGCTGCAAGTTCTGCAGATGGCAAAGATCCTTTTGTGATCGAATACAATGTTCGTATGGGTGATCCCGAAACGGAAAGCGTAATTCCGAGAATTGAAAGTGATCTGATCGAGCTATTCATGGGTGTTGCTGATGAAAACCTTTCTGAAAAAGAACTGAGAATTTCTCCGAAATATGCTGCAACGGTCATGATCGTTTCAGGAGGATATCCTGGAGAGTACCTGAAGGGAAAAGCTCTTTCAGGAATAGAAAACCTGAGAAACTCTGTTGCCTTTCATGCAGGAACGGAACTTGAAAACGGGGTTGTAAAGACAACGGGAGGAAGGGTAATTGCCATTACCTCGCTACAAGATAATCTGTTCGATGCAGTTCAGAATGCTACTGCTGATGCCGGCAGAATCTATTTTGATGGAAGATATTACAGACCTGATATCGGCGCTGATCTGATGTGAATTTGTTCTCCTTATTTCTGAATAAAATATTCCGGCTTAATTAATCTATAGGGAATCTTATTTCTTTAGGGGAATAGCTCATTTAATTTATCTATTAAATCAGGTCCCCGAAGATCCCGGCCAATAATTTTTCCATTCGGGTCAAGCAGAAAATTTCTGGGAATACTCCCAACCCTGTACAATGCTGCTGCCGCACTTCCCCAGTATTTTAGGTCGGACACATGCTGCCAGTTCAGATTATCTTCGCGGATAGCTTTAAGCCAGCTTTTTTTATCTCTGTCTAGCGAAACACCAAAAACGGTAAACCCTTTATCTTTAAACTGCTTGTGTGCATTGACAACATTCGGGTTCTCCTGACGACAGGGCCCGCACCAGGCGGCCCAGAAATCGAGCAGAACATATTTACCTTTTAAAGATGATAAAGGAACTGCTTTTCCTGATGTATCTGACAATGCGAAATCTGGAGCTATAGCACCCAGAGAAGTTTTCTTCTCAGAATCGATATAGTCTTTTACCAATTTTGCCGTTGAACTGCTTTGTATTGTTGAACTTAAACTGCTCAGCAGGCTATCGGCTTCAAGAAAATTGAATCTGCTCCCGGCAATACTCGGAATCAGCAAAAGGGATGCAAAAGCTGTGGGATTTTCTTTTACATAAGTTTTTTGAAATTCCAGCAATTCCCTGTTAATATCTCTGAATGGTATACGAAACAAGGCGTTTATAGAATCAGGAGAAAGTCCGGCTTGCGACTTCAGTTCTGCCTCTTTTCCTATTTGGTTTAATTTCTCATAATAAGGTGCCTGTCCGGAGCTTAATCGCTGCATATCATCCTGAGCTTTTGAACCACTAATATCTGCCTCATTTAGTTCATCTTTAATCAGAACTAAGATATTACCACCATCAAGAATAAACTGTTTTGATTTAGTCAGATCCTTTTTATAATCCTGATCTATTGAAAGAAAAACAGGAACTGGCTCCTTGAAAACTCCATTTATAGTAAATTTACCATTCAATACTTCCACCTTTTGAACCTTCGGCTTAACATTACTAAAAAAAGAGCTTTCTGTAAAATAAAGGCTTTTAATCTCCGGATTGGATACGGTACCGGTAATAGAATAGGAGGCTTGCTGAGCCAGACTAATCAGCGGACAAACCAGAAATATTACTATATATCTATTGATTTTGAAAATTCTCATGAACTCTTAAGGGTTAATCCTGTAAAATTAACACATATTAAACGATAATTTCAGCAATCATTGGATGTAACAGGAATTTCAGTATTTTCAGCAGGATCTCAGGAATGTTAAAAAATAGCAATAATAAAAAATGAATAAACTGAATACAGATTATCCGGAAAGCATCGGATATAAATTCAAAGAACTATTCGGGCAGAAAGCACTGATTATCCGTTCACCCGGAAGGATTAACCTGATTGGCGAGCATCTCGATTATAATTTGGGTTTTGTATTACCTGCCGCTATTAATAAAGCGATCTGGTTGGGTATTCAGAAACGGGATGACAATGAAATACACCTGCATTCACTTGATTACGCTGACAGTTATCAGAGCAGTATCCATAATATAGCTCCATCTGGCAAACTCTGGCCTGATTATATTATTGGAGTAGTTGAACAAATTCAAAAATCATATTCCTTAACCCATGGCTTTAATCTGGTGTTTGGTGGAGATATCCCACCTGGTGCCGGACTATCATCTTCTGCAGCTCTGGAATGTGCTACAGCGTATGCTCTCAATGAGCTGTTCGGACTTGATTATGAAAAAATGGATCTTGTGAGAATCGGACAAGCGGCAGAAAATGAATTTGTTGGGGTAAAGTGTGGCATCATGGATCAGTTTGCAAGTGTTTTTGGGAAGAGGGAACATCTTATACAACTGGATTGTCGGAGTTTGGACTATGTTTATGTACCATTCCATACCAAAGACATCAAAATATTGCTGTTTGATACCCGAGTAAAACATTCTCTGGCTGATTCAGCTTATAATCAGCGTCGTGAACAATGTGAAAGAGGTGTAAACCTGATTAAGGAATTCTACCCCGAAGTAAGAAGTTTGCGGGATGCCAACCAGGAAATGCTTGATACTTATGTAAAACCCGTTGATGAAACTGTTTATAACAGATGTACCTATGTAGTCTCAGAGATCAAACGACTTTTAGATGGTTGTGAAGACCTCAGGAAAGATGATCTGATCAGCTTTGGCAAAAGAA
>CAZGWG010000081.1:0-10944 GCA_964529165.1 uncultured Sphingobacterium sp.
CAATCCTTGCTACGACGATTGGAGATAATGGAGGGGTGAATGATGATCGAAGAAGAAAGGAAGCAGCATTAACTAGAGCATCGCATAATACTGTTTTCTCTAACCCCGGGAATTGGCCATATCTAGTTGCCGGAGGAGCAGGGTTAATTGGATTGACAGTTTTAGGAATTTATTTGTACAAAAAATATAAAAAGTAAAATTATGAAATCAGAACATTTATTAGGAATAGCAATTGGGGCAGTTTCTCTGGTAGCGATAGGATATTTTATAGGTAAAAAAAGAAGTTCAGGAACCTCTAATTTCTCAAACGCATCAGGAAATTCGGAGTGCCGTGCTTTAAAGGATAAATGTTTACAAGGTTCAAATAATACATTCCATCATTCCAGCGATGGAACATGTTATTGCACTACGGCTAATGTGTCATCGCAAAGAAAATGTCCAGAAGGGTATGTTTGGAGCACAGGTATGGTTCCTCATCAGTGCGTTTGGGGACCTAATTATGATACAAAAAAATAAATAACCATGTCAGAAGGAAAAAAAAATACAGGATTGATTATAGCAGGAGTTGTATTTCTTGTTATTGCATCTGGATTAGGCGGGTACATCTATATTAAGAGAAAGCGTGAGAAATCACCCTCCCGGGGAGAAGATGCAGAAAACTTTGACATCGCTATTATTAACGGGCATGAGTCTGGATCTGGTCCAGTAACACCGGTAAATGCCAATCAATCAGCGTACGCCTCCTTGCCTTTGGGATCATTTCCTATAAAAAAGGGCCAAAAGAGCAAATTTGTATGGATTCTTCAAACCTATGCCAATTGTAAGCATAAGGCCAACCTGAAGATTGACGGGAATATGGGCACTAAGACCGAAGAAATGCTTTATAAGCACTATGATACCAAGCAGATCAATAGTGTGGCTCATTTGACCCAATTATTAGCCAGGGATGGTGATCCAAACACTGGATGTGTAGCGATATTAAGGAGACAGTTAGAAAAAGCAGAGCAGGCGAGTGCATCAATGAAAAACTTTGCTAATTTTGTTTAACATTAATTAAGTAAAAAAAATGTCAAACAATGCAGGAAAATATATCATGTTGACAAATATGGCAGGAATACCAACGGTTGCATATGATAAGTCAACAGATAATATAATGCCGCCTCATTCTTTGTTATCAGATCCAGATGCGAATGTTCTTCCCCAAAAGGAAGAGAAGAAGCCGAGTAAAGGTTTTTTTCATAACCTGGTATCTGATAAGCAAAAAATGACAAAAGTGGGGATATTTAGTGGAATTTTATTGTTAGGCGTATTAGGAGGAATTTATTGGTATAACAAGCGAAAACAGGGATAAGGAATAAAATAAATATTGTTGTTATGGAACAAAGAGGATTATTTGATCAAGGGGTACCAGTGGATGTACAGATATCTTTAAATACAAAAACATATTTGTATTTGGGAGGCACTGTTACTATCAGCATATTGGTAGGAATAATGTTGGCTGATTTGGTTCGAAGAGCAACATCAAAATAAGTGAAATAAACAAGGAGAAATAGTAAACAATTAAAACGCAGAAATATGTTTGATCAATTTGTACCGGAAATTGAGGCGAGACTCAAAGCGGTAATTAAGGAACTAGCACAAGCAGCAGGAGTACAGAAACAGGATTTTGAACAGGTTGGAATAGTTATTCGGCCTAAATATGAAAGAGATCCGGAGGGGAAAATAATAGGAGTTGGGTTATGTTACGAGGGAATAGCCGGAGATAAACTAGTGAGAGAGATCACCTTATTGGAAGTATTAGAGAAGGAAATTTAAAGTACAATGCAGAAAAGAAAAATATTATTTATCAATTACTTTTTAATTAAATCTTAGATATATGGCAGGTATTATTCCAAGAAGAGGTACTCCGGCAGCGGGCACCAGATTGCAACTTGAAAAAGTAACGCAATATGCAATTATCAATACGCATGCTTCTTTGGGAATGTATATCCGAAATGAAGTGACGGATACGGATGCAAATAGTACGTATCTTCCTCCGGGCGCCAGTTTTTCATCACCTGAAAATTCGGCTTATTACCAGGACGGATATACAAAGATAATTTTTGATGCAACTGGAGGGGCGACTTTTACTTATGAGGCTATGAGCCAAGAGCCAACAGTAGTGTAATAAGATAATTGGTATAAAATATATTTTAATACTATAAAAGAATATGGGTAATTCAGGTGGAATAGGTTTTGGATTCAGCCCTTCGGGAAAAGACACCACACCTGTTGCAGAAATTCAGATTGATGTAACTGAAGTAGTGGATGGTACGCCAACCGCTGTTTTATTTGTAAACCCAGATGGAACCTTGGGTGATGATCCTAACTTCATATATTTATCTTCAGGTACAGCTAATGGCGTAGATTTATTTTCGGAGAGCAATAGTGCTACGATGGCGAGTGCTTTTACATTATTACGTTCAAGAGTAGGATCCACTGCTGTCCAAACGAGTGATTTATTGGGAGATTTTGGTGCATTAGGATATGATGGTGATAGTTATGCTGCTGCTGCTCGTATAGCTATAAAGGCAGGCGAAACAATTAGTTCTACACTAATGTCAGGGGCTTTTGAATTTCAAACCAATGATGGTACAGCTTTAGGTCAGCAATCGAGAATGTTTATCAATCAATATGGGCATATTGGTATAGGCATGGGAGTGGTTATTCATAGTCCTGATTCTGAGTTTGAAATAAGAGCTGCAATTAATGGCGGAAATACTGAATTTTTTACTATAAGTAATGCTACAAATACAAAAAATATTTGGGTATTAGATACCATTTATGATACTTATATTCGGCATAATACAACAGATTTTGAAATCCAGAATGTATTTGTTGGCTCATACTCATCTGAGCCATTCTGCGGAATGTCAAATTCAAATTCAGATCATATACTGGCTTTAGTACAACATGTAGCTGCCATCCATGCTGAAATATATTTGGATGATGGAGCGGGAAATTATACATTTATTGATATTGGAGAAGGATCATATAGTTCAACATATACAACTTCTGCTGGAACTGGCTCTTTTAATCTTGACTCTAATACAGGTTTAGCCTCATGGGCATTAGCGAGTGCAGCATCTGATGCAATTAGCCAGACATACGATGTTTCTGGAGCACCATTATATCAACTTAATATTATTGATACAGCTGCAAATGGTGTATTTTTAGAGGCATTGGGCGGTTCGACCGATCCATATTATACTATTGGAATTATGGACACTACATATGATAATCATGTGTATTTTTATCCATATGCCACCAGATTTCAAGGAGGAATATCCTATAATGTATTTGTAAAATCATCTGTAGGAGCATATAATGTACCCAAAGAAAGCTATTATAACATAATTAATAAATCATCTGGTGCTGCAACAATAGTAAATTTGCCAGTTGGAAGCACATTGGATATTGGAACAACTTATATTTTTAAAGATGGAAAAGGAGATGCTAATACTAATAATATTACAATAACTCCAAATGCCGGAGCTGGGGATACTATTGACGGTGCTGCTACATCAGTTATAAATACAAATTACGGATGTCAGTGGGTTGCCTGGAACGGTACACAATGGAATGTATTAGCTAAATTTTAATTCAACAATTTTATAAAGTAAGATTATGATACAAATTACCTCAAAGAATTCATCTGAAATAAGGCTAAAAGGAACAAGTTTTGTGCTTCCTACAATATTTGCTTTCATAAAAATGAATGCCATTAAAAAAGGTATTATAGCTACATCATTAGAATTTTATGAAAACAAACAAATGGTCTCACCTATTTCAATAGATATAACCTGTCCTATTGAGGAAGAGATATTAAAATCATCATTAGATTTGGAAAGAGAAAAAATTACTAATATTTTAAAAAATAGGAAACTTAAAAAGGAACTGGAGCAAAGAAATATTTTAAAAAATGATCCAAATAACCAGGAAGTGTGGAAAGAGCCTAATGTGGAAATTCCCGCTCCTAAATTAAAAGAAATCATTAAATATATCCCCCAATCCGGGCAATTTGATACAGATGGAAAAGAACCAAGTCTCCAACTTTGTTATGATTTTTGGCAATCTGAATTTAAAAAATATTCAAATTTTACATTAAAAGTGGTATAAGTATTTTAATTATTTATTATGAGCGAAGAAAAAGGAAAAAAAATCACCATTGAAAGATTAAGAGCAATCGGATATATTTTAAGAGAGGAATTAATGCCGATAAAAGGCTTAGGACTTACTGTTTTAATTCAAAAAAACTTAATTCGGGTAGAACTTGCACTTTCTGAATACTCTAAATTATTTTCTGGAATAAGGGATCAGTATGTAATAAAGGATGTAGAAAAACAACCTATATTATTTGCATATCATTATGATAAGATGCATCCTAATTTCAATAAATTCATGGTAGATGAAAATGGTAATTATATTGTAGTTAGTAAAAAAGATTCTCAAATCATTCCGGCTACCAGTAGGATAGATGAATTAGATCCCGACTATAAGAAAGATATTCAAGAGCTTCATGAGGGGATAAGAGTTGAATTTCTTCCTTTTGATGATAAACGTATGAACGAATTAATGGAAAGTGAAAAATTAGATGGAATTAATTTAACCCCGTTAGTGGGATATTTATTTAATTTTATAGATACAGAAGATATTAAAGAATAATCCAGGGTTATGCTAAAAAAACTTTCTATACAATCATGGTTTGTTATAGGTTTAACAACCGTTGTGATTATTTTTATATTAAAAGATTTTCTCAAAAATCCGACTAATCACGATCAGGATCTTCTTAATTACCAGATTGAAACCCTGCATAAGGAAATTGAAATATTGAATATAAAATACAAACAAGATTCGATTGCCAACGTAGAAAAAGAAGCTGAAATTCAGCATCAATATCAAGAAATCACCCGAATAAATAAGAATGTAAATATTTTATATCGAAAACTGAATGAGGACGTTAATACTGTTCACAATCTCAATAGTGATGACAGTTTCAAGTTTTTCTCAACTTGGTTACCCAAGGAAGATTAAAATTGGAGCAGATAGTGCTATTGCCATCACATATAGTCAAATGACTTTTATGAATGAGACGCATGTTCGAATGATTGGATATGAGCGGATCAATGATTCCCTGGCAGTATTATTAAAAAAATGGGAGTTATTGTATATAAATGGCCAGACATTAATTGAAGGATTGAAGTCAGAAGTTGTTACTCAAAAGGATATTGCGGGTAAAAATGAAGAGCTGGCCAATAAGAATTATGCCCTTTATGAAGATGAAAAAAAGAAATCAAAGCGGCTTAAAGCATGGATGGGTATTGGGGGAGGAGCGGCCGGAGCAACAATTTTGGGGTTATTAATTGGATTTTTAGCGAAATAGATATAATTTTACCACAGGTAATTCGCAGAGAAGGAGAACAAAGCGAAATACCATGAGTGTAGAAGATAAATTAGGATTTGACGAAACGTATAAAAACTATACGTTTGAAGGGTCAACTTTCATAAGGTTACCGGGATCCCAATTTCCTGAAAAACCATATACCAATAAACTTAAGATAGAATTGAACGAATATATCCGCAATGAGTATTTACCTATTGCGAATATATTATGTCAAAACAAACGTGGATTGTTGTTGCTTATCACGGCAATGACGTACCAGGAAGGATTTAAGCCCGGTTCAAGATCCTACGAAAATAATAACCCAGGAAATATTGGCAACACGGATGGTGGAAAGAATAGGAAGTTTGCTACTCTTGAAGAAGGAATAAAAGCCCAAATTCAGCATGTAAAGGATATTGCCGAAGGTAAAGAAGCAGCGTATCCAATGGGCAAACTGAAAGTTATTCCTCCATTTTATAGCAAAGAAATTGCAAAAAATACGAAGAACTACCAAATGTCGCCATGGTTACCTGGATACAGATTTGTGTTTACTGGTCAGCTTGATCAGTATGTAAAGATTTATGCAACCGGTCCAAGAGGGGGGAATAACTATGTGAATAGAATTACATCCTGGTACCGTATCAATGGAATTATCATCACTCCTGAAAGTAAGATTCAGGATTTAATCAATATGCAATAGAAGTATGTTACGATCAATAGAAACGATATCATTTACTGCATCCCGTAGAATAGAAAAGGGAGTCTTGACAGTGTATTTTAGTTTGCATTTGAAAGAGCAAACGTATGCTTTATTGCCTACACGTTGGATTGTGTCTGTAAAAAAAGGAGATAAAAATATGATCAAGCCTAAATCTTGGTCTAAATTATCGGATGCAAGAAAAGATTTGGAAGCAAAAAGATTGAGAGTATTGAAAATCATACAAAATAAAAGTTTTTAGTAAATGACACGGGGAGTTAAAATAGCACTTATTACGGTACTTATCGGAGGCACTGGTATTGGATTATACTTTATCCTAAAGAAAGCCTCCAATGAGCCAAGGATAAGCACCAGTAACTTTAATCCCGAGAGCAAGACCATCACTATTAATGTCGGAAAAAAAATATTTCAATATCAATTTAAACCGGGATTTTTAGATCTTGGAAAGGTAGATGGATTTCATAGCGCACAAGTGGTAGCATATGATAACAGTTCACAGAATGAGGCGGATTATATTGATATTAAGTTAATGAAAGCAGGAAAAATGATCAACAGTAAACGAGTATATTTTGGATAAGAAAGATCTATTGATATTGGCCGGAGGAGTTATCTTCTCATTTGTGGGATACAAAGTATCCAAGATGTTTTGGCCATCCGGAGCGGGTGTATTATTATTTACCGGGTTAGGAGTAGTAGCTGGGGCCACTGGGGCCACTATTGGATATAAAATAGCTCAACATGTAGAATTAAATGAAGCAATGAAATGAAAAGATTTACGCAATATGTAGATGCGGATCATAATCCGACAAGATGTTTGGATAACAAGACCGGTCAAAACTATCCACCTTTCCCTTGCCCTCCTAAAATTGTATTTGCCAAAAAAGGAAATGGGATGCGTAATGCAGTGGATCCAACTAAATTCTTTGAGCCATATATTGCTATACCAGTAGGAGTGGGAGCCGGAGCAATTGCTGGGGCTATTGCTGGAAGTCTGGCCCAAAAGCAGGTAAAGATTATGGCTCTTGGAGAGCATAATAAAATTATATTGATAGCAGCTGGAACATTAGGATTTGCGGTAGCCGGGTATTTCCTGGCTAAAAACTTTATTAAGGACCAGGTGGTAGTGAAACGTGATCCGGAAATAAAATCACCTGCCCCAAATGAAATGACAACAAATGAGGTAAAGCAACCAACATAATAAGATAATATTTTTATGAATATAAATACATGGATGGAATGGGCATTGATAGCGGAGACAATAATCGTTTTCATATTATTGGTATTGATATTCAAGAAACATAAATCGAATATTAAGACTTTTATAGCTTGGGTCCGCCCATCAGCTGAGGGAGAAAATAAGACGGCCAGCGGTAGAAGGCTGACCGCATTTGCTATCACACTTATTTGTTATATAGGCGGAACAGTTGTTTTTTATAAGCATGGAACAGAGCAAAACATTGATCCGAACTTTTTTATCTTAAAATTTTTACTTGACATAGTATTTATAGGATTGTTATGGGGATTTATTAATCAGCAAACGATAGTAGCATTGAAGAACGGAGGAGGTTTTTTCCAACCACCTCCACCAACAACAACGACTACCACTACTACTACTACAAAGAATGAGGATTTGAATAAGTTGGAAAAAGACATTTCGGATCCGGAAGATAAACCTTAAACAAAAGAAAGAGACAATGAGTTCAACGGCAGCACAACAAACACAGGAGCGAAAACCTGTAACGATAGACAAAATAATTGGCTGGGCAATCACTATAGGAATTATTTTCTTAGGTGGGTATGTCACCTTGAAAACCAATGAAGCTATGATCAATACAAAACTGGAAAATTTAGAGCGGCAATCCAATACCCGTAACGAGTATTATGAGAAGCGTTTTGATAAGCAGGATGAGAAGTTGGATAAGATCATTGATGGTATTCATGCAATTGATCTTCAATTAAAAGATAAACTGGATAGACCTAACCCGTCTGCTCCAAAATAAGAATATTATGTACGATTATTCCACACAAAGTATAGAACCAGCACCGTATTATTTTTTTAATACGAATGCCAAGCGTCATGGCCAACAGTTCTATAATGCTATACAGAATCAATTCCCTATGGAGAATCTTCCTAATTATGAGAGTTGGGACTGTAACAAATGGATTGATTTTCACAAACGATTAAAGGCCCGTTATGGTAAGGATAATGCGAACCTAGTGTGGAATGAATATTTTAATAATAAGCCAGCGAATTGGACCCGGGATAAAGTATGTACGGGCCAGGATCCATTTATAAAATATTTCAAGGACCAGGGAATTAAGTTTGATTCAAATTTTTATTCAACTATTCCTTCATTGGGTGGCATTACCTCCGGATTAAAGACAGCTGGTATTATTGGTGGAATTACTTTAGGAATATTACTAATAGGATTTGTTGGATACCAAGCTTATAGTGCCTATAAACTACGAAAAATAGCCTTTAAGGGATTGGATAAAGCAGCGGATAACCCAGAGCTGGTAGGTAAAGGAATAGGAGCAGGACTAAAAGCATAATAAAATTATGGAACAAAAAACTAAAAAAGTGTTAGGAAGTAAATTCATAGCACCTATTGTAATAGCTGGAGTAATAATAGTAGGAACAGCTGTGTATTTTATTGTAAAAGCCGCCCGTAAAAAGAAACTTGAAGGAGAGGTTTTAACACTATTGAATATTGCAAAAGCGGAAGGTCAGATGTCTGAACCGGACTATCAGAAGTTCAGAAAACTCATGTATGTTCAGGATTATCGCCTTCCATCTAATTTATTTAATGCATTTGAGAAAATAAAGCCATTACTGATATCCGCCGGAAACAGCATTCGATCAGGATATGCACAATCATCCCAACAATATTTTTCCGAGATAAGAGGTAAAATAGATCGCGAACCGGCTGCAGTAAAGAATATGTATAATACTGTTGAGTCGCTGTTATCAGAAGCCTTTAAATTAGGGGCTACCAGCGCCACCATTCAGGATAAGATCAATAGCAGTAAGCGTAAGAGTGCATCGTTCTGGCAGTCGCTTTTATACCTTCATCCAATTGGAACAGTTTACAATGTCCGTTCAGGATATACCGAAAGCCAATGGGAAGATGCCAAGAGGTTTTTCGATGAACAGACCATATCATTACTGCCTGAAAATGTTGCATTTAATACCAAATTATTATCCCAAGACTTTAATACGTTGAAATTGTTTAACGATGCATATAGTGCATTATCCGGAGGAAAAGATTATTTTGCACTTCAGAAAACGCCAAACGGATAAATTAGAATTATGCAACACGATAAAGCTATTTATGAATGTAATTGTGAGACTCCGATTCCTGAAGGGAATTATAAAGGATTATGGAATGAAAATGTAATTAGTTTCCAGGTAATAATTGAAGGAGCGTCCCAGCCCTGTCAAATAAACGCTACTGAAACCAAATCAAATTTAGCAGTAATGGTAGTAGTGTTAGTACCCTATATCTATATTCACGATCAATCAAAACTTAAATAATACAATCAATTATGGCAAAGAAAGCATCACCCGCCCAGAAAGCAGCAAGAGCAGCATTTAAAAAGAGAACAGATCTTGCAAAAGAGATTTGGAATAAAGAACAAAAAGGGAAACCAGGTAAGACCTATGCCGATGCAATTAAGATGGCTTCTGCTAAAATGAAAAAATAATAATCCTGACATGGATTAATGATCTGTATGCCTAGACCGTGTATGGATAATTTAGAAGCCGGAGGAACGTAAGCCTTTGGCTTTTTTATTCGCTACTTTTATTTTCTTTATCAAACAATGCCTTCTCCAATTCTCTTTTTAGTTTTTGGTTTTCCTCCACCAATTCTTTGATCCTTTTAGTAGGACACGCTGCTATCCCGGGGCCAGCCCATATCGATACTAATTCCATTGTCATCCCATCAATAGGATGAATAACACATAACTTAGACATTAAAGGTTTATTTTCTGTGCCAACCTTTAGTATTAATTCTAAGATCTGGCTTAACATCTTAAAATTGTTTGGTTGTAATGATTGTGGGTTTTTAAAAGCCCAAACCCCTAATATAATTGCATTTTTAAATCTTCTTACCATGTTCTTATACTTTTTTTACTAATAATAATTTTGCGTTTTCTCCTTCGGTTAATTTATTGAATAGAGCTTTTGTAAGATTCCATTTTAACTGCCATAATTGGGTCTCAAAACCTTTTACTTCCACATATTCAATACTACCATCAAATAATTCAACTCTAAAATCAATGTAATAATTACAGATCTTAATTCCGGCAACGTATAGCTCAAACTTGTGCTGCCGGGTC
Source organism: uncultured Sphingobacterium sp. (assembly GCA_964529165.1). Lineage (GTDB taxonomy): Bacteria > Bacteroidota > Bacteroidia > Sphingobacteriales > Sphingobacteriaceae > Daejeonella. Next base: position 10,482 of record CAZGWG010000081.1, read on the forward strand.
CAGGACTTAACGTCTTTGGCTTTGATCCTTAAATCTAATTTTTGAGCGTAGTTGGCCTCTAATGCACTGTGATAAACATATCCATTAAAAGATGTTTTGGTGGATGAAATTCGAGGTTTTCCTTTTTTAGGATTATCTTCTATAACATCCCCATATTTTGTTTTACAAAAAGAACTACAATGTTTCTGCCCAATCTTAGGAATGAACCCTTTACCACAAGGGCATATCTTTGCTTTTATTTTATTGAAATTTCCCATGAATATGGAGATTTACAGTATATAAATAATTCATTTCCTTCATGGGCCAAACTCATCCCATTCTTTAGGCAAATAGAATGTATAAGGCTTTCATCAATAGCGCAAGTATTTAAAATATCTCTTTCAGTAATAACCATATAGGTTCCATCCAAATTAATTTCATTTAAAATCATTGGAGTATGAGGCCCTTCAAACACGCTAACGAT
>CAZGWG010000081.1:10954-14838 GCA_964529165.1 uncultured Sphingobacterium sp.
TTCCGGAAAGGATAAGATTTAACTTCTACATGCTCTTTTGGCGTAGGATCCGCATCCGCCATATGGTGATTGATCATGAAATTAAAGAACTCATATCTGTTAAACTGGCTATATTTTTTCAACATGCTCTTATACTTGTCTTGTTCTTTGCACACCAAGTATCCTGTCTTGAACTGGAAATTATCCATAAAATAGGTGATGCATTCGTTTAATGGTCCAACATGTAAGAATGATTTATGGAGTTTGGACTCATCATTTGAAAGAAGATGATTTTTGAAGATATCGTATGCTTTATATTTTTCTATCATAATCCTAATTGTATTTTAATTATGACAAAAATAATGGCAATCCAGATAAAGCAATTTAGTATATGATATAGTCCTTTATTTTTAAGATCGATCCAATCAATTAAGAAATCAATTAGTTTATCAGATTTATCATGATTTTTATTATCATGAATATCAGTAATCAGTATCAAAAATGCAATACCAATATAAATTAGGTATACAATTATCCTCGATGGAAGAGTATACAGCAGGAGCAGTAATTTTTTAATCATATTTTCTTTCTTTGGTTTTACATTCTCGCTATTTGTTTCTCACGGTATTACCCACCATATTTTACATTTCTTACAAGCATAACTATAATTTTCAAAAAATGTAGTCTTATGTCTTTTTTCTGAATAATTCGGACATATTCTATTTAAGTTGTCAATATTTAAAGATTTCTTATGCTTAACTCTGGTATAGTTTATCATATAGGTCTATATTGTAATTAGATATTTAAATACAGCTTTTATACTGATCATTTCCCTGCTCATCAATATATTTATGCTCATCACAAAATTCGGTGCTTGAATATCCACATTCTTCACAATATTCCTCGGATTGTGCCTCTTCTGAGATTTTAAATGGATTAATGGAGCTCTTCCCATAAATCCTTATTCTTTTTGGTTTTTTAATTAGAATCCCATTTTTAACTCTTCCAACCAATTTTATATCTTCAGCCATCCAATATTCCGCCCCATGACCCTTTACCCATTTAGGAGCCATTATTTCATCCTTGTTTCCACCACTTCCGGAATTATAATGTCTCATATCTTTACAATTGCCGTTATTTGCAAAAAAGTCCCAATGATAAACTCTGTGATATGGTGGATTTGCAGTTTCGATGAGGCATTCGGTAACAACAGAATGAGGAAGCCCACCATTATAATCTATATAGATTACTCTATGCTTTTTTTTCCCAATTAAAACTTTTAATTCTTTCATTTTGCATTTTTATTAAATGATATCTCCTATACATATTTCAGGATTCCTGGTAGGAAGCACAGAAATAAATCTGTGCGCCCTCAATTTATTATTCATAGTAGATTTCTCTATTTTGCCATATTTTTTAGCATCTGAGCGATCTTTTACCACTTGATCTACATTATCATTTGCGGGTAGTTTTTTAGGCTTCCCTGGCTTTATAATCTCCCTGGTTCTATTATTCCATGATTTAGCTAATCCACATAACATAAAATAATTAGGCCCCTCTTCACTTTCCCAGCATTTCATTCTATAAATCTCTTCCATTGTATACCTAATACAACATAGCTCTGGAAAATACCTTTGAAATACATCTCCCAGGACATCCGTTTTAGGAACATTACCGTTCCTTTTCCATTCCAATATTTTTTCATTTACCGCATTCACAAGAATAGTAATGTCAATATCCATTTTATCACTAATGAAACGTAAAGGAAAGCAGGTGGCTTTCCATATTTTGACACCTGCTTCCAATAGCTCTTTGGAGTTGCTTGGATTTTCTACTAACCACAGCTTTACCATTTGCATGATAGGCCCATATCTTTTATGGTAATATTTAAGGTCGTCCTGTTTCACCTTATTTATTTATCAAAGAATCGATTAGGTTGACAAATTCTGATATGGAATTACATTTGGCCATTTGGTCATCCGAAATACTGACGTTAAATTTCTTTTCCAACGCCATGACGAACTCCATATAATCTAAACTATCTAATCCTAATTCACTAAAAGGATCATTTAGGTATAGATTTATAGAATGATGGATTTTTGAATCTATGGAAGGAAGTATTAAGTCTATGATCGTTTGTTTAATTTCTGATCTATCCATTATTAGCATATAAAATTTAAGTAATTTTTATTTCCCTGTTGCCTGATCTTTGAACTTTTTCAACATCTTGATGAATTCATCAAGATTATCCGGGTCCAAGGTTAAACCTTCGGTAGTCAAGGTAATTACTTGGTTACCTTTTAAATCTTTTTTACTTGCCAATGTCATTTTTTCTTCCGGAATGCCTCTATCTGATTTAGCTTCTTTTTTGTAGTCAATGGTAATGTTCTCGATTGTTGCGTTCATAATTGTTTGTTTAATTGATTAATAATAATATTTATTTGTTTTCATCATTTTGTAGCATCCTAAAGTATTCAGTAATTTGTTCTCTCCAATCGTGGGAGAACATGTCATCAATTTCCCAGACTATCAATTCATCTCTTTCACAAACGAATTCAATGAAAATGCCTATTTGAAAAGCAAAAGGAAGATCAGCCATGTATGGCACAAAGGCCTGTTTATTATTAGGCATCATACCTCTTGAATTGAAGAGGTCATTCCATTTCACCCGTTTTTTATAGGCTACAATCCATTCTAAGAATATTTTATACCCATCCGGATATTCTTGTTCAATCTCTGCCCAGAAATTCATCCTAGTTAAAGCTTCGCGTTGAATTAATTGGCAATAAGGGCTTTTATCAGTATTTAATAAATCCTTAACAGTAGATTTTAATGACCATGATTGTCTTATTGGTGGCTGAAGAGTATCTGAAAGATCTTTTATTTCTACCAGTAACTCATCGGAGGAAGAGATTACCTCAATAATGGTTATTATCATCTGTTTTGAGGCCGTTTTAAACGTATCTCCTGAATATAGTTTGAAGGATGGTTTATTTCTCATATAGGGCTCGATTGGGTAAGTTTAATTTAATCTAAATAATTTTGGAGATATTTAATTATGTCAAAGTTAGCATCAAACTTTTGATAAAGCTCCGGTCTTTCTTTAAGATCTTGAGAGTAAGCAAATTTATTAAAATCAAAAAAACTATCTTCTTCAGTTTCAATGATCAACCAGCAACATTTTGGGTTGGGATAAAGTTGTGCCGGTTCCAAATAAACGGTATGATAATCAGAAGGATTTAGGTATTCTGGGTTGATAAGTGTTGATCTATAAGCAATATCCACGTTATCAACAAATTTTATTTCTTTATTTGAATCCCCAATTCGATTATATCGATATTTAGCAATTCGGAAGGTTTTTTGCCCTAATCCTATCCAGTTCTCAACATCATAGATATGATGAACTACGTTCCCATAAAGTTGGAAGAATAAATCCCGGTATTTATGTCTATGAATGGGAATAATTGGGTTTTCAATATAAATACCCAATTTATAGAGTTCACAGTTTGGGTCAGCGGTGTAGAGCCTCATCCTGGGATTTTCATTAATAATGAATGAATTTAAGCCTATGGCATGACAATCTTTAATTGCGGTTGACTTAATCAGCTCTTTATTTTCTGATATCAGATATTTGCATAACCAAAATGCATTGATCGAATTATTATGTTTAGAGGTATTCATCTGTTATATAGGGTTTGATTGTTTAAAAATATCGTAAAGTTCTTTGGTATTAATTCTTGCTGATGGTCGATGAACATTATACCAATCATCTTTAGCTTCTGATTTTTCCCAACCACCGGAAGTCTTAGTCCAATGATAAAATTTATTAAACTCCTCAGCGAACTTAACGGCTTCCTGTTCTACGGCAGAGGAAAAACTATATTTTGAAACGAGATTTTTAACTT
>CAZGWG010000082.1:0-14701 GCA_964529165.1 uncultured Sphingobacterium sp.
ATTTATTAATCCGTAGAGACGCTGCGCTTAACTCTACGGACAGTAAAGTAGAGGGACACGTGTGCGCTAGCTTGGTAGATTCGTTAGTCTTTAAACTGCTACCAAATCCCTTTAGGAAACAAAACCCTAAATCTGTATTTTCGGATTTCCTTATTCAAAGATTATGCTCAAAATAAAATTGTACGGTCTGCTTTTCCTGATTGCTATTCTCAGTGCTTGCGGCAATGGTGAAAATAAAAAAGCTGACAATGAATCTGCTGACAGCCTGAATGTCTCAAAATTACCTGCTAAGAAAAGTATTCTGGTTTTTGGAAATAGTCTGACTGCCGGACTTGGTGTAGAGCCTGATGAAGCCTTTCCGGCCCTTATCGGAAATAAGATTGATTCCTTAAATCTTCCTTATGAAGTGGTGAATGCAGGATTAAGTGGTGAAACTACTGCGGCCGGCAAAGAAAGAATAAACTGGCTACTGAAACAAAAAGTTGATGTATTTGTGCTTGAATTGGGGGCAAATGATGGCTTAAGGGGTATTCCTCTTACAGAAACCAGAAAGAATCTACAGAGTATTATTGACCAGGTGAAAGCTAAGTATCCGGATGCAAAACTGGTAATGACCGGTATGGAAGTACCTCCTAATATGGGTAGTAAATATGCGTCTGAGTTCAGGGTGATCTTTCCGGAACTGGCTAAGAAAAACAATATGGCATTAGTTCCATTTCTGCTTGATAAAGTTGGTGGTGTTCCTGAGCTTAATCAGAGTGATGGTATACATCCGACTCCTGAAGGTCATAAAATATTGGCCGACAATGTTTGGGTGGTATTGAAAGAGCTGCTGTAAAAACGAAAGGCCCCAGCCGATAGCTATCGGGTCCCGGGGCCATTTCAACCAATCAACATTAAACTAATTCTTCATTCGTCTTTGCTCATCTTCCAATCCGGTAGAGCGGCGGCGCTCGGGTTTTATCTCAGTCTTACCGAAACGATAACTCAGACTTATACGACCAATCCGGGTTTCATTTTTCTGAACCAGGTTATAATTCAGACCGGTATAGGCACTGGATATGGTTTGTTTTCGGGTATCAAATACATCACTCAGTGCAAATTTTATGTTTGCCCGCTTGTTCAATAGGGTTTTACTGAGACCGAGATCAATACCATATTGTGAACTCAGTTTCAGAGTTCCGTATTCTAATGGGGATCGGTAATCGGCCAGTAATTCAGCACTTAAGGTCTTGCTGATTGTAAATTTATGCTGTGAATTAATTTGATATGCTACCTTTCCGGTGTTCAGATTCTGCCCTCTCAGATCGGCAGAACGAAACCCAAGGTAGTATAACAGCACATTATTGCTGCTGCTCCACCATTTGCTCAAAGTAACAGGTGCATTGAGGTTTAAACCATAATTAATCTGTTTATCCAGATTTTCATTGGTCTGGAATAATGCCTTTTTAGCAGTATCGGGAAGTAAAACCTCGGTAATTACATCCCTGGTGAGACTGTAATTTAATGACAGGTTGTAGGTCTTTTTATAGCTGTAAGACACTTCGTAATTATTGGTGTATTGGGGATTCAGGAATGGATTTCCCTGGTTATAGGTGTACTGATCAAGAAAATAAATAAAAGGGTTTAAAGCATCATAACTCGGGCGGTCGATACGGCGGCTATAGGAGAAAGCCATATCCAGGTTTTTGGATAAGGTCTGATTGATAAACAGACTTGGAAAAACATCAATATAACTACGTTCTACCAGTTTGGAGGTGGTAATGGAATTTCCCTTTGAGTTTGTTTGCTCTGCTCTCAATCCAAACTGAATGCTTGTTTTCTTAAACTGCTTGTTCAGATTCGTATAGGCTGCATTTACATTTTCATCATAAACAAACTGGTTGCTTCTGCGGGCATCATTTTCCCAAATATTACTCTTCAGCTGCTCAAATCTGAAATCATTATCGGTTTTGACAATACTGCTCTTTAACCCGGCTTCAAATTTCATCGTCTTATTTAAAGGCAGGGTATAATCCACTTTTATTGCCTTAATATTGATCAGAGAGGGTGTACTGTTCCTGATGAAGGTTGGATCCTTGTCTGGTCCGATGTAATTCACAAAGCGATTGTCGTAAAGGGTTCTGTTACTCCCATTGAAACGGGAGTAATCCAGGTCGACCGTAAGTTCCATTCCGGACGTATCCAGCACTGATTTATAGTTCAGATTATAGGCCATGTTGCGGTACTTACTGTTTTCATCATTTACTGCTATGACTGATGAATCTGTCTGACTGAATGATGGCCCGATAAAGGTGGTATTATTATAAAGCTCGGTACCCGCATTACTATAACCGTTCAACAAAAGTCCGAGGGTATTATTTTTATTCAGAAACAGATCCAGTCCTGCTTTGAAATTATTATTATCATTCTTCCTGATTGAATTTCCGCTTTGTCCGAAATAGGTCATTACGTTTGAATTGGAAACCTCACGGTTAATAATCATATTCTGTCCGCGGTCAACACTTGAGAAATTATAATTTCCGAAAAGGTTCACAGCCCCGTTTCTATGATTCAATGAAAGTCCGGCATTTGAACGATAATTATCGCCATAACCAGTACCCGCAGTCAGGGTACCATTTGTACCCACGTTATTACTTTTTTTGGTTTTAATATTGATGATTCCTGAATTTCCGGCCGCATCGTATTTCGCCGAAGGATTGGTGATGAGTTCAATCGTTTCGATCTGTGAGCTGGGCATACTTTTCAGCAAGTTGGCTACATCTGCATTACTCATATAAGTTTGTTTACCATCAATCATAACCAGAACGCCTTGCTTACCCTGCATAGCGATGTTATCATTCTGGTCGACGGTAACCCCGGGTGCTCTCTGCAGTACTTCAAGTGCTGTTGAACCCGTTGCAACACTGCTATTTTCAACATTTACCACTAATCTGTCCATCTTACGCTCTACAAATGGCTTAATGGCTCTGACGGTAACTTCTCCAAGCATTTTACTATCCCTGCCAACGATAATCTCCGGGAAATTCATCGAAGAATTAGCCGCGCTGATATTGAAAACTTTAGTGCTTACTTTCTTAAAGCCTATCATACTGGCAGTCAGAAAATAATCTCCGGCCGGTAAATCAGACAGTAGAAACTTACCATCCAGGTCACTTACGGCTGTGCGTACGAGTGAAGAATCAGCACTTTTCAAGAGGCTTATGGTTGCGAAATCGAGAGGTTTTTTCTCTTCATCCAATACCGTTCCGCTTATTTTGGATCCGGGAACTTTGTTTTGGGCAAAGCCTGATCCTGAAGCGTATAGAAAAAATAGTAGTGTAAGTATAGAAGCAAAGTATCGTTTATTCATTTTCTTTAAAGAATCCGCACAAAAACTCTCCTTAGGACCATTCTCATAATCCTTATATAAAAGAGGAAATCTGATTGCTGTTATTGGTTTAAATGTATTTGATGATAAGACGACAGGGAAATGATTTGGTTACAGTAAGAATGGAAAAAAGGGATTTTCGCATATCGGGGGGCTTTGGCTTATTGGGTTGGCAAAGGGAATATATTCTTATAATTACTGATAATCTTTCACACCACCCCCTTTAATTCCCCCGCCGGCGGGGGACACTACCGCTAATGTAAAACGCCAGAGGATAATCTGTTTTTTTTATTTTGATGCCACGCCGTCCTCCACAGGAGGGGCTGTGATTTGCCCAGGGAGGTGGAATGGGGAGGTGGGTCAAGCCACCAGCCATCACATTGAATTATGAGGGAAAATGGAATTTAGGATCGGGGGGCGGAATATTTATATGTCAGAGGGAGGTGGCGGGTCAAGCCCGCCATGACAGCCGATGGGTGGGTGAAAAGAATACGGCTCTGAGGCCGGAATCTGTCAAATCCGATGGAAATGATTTAAGGAATCGTCTTTCATCCATTTCATTTCGGGTTTTCTAATTGAACATTGTATTTACCCAGTCCGTTTTCCAATTTGTGGCGAAAGCCCAATGTCATTAAGTTAAGGATAAATTACGCGTTAATTACAAAGGAGGTTCTCGCTTTCGCGAGAATGACAACTCCTTGGGTGTCGCGAGGAGATTCGGCTCAAGGCCGGAATTGGAGTCTTATCAATAGCTGCAATTTACACATTGAAAAGGCCTTTTTTAGGTACTAACTCCGATCCTGACGAAAGTCAGGATCTCCCCTACTATTAAATATTGAATTGTCATCGTGGCGGAGGCCACGACCCCCGCTAGCGCACGCGTGTCGCGTGTGCTTTGTTAATCATGGTACGCGCGGCACGCGCGCACCAGCAACGGTGCCTGCGCCAGGACACCATACCCCAAATGAAATAAAAAGCTACAGACTTTGTTCCCTACCCGATAGCTATCGGGTTCCCATTTCCATTCCCTACCAACTCCTCAGGAAAAGCAATGGTAAACGTCGTTCCCTTAGAAACCTCAGAAATAATTCTGATTTTGATTTGATGATAATCGGCAATGCTTTTTACAATCGATAATCCGAGGCCATAACCAGCAGATTCTTCCGACTGATTAGCTTTCTTAAAACGGTTAAAAATAGTCCCGATTTCATCTTCAGGAATGCCGATACCGGTATCTGTGATATTAACTTCATAAGCGCCTTCCTGATTTATCTGATCCCATATCCGGATGCTTCCATTGGCTTTATTATACCTGATTGCATTGTTAACCAGATTATAAACCAACTGAAATAAGAGATCGCGGTTAATATTAACCAGTATGACTTTTTCTGAAAGACTTTTCTCCAGGCTGATTTCCTTCTCACTAAGTCTGTGATTGATTTCATCCAACACATCCTCAAACAATTCGGTGACCTTTACCGAGTCCTTTTTGGTGAATTGTTCATTTTCAATTCTCGAGATTAAGAGTAGTGAATGCACAATCCGTTTAAGCCGGTTCAGGGTTCTTTGCATTCCGATTAGTCGCAACTGCACCAGTTCAGACACTTCAGGCTCTCCCATCAGGTTTTCAATTTTATTCTGAAGGATGCCGATTGGGGTCATTAGCTCATGTGATGCATTTGCAGTAAATTCTCTTTCCTTTTCGAAGGCTTCATGAATCTGTTGCATCAGGCTGAGCAGGGAATTATCCAGGTATTTAAAATCAGTAGTTGACGTTTTAACCGGGATTGAATTTTCATTAAAAGGAAATTTACGGTTCCTGATTTTGGTATTGATGATTTCGCCCAGCGGACGAAGCAGATAACGTGTATAAAAAAGATCTATGATCAGGGTAATCAGGATCAGTGCCAGCAACACATAAGTTGCAATACGCTGTAAAGGCCGGTTATACTGATCAATGGTATCGATGGTCTTACCGACTTCCATCAGATAGGTACTGGTATCAGCCGGAAAAGAATGGGTCAGGACCCTGTATTGCAGGGTATCCTGTTCAATGATCCGTTCATCGGTATAAATTGTATCTATTTTAAAACCCCTGGCTACAGGCTCAAGAGAAATATATTCCTCTTTCAGCATGGTGTAGCTACCATAACTTTCTTCGCCCTGCAGGTAAGAGTTAACCCCATTTTTGGCTACCACCTCGAGTACCTTTTTTTGTTGCTGCCTGAGATAATAATCGGTATAGGTTCTGGCTATTCCACCAATCAGGTAGGGCAGTGTAAGGACAAAAAGCAATACAATAGCAAGCTTCGACAGCGTAATAAAAAGGGTAAGCTTGCTGATTAATTTCATTTAATCCTGATTTTATATCCAACACCTCTAACGGTTTCGAGCCATTCAACCGGTCCGAAAGCACTCAGCTTTTTACGAATATTCTTAACGTGGACATCTATATAATTAGAGTCATAATCATCATCGGCAAAGGTACCCCAGATGTGTTCACTTAACTGCATCCTTGTTAGCACTCTGTTCTTATGCAGAAGGAGGTAGCTAAGCAGGTCGAATTCCTTTCTGGTGAGGTCAATTTCACTTCCTGAATGATTAATTACTCTCTTCTGAAGATCAATTTTAAATTCGCCCAGATCAAGTTCATGGGTATTGACATTAAACTTTCTTCTGGATATTGCCTGCATTCTGGATTGCAATTCGAGCAGTGAGAAGGGTTTGGGCAGATAATCATCGGCACCCAGATCCAGGCCGACAATACGGTCTTCGATATTTCCTCTGGCTGTGAGAATAATGTATGCTGCATCAGGATTTAATTTTTTTGCTTCCTGTAAAACCTTTAATCCATCAAGATCGGGTAATCCAAGATCCAGCAGAACAAAATCATAGGGGTTAATACCAAGCATCTCAAGTCCTTTGCGCGCAGTATGAGCAAGGTCGCAGATATAAAATGCTTTTTTAAGAAACGCTTCTACTTCATAAGCCAGCGTCTTTTCGTCTTCTATAAGTAATACTTTCAAATCAGAATTGGTAGTAAAGACTTAAATTAAAAAATGAACGTGCTTTTTGTTTCGACTCTGAAACATTCTTACCTAAAGCTGAAAGCTGCCAGCCGGTTTCAATCAGATAATTACTGCGGTTATACCCTAATAAGAAATTCGCGTTGTAGGAGATCATGTCGAAACTACTTGCATCCCTTGTTATTCTATAGCTTAGTTCTCTGGATATGGGATAAGGATCAAGGTGCATGAGATTAAGTGGTCTGTCGCGCCTCACAATATATTCTTCCAGATAATGAAGTGTCCCTCCTACCAATTCTATGCCCGGTTCAAAGGATATAAAATCATTTTTACTGAACAGGCTTCCCAGGTTTAATGTCTTTGAGGTATTGAAGGACATAAACAGATCTCTTTGGGTACCAAAGGCGTAATAAGCACTTAAACCCGTTTTAAAAATAGTAAGATCACAAGCCAGGGAGGTACTTATTGTATTCTCATTGGCTGCGCCCAGAAGTGGAGAGTTCCTGGCAAAAATAGAACGGCTGTATCCGAAAGAGAGATTGAAGTTTTTTACTATATCGGCTTCGTATCCGGCCGTAAGATCAAGCTCAGATATTGCCGGTCCGCCCGCATTGATTAGTTTATAAGATCCTGCTGAGAAATAAAAACCACCCTTTAAGCGTAATGATGCATTGGTAAGAAAATAGGGTAATTTTTGCTCGGCAGTTTGCCCGTAATAGTTAGCATTGTTGCCATAAATACCCGCGAGGGTAAGTGTGGTGCGTCTTCTATCTTCCTGGGTTGAATCGCGCTGGGCAAATGTATTTCCTGCAAAAAGCAAGGTAATTACCAATAAAACGATCCAACCTTTCATATTCAATTAATAGAATCTTTAATAGTGAATACCTCCAAATCCTTTCTTTGGTATCCTCATTGGCGGTCTTCTTATTGGTATGCGATCAGTAACTGCCTTAGGTTTCAATTTTGGAATGGAACGGGGAACTTGTTTTATACCTGTCCGATGACGTATCCGCTGATTTTCGGCATTTATTTCCTCTATACGTCTGATATCTTCTGGTCTGTTTTCTCCGGGACGGATGTCAGTAGCGGGCCGGTCTTGTTCTCTTTTTTCGCCTGTTCTCTGGGGTATAATTGTATCCGATACTATAGCCGGGATATCTTTTGTGTAATTGAATCTGACTGGTTTACCATCAATTTCCTTATCCCCGGCATATAAACTAGCCGGCAGAATGCCACAAAGGGCAAACAGGATAATTATAAGATAAACAGCTATAAATTTCATTTTGTGTAAAAATAAAGAAAGTTTGCCTCAAATAGAGGCAAACAATCACTCAACATAAAGGCAATATATGATAGAAGCCTTAAAAGCTCCGAACTCCGGTATTTACACGGACATTCGTTCGGATATTTGGCTGGCTGATTCTGGTCCCTATACCTGTACTACTTCCTCTTCTTATTCCTGTAGCTGAGGTACCGGATGCATCATTTCCGGGATTACAACTCCCTCCCTGCTTAGATTTACCACTTTTGCCTTTGGCAGATCCCTGTACACCGGAGATTCCTCCGTTTCCATGAGCTTCAGCGCCTATGGATTGAGTTCCGGTAGCTCTTCCAGTACCTGCCTGTCCTTCTCTGCGCATACCCCGGCCTGTTTGGGAATACCCGGAAAAGGATAATAGAAATACGATAAAAAATAAAATATAAGTTTTCATGTCTTCCAATTTTTAAGCATGATTATAAATCATCCCTAAAGATTGAAAGACAAGATGAAGAGAAGATGAATTTTTTTAATTTTTATAAATGTTACCTCAATGAATTAATATAGGCTGCAATTTTCAAACCGTCTTCCTTTTTAACCTGCGGCATTGGTGGCATTGGTGTTGGATACTCCGGCCAGTTTTCTGGCTGAGGATTATGGATAAGCTGCAGAATCTTTTCGGGACTGTATTTGCGTTTTGCAATATCTTTAAACGAAGGTCCAACCAGTTTCCGATCGGGGTTATGACAGGATAAACAGGTGTATGAAGCCATCATCGCTTTCACATCATTGAATGTGGGCACTTTTTCGGATTGTCCGGGTTTTGTATCATTGGAGACTGCCGGATTTTTTGACACATTGTTATTGCCCTGAACCTTTTCAGGGATCAAAGCCGAATTTTTTGTACTCAATTCAGAAACTGACAATTTTGGCCCCTCAGGAATATTGTTTAATGTGTAATACGCAATAGGATGAACAAGTGAATAATAATGCTCCTTTTCTCTGACTCCTTCGAGTCTGATGGTATGAATATAATACTTACGCAGATTGTCAACAACGATTCTCGCCTTCAGACCATCGGCAGAAAGTTTCACTCCTTTTATATTGAGGGTTTGTGTATTTACGGGTGGACTTCCATAAACAGGCTGATATTTATAGATATAACTTTCTACAGAATAAGAGGCAATGTCTCTGGCTGATACAGGATCTACCGGTTGGGTAAATTCGATTTCAAATCCATCGGGCATCGCTCTCACTGCTTTCATTTCGAATGGCATTTTATTATTCCATACGAGGCGTTCCAAACCTTCATTTGCTTCGCCAGCAGAACCCCAGCCTCTGTTTGTTTCACCGATAAACAAAGAACCATCTCTGGCCCATGACATTCGCAATACTCCTGATCTGAAACCGGTTTTGAATACAAAGGAGGCTCCCTGATATTCTCCATTAACCTTTTCCATAAAGACCCTTGATAACATGCTCATTCCCTGATCACCCACAAGAATCTGTCCTTCAAAAGGTCCGAAATTTCCTTTTGGGATGGTGACCGGCTCAGAAGTTGAAATTCCGAGAATTCCGTAAGGAAGCCAGACAGCAGGTAAACGCAGTTCAGGAAACTCTTTCTTCATATCAAAAAGAGTCTTAAAATTCTCGTTAACAATATTCTCGGGCTTTATGTACCGGCCTTTATCGTTCTTTGTTTTACGGGGATCTATTTTAGAATTAAACTGTGCTTCTGTCAGTTTAACAGGAGATTCCGGTCTACCATTCCAGGCTAAACCTGCCGGATGTCCCATGAAATCACCTTTTTCTATTTTCCATAATGCTCCTGATCCCATCCAATCACCCTGATTATCGGTATAGAAGAGTTCATTGTTTAAAAATCCGAGGCCTGCGGGTGAGCGCATTCCGGTAGCCCATGGCTGCATTTTACCATCTTCAGTGATACGCATTGCCCATCCTCTCCAGGGCACACGGCTTTCGCCTCTCCACCATTCTTCGTTACCAAAGGCTACGTTACCGGTTACAAAAAATGAGCCATCGGGAGCAATCTTCGGTCCGAAGCTGTATTCATGATAGTGACCTGAAAGTGGCCAGGAGTAGACCGTCTCATAAACATCGGCTTTGCCATCAAGGTTGGTATCCACAAGTTTAGTCAGTTCACCCCGCTGAGCACAATAAAATGCGCCATCTTTATACGCCAGACCCAGCACTTCATGCATTCCGGAAGCAAATTTTCTGAAGTAAGGTCTGCTGCTGGTTGGGTTCTCAACTATAAAAACATCTCCGCGGCGGGTTGAAACCCCCAGATCACCATTGGGGAGGCTTACCAGTCCGCCAACTTCCAGGATAATTCCTTCGGGCGTAGAAACCTTCATAATCTTAAAGAAATCCTCTTCCTTTGGCGTTTCCTGAGCATTGACCAAAATACTGCTGCCAAGCATTGAAATGAAAAGAACTGAATAATATATATTTTTAAAGTGTCTCATGTCTGGATCAGAATAAAATTGAATAGCTTAAATTTTTAACTGCAGCAATAATTAGTTCCTTTCGGCCATTTTGATCGCGGATCAGGGCTTTTGCTCCATCGGCCTCATCCAGGCGCAGGAAATAAGATTGATCATCTATCAGATACAAACCTTCTGATACTTTGGTAATATTTGCTGCCTCGGCCAGACGGAAATAAAGGCCGACAGAAGTATCGGAAAGGCTGATCCGCCGATTAATTCCCTGTCCTTTTTCCAGCAAATTAACCGAGTCATTAACCATAATGCCATAAGTTATATACTTAAAGGTTGGTCTTCCCTCTGCATCAAGCACATAACCTTTGGGGCGATACCCTGTTCCTGTGGTATCGCTGATCCATGCAGACTGTCCATTTGCAAGCCTTGACAAGGTTTGGGCAGGTTTACCAAAGCGCTGTACCATTCCTAATGGCCTTGAAGATCCGTCTCCGCGATCATGCCACATTGGTGTTGCATTCAGAAATCCGCCTCTCCAAACCTGAATGATTGCCGCATTATCCATATCGTAGGTATAATGAACTTTCTCAGGACTGGCAACAGATACGGCATGAACCACCCTTTGAAATCCCGGGAGGTCCATGAAACTTCTTAAAATATAATTTTCTGAGGGCTCAATATGTATCGGGTCAACTGAATTGCCGGCTACCTGAACTGCTTCGGAAGGTCTTCCCTGATCATATTTGCTTATCTTAATGTTACGGAAGGAAATAGCACCATGATCGCCCTGAATTCGCAGCGGGCCAGAGGCTGTTTCACCATCACCTATTGCTCCGCGTGTAGGGCCGGATAATTCCACATGATCATGTATAAGAACTCCGTTCAGTTCAACTTTCAGCATCACTGCATTAGCTGTCTTGTTTCCCTTATTATCGAAGCGTGGTGCCTGGAAAGAAATCTTTAATTTTTGCCAAAGACCTGGTGCACGGCTGGCATTTTGTCTTGGTGCATAACCCATATAACCTTTCTGTCCATTGGGTTTTGATTCGTCCCAGCGTTCATAAATACCTCCATTACTTCCTGATCTGATTGCTGTTGCTCCCCAGGTATCGATTAGCTGAATCTCATAGCGGCCCTGAAGGTATATACCTGAATTCGATTCTAAAGCCATCAGATACTCAAGTTCCAGATCAATATCTCCATAATCTGCAAGGCTGTACAAGTCTTCTCCTTTTTGCTTACTGTCGGGAAGATTAAGCAGAATTCCGGTACCTTTTGTAAAATAAAGGGTATTTGCCTTTTTAAGATCTGCCTGAACACTGCCCGCAATCTGCCAACTTTTGGAGGGTTTTTTAAAGAAGGTTAGATCACTCAGACCTGGCTGAATAACTGTTTGTCCATAAAGCATTTCTGAAAAACCAATACATAGGATTATTCCCAGAGTTTTAAATAATGCGGATGCATATTTGAAGGTCAAAATCATTTTCTAATTCTATTTAACCATGAAAGATAATAATGAAATATTAAAATGGGACTATTTGAATGTTTTTTTTGAACTATTGTGGGGGTGGGTGGGAATAGGGAATGGGGAACAGGGAACAGGGAATAGAGAATGGGAAATGGGGAATGGGGAATGGAACTAAACCTGAGTTACTTACGTTTAACTTCAAGTACTTCAACAGAAAAGGCTTCTTTTGCTGTTCGGATTGGTTTTCCCTGTGCATCACTCAGTATTTTGACAAAGCATGCTCCATAGTATAAAATAATGGAGGAATAAAATACAAAAAGGAGAATTAGAACCATGGAACCGGAAGCACCATAGATGATACCGATATTACTTTGTATGAGCAGATAACCTAATATCCATTTCCCCAGATTGAAGAGGATTGCGGTAAAAAGTGCTCCGCCAAAGGCAATACTCCATCTGGGTCTTGCGATGGTAAGAAATCTAAATAATACTGTAAACCAAATACTTACTACTACCACAAAAATAATATCATTGATCAGATAGTAAAAAAAGCTTTTTCCACCACCAAGAATTCCTCCAAAATAATTTCCTAAAAACACCTGAATCCCTTCCATAAACAGTGCGGCTAAAAACAAGAAGCCGGCAAGAAAAATGATGATTAATGAGCGTACGCGATAACGGATCTTGAATAAAATGCCCAATTCAGGCCGGATACGGATATCCCAGATTTGCTCCAGAGAATTTTTAATTACATCGAAAAGGGTTGTAGCTACAAACATCAAAAACAGAAAGCCAAACACGGTAATATACCAGCTTTGATTCAATCCGCTGACCGCCTCAAGGACTCCCTCCACCTGACGAGCGCTACCTCTGCCGAGAATATGGCCCAGCCTGTTGATCAGTTCTGAACTCAACACACCAGGATCAACCCAGAACCTGAAGAATTGTGTGAAAATGATGATTATAGGAGGCAATGCAAAGGTGGTGAAGAAGGCTGTCGCTGCTGCCATGCGAAGCGGATCATTCAGCCTGAAAAGACTGAATGAACTTTTCATCTGTGAGAATAATGCTGCTGCCTTTTCAGCGAAACTTTGATGTTTTTCAATTTTCTTTGCCAAGCCCCAAAGGTAGAAAAAGACTGACGAAATCACCTAAGGATCTTAAAAGTCGATTTCGTAGGTCACCAATATCTTATAGCATGTGATTACGAATTTTTCAGGCCTATTGCACAGGTAAATTCGTAGCTCTCCATTCTACTTCCCCAGCATCTTCAACAGCAACTCAGGCTCATTGGTTGTAATGAAATCGATCTTCTGATCAAGAAACCATTGCAGCAATTTTGGGTCATTTACCGTCCAGGCATTGATTGTTAATCCTTTCGCCTTTGCCTGTTCGATCCATCCGGGATTTTTCTGAAAAACGCTCTGATTATAATCCAGTCCCCATAATTTATCGGCTGCAAGTAATTCCGGGGATTTATCTCCATTCAGGTAAGCTACTCTTGCATACGGATCAAGGCGCATTAGTTCCAGGCAGATATTATAATCAAAACTGATATAGTCAATCCATGCCTGCGCCTTCTTACTTTTTACCATTTCATAAACTTTACGTGCACTTTGAATGGCACGTTCCTTATTCGTAGTAGGCTTGAGTTCAAGCACCAATTTGGTTGAGTTTTGTTTCATGCCCTCGTTAAGGTATTCATCCAGATCGGGCATATTTTCACCATTGGAAAGCTTGAGCTGCTTCAATTCGGAAAAATTTGTATTGTGAATTACTTTACCCTTGTAAGAGGGGTCATGGTTAACTATCAGAGCTGAATCCAGGGTCATGTGTACATCAAACTCAGATCCCTGACAACCCAGACTAACGGCATGCTGCAATGCAGAAATTGAGTTTTCTGAAGCTCCTGTATTCTTCCAGGCCCCGCGGTGGGCTATCACGCTGTTTCTGTGAAACTCATCTTTCACTAATCTGAAGTTTTCTTCAAGCTGGCTGTCTCCTGTTTGCGCCACAATTGTCAGATCATACCATTTTGCACCTGTCTCGATGTATTTTTTGCGAATATAAAGCTTGTTTGCCTTTAGTGTAAATCGCTTTGCGTTATCTCCTTTAAGCTTGAATTTAGCTTCAGAACCCTGTAAACTGAGCGTACCTACCCTATTATTCTCATTCGAAAATGTATGATTACTTAGGTAGACCGTAGATTTAAGCTGAGCTGATAATCTGTTGCAAATGACAGTTAATAGTAGAATTAAGACAGTGAAGCAGAGTTTTTTTGACATGGTAGTTCTTGAGTACTGAGTATTGAGTAAAATATTTTCCTTATTAATAAGCTGTAACCACATTTAATAACAGCAAATCAAAACTACGGAATTAACAAAAAGTATTTGTTAAACTAACAATATGAATTTACTGCAATACACCTCTTTTAATCTTCCATTCCATGTAGATACTCCGAATCAGGAGGAGGGTAGACATTTCGGTAAGGAAGGGTCTTTCCTGCATTTAATTACAGAGATTCATTATTAATTTTGGTAAAAAGGTATACTTTAACAGTTAATCTGCGTTAATGCGGTATGAAAAAATTTCTGCTCATTTGCTTTATTGCTATAATTACGGCTGGCTGCGGGGTATCCCGGAACATCAAACTGCTGGAACAATGCCGGTATGATATAAAATCAGCCGATAGTGTTTATGTTGCGGGCAGGGATATTACCCGACAAATCAAAACAGGCAGCTTCGATCTGGGTAGTGTGCCCGAACTGGCTATTGGACTTTTAAGAAAGGATATTCCACTGAGGGCAAGGCTTAATCTGGGAATAAATAATCCCGGATCAAAATCTATTGAGATCAATCAGTTTGATTATGTCATTTCATTTAAGGGTCAGGAACTGGTCAATGGGACTACCGACCGGCGGATTGATATCAATCCTGCGGAAACCACCGTTGTGCCGATCATGGTCAGGGCCAATATTTACTCCATTTTATCCGACAAAAGTACAAGGGAAGAGATCTTTTCCTACCTGCGGGGAACAGAAAATGTGCAGAAAAGCCTGATAAGTATTAAAATCCGTACCAGTATTCGGGTAGGAAATAAACTGATCAAATATCCGG